>NZ_JBHION010000145.1:0-501 GCF_042195515.1 Bartonella sp. CB10SXKL | reverse complement strand
ATTGCATCAAACAAACAAAAGGTCCCCAAATTTTGACCAATCCCGCTTTCGGTGGATTTCCTTCTAAATCTTCAAACTGTTCAGAACTAAGGACCTTGAAAACTTGCGGTTTATCATTTTTATTCACCGCAATAACCATGTTTTTAAAAAGAGCAAACGACCATTTATTCTCTTCATTTGCTTGATAGGTCACACCACTTTGGCTAATGTCCTTCCAACCTTTGGTTTGACTATCATAACTGTAAAGCTTTTGCTTGCCTCCTACGATTATCTTAACACCATTGCCACTTCTAAAGGCGATTGAACCCAAGGGCTTTTCTTCCAAAGGATTAGAAACAACCATTGCACTAGGCATGGGTATGTAACCACCATCTGCCGGTAAAACATTCACAAGGCTATCCGTAAAACTGCCGTTGACAACCGCAACATCTGGTCTGTAATCGGCTACTGGAAAATAAACCATCTTAAAAATCCGTTGGTATTATTCTGGTCACGTTATGA
>NZ_JBHION010000144.1:0-509 GCF_042195515.1 Bartonella sp. CB10SXKL | reverse complement strand
GAGGCTACAAAATTAGCTTCTGAAGCGAAAGCGGTAGCAGAGTCTGCGGCGCGTTCAGGAGAGACGGCAGGGCAGGTGAGTGTGGAAACGGTGCAGGGCATAGCACAAGAGGCGAAGCGTAAAGCGGATGAAGCTGAAAAAATAGCACAAGAAGCCAAACAGACAGCAGGTTATGCCAAACATGATGCGGAGCAAGCGCGTAGTGAGGTGGAAAATGCAAAAAGCACAGCGAATGCAGCGTGGAATAAAGCCCACAAAGCGAATGAAACAGCAGATAGTGCTAAGCTTACAGCAAGTTTAGCAGAAACGGCAGGCGAAGAAGCCAAGAAAATAGCGGAGAAAGCCAATAACTACGCGTATGAAGCAAAAGATGAAGCCGAAAAAGCCAAGGAAATAGCCAATAGTGCAAAATATGCAGCAGGAGAGGCGCAAAAGGCAGCTGAAACAGCGGGTAAAAAAGCCGCGTCTTTAGAAGCAGCCGCAGAAGAAGCCGAAAAAATAGCTAAAGA
>NZ_JBHION010000143.1:0-529 GCF_042195515.1 Bartonella sp. CB10SXKL | reverse complement strand
GTACCGCATCACCACGACGCAAGCCCGTATATAAAAGAACATCAATCCAGACACGTTCATGGGTACCATGATGCCATTTGTGATAATATTTCTCAACATCTTCTTCTGTCCAAACAGGAAAGCCGCTTTTATTTTTAAGAGGAGGTTTTTTGACGCCTAAAGTTGGATTATTTTCCAAAAGACCTTGATCAATTGCCCAATTAAAAAGTCCATTAAGGGCTTTCAGAAAGTTTCTAGCCATTGCTGGTGTTTCTTTACGCCGTTCAACACCGGCTATAATATGTTTCTTTTCAATTGCTTGGTATGGAATATTTCCTATGGAGTCGCATATCTTCATAAGAATGTATTCTTTTTGTTTCTTTGTAGTATTAGAGTAGCTATGCCAATTAGAGCTGTTAAAGTATTGTTTAAGCAGCCATGCAAATGAACCTTCAACAAGTTTACCGGTTTTGGATTTAGGAAGTATAAGCCCTTGTAACTCGGCAAGTGCGCTTTTGTAGTTATCAACAAACTCTTGCGTTCCATAGGT
>NZ_JBHION010000142.1:0-529 GCF_042195515.1 Bartonella sp. CB10SXKL | reverse complement strand
ATAAAAGAATCTCAACTGGAGAAAAGACCAGATGAAAAAATACGAATTTACTGATGAAAAAACTGTGTTTGATGGAAGAACTCTTCACCGAATTAGAGCATTAAGAGACTTTGGATATGTCAAAAAAGGTGACCTCGGCGGTTTTATAGAAAAAGAGAGCAACTTAAGCCATAAGAGAGACTGTTGGATTTTTGGCAATGCACAAGTTTACGGTGATGCCAAAGTTTATGATGATGCGCGGGTTTATGGGAATGCACGCGTTTATGACAATGCACAAGTTTATGATTATGCCGAAGTTGGTGGTGCTTCTGTTGGAGATAATGCCAAGGTTTTTGACTATGCGCGGATTTATGGGAATTCTGTTATAGGGGAAAGTGTACACGTTTACGGAAATGCTAAAATTTACAATCAAGCATATATTTGCTGTCGTGTACACATTGCTGGAAATTGTAAAATTAGTGGCTCCACCGTAATCGTAGAACGTGAGAAATAGTAATCATGGAAAAGAAATATGAACTTACTGATGAAA
>NZ_JBHION010000141.1:0-530 GCF_042195515.1 Bartonella sp. CB10SXKL | reverse complement strand
AGTGAGGTTGGCGCCTATGATGTAACGCTGAAGGCAGGCACACTCACCCAGGCTGGGCTTGTGGAAGCGCAAGGCGGGGTACTTACTCTCAACAGCCATGATGTTTTAAGTAATTCCGGTATTATGGTGGGCGGTGTTGTTGATGCGAAGCTTGGGTCTTTAGCCAATTCAGGTCAGCTTTTAGCCAGTAACAGTTTTACGCTTATAGCAAAAAGTCATGATCCGTCATTGGGGCAAGTTGCTCTGGTTTTAAATGGTGAAGACGGTGTTCTCAAAAGTGGTGGTGCTTTTGTCTTAACCGCAGATGTTTTGGACAATGCCGGCAGTATTGGCTCAAGTGGTGATGGGGTTGCGCTCAATGTGAGCGCTGATCTGAGCAATAGCGGGCTAATTTATGCCAAGAAATCTGCCATTTTCTCCTTAGATGGGGATTTTATCAATAAGTTTGCCGATGTCATTGCTGAAGACAATCTCATCATCCGTGGCTTAAGTGGAGAGCGGGCTGGTCATGTGATCAACAGCTCGGGTCT
>NZ_JBHION010000140.1:0-533 GCF_042195515.1 Bartonella sp. CB10SXKL | reverse complement strand
AGCAGCAGAATGTTTGATAAAAAACAGCTTTCTCTTGTTTGGCAAGACTATAAAAAAATATTCTATCTTTCTACGGTCATGGCGACTGCTCCAATAGTTATAACTGTTGTCGTTAAAATATGGAGAGGGCAGGACTTTGTTTCTCTTGTCGTATTCGAGCCACTGGCATGGATGCTTGCCTGTGTTTTTTTATTCTTACCGATTGTTTTTATTATGCGTTTTATCGTGACCCGTCAGTTGAACAAAATGATACGGCAATTAGAAGAAGAGGTTGAGCAGAAAGGAGCACCCGTCATATTATACGATGTGAGCGAGGGGAAAATGAGCGAGGGAAAGTGAGCGAGGGAAAAATGAGCGAGGGGAAAGTGAGCGAGGGAAAGTGAGCGAGGGAAAGTGAGCGAGGGAAAGTGAGCGAGGGAAAGTGAGCGAGGGAAAGTGAGCGAGAGAAAAATGAGTGAAGAGAGGCTTTTGTTGAGCCTTGCTTTTGACTTGTTCATTAAGGTGCATGGGTGTACTTCTCGTTTTATGCTTTT
>NZ_JBHION010000139.1:0-537 GCF_042195515.1 Bartonella sp. CB10SXKL | reverse complement strand
CTTTACAAACCCATAGGAATTGGGTTTCCAAAATCCAAAGTGGGACCCACCAGAAGTGGCTAGAACAGTAGATTCTAGCACAGTAACTTCCGAAATCAAACCATAATTCTTCCTTGCATCTTCCTTCGACTTGATTGGCATTTGGTCTTCACCTCTGCCCTTTTTGGGCTTCTTTATCGCTTCACATCAGTGGGAATTTGCTTCCGGTTTCTTTGGACTCCAATTGGCTTGGGATTCTCCAGTTTTTACTTGAATTTCAACCGAACTGGCATTTCTTCGGGTTTCTTGTCTAGTTTTACCTTCGATCGCTTTCCGGATTTGCTTTAGCATCTTTTTGCCTACAAAATGAGTTAAATAACCACAAAACAGATACAAGAACTACTTTTCACCTTTATGAGTGAATCGTAGCTAAATCCGACAATTTAATTCACGAACTAAGACAATTGAGCCCTTAAAACATGAAATATAATGCAATTTTTGGGCTCAATCACATTTCCTCAACTAACATATTGCTAGTCCCAAGGAATGGAGTGATAT
>NZ_JBHION010000138.1:0-539 GCF_042195515.1 Bartonella sp. CB10SXKL | reverse complement strand
TTTCGCATCAATCCTTCTGAAAAGAACTGTGAAGATATTTCTGAAGAAATTGCAGAAGCATATGTAAAAGAAAATATTGAACGTCTCGATGAAGATAGTGAGGTTCATTACTTTATACGTGAAAGTGATGTTTACAATAGACTTTTAGACGAGATCGCAGACGAAAAATATAATGATGAGATTTACGGTACTTACGAACAACAACACCGTTTGCGTCCTTGTGATGTGCTTTAAATTCTGAAGGGCGCTTTTAAAAGCGCCTCCTTTCATTCATCAATCCCATCAACATGAGGTTCGTAATGGAAAAGCCTATTGCTATCCAGCACAATACAATCAAACACGAAACCGTTCAAACGGTCAACGCTCGTGAATTGCATGAATTTTTGGAAATTGGGAAAGATTTCTCTACTTGGATTAAGGACCGTATTCATCAATATGAATTTGAAGAGGGAACTGATTTCATAAAAACACAAGATTTGCGGTCCCCAAAATTGGGGAGCGCAAAATCTAGAGCTGTTACAGCTATAGACTATCACCTC
>NZ_JBHION010000137.1:0-541 GCF_042195515.1 Bartonella sp. CB10SXKL | reverse complement strand
TCCTCGTCTTGATCTTTGAGTGCTTTGTAGGCTTGTTTTTTCTTTTCTCTTTTGTCTAATTCAATAAGAATATCTTTTGTTTCTTGCTGTTTTTTCTTCTTTAACCATTCTTGATGCCATTCCTCTTGAAAAACATCAAGAGGTGCTAAAGCAGCTTCCATGGTATCTGTTTTCATAGTTGAAGGTTCCCCCACAATGGCACCCCAGAGATTAGGAACAATTTTCCAATTGGCATGTTGTTTTGGAGAAACCCGCACGCCATTTCCAATGACAGCAGACAATCCACATAAAGCAGAAACAGCAACAAAATCGATAGAAGATTGTTGAATATCAGCAACGTCATAAACATAGTTTATTAATGGTGTTGGAAGCAGGAATATTTTAAAAGGCTCGACGGGTAAGAGAGCCGTAGCAATCGGTTGTAATTGCCCCCAACCATTTTGTTGCAAGGCTTGTTCATAAGAAATGGCTTTTAAACAAGTATTTTCGTTTAAAGAGACATTATCGTTATCATTGACGGGAGTATTTTCATTATTGTTTT
>NZ_JBHION010000136.1:0-542 GCF_042195515.1 Bartonella sp. CB10SXKL | reverse complement strand
CAGGAGGGGCGGATAGGGCGCGTTGCTCGTGATCCTTTAATGCAAATACGCGCCTTTTGGGATATTGGGGGCACGGGCGCCAAGGCAGATGCCACAGCGATATGGATAGCGCAATTTGTTGGCAGAGAGATCAGA
This sequence comes from Bartonella sp. CB10SXKL, assembly GCF_042195515.1. Classification (NCBI taxonomy): domain Bacteria; kingdom Pseudomonadati; phylum Pseudomonadota; class Alphaproteobacteria; order Hyphomicrobiales; family Bartonellaceae; genus Bartonella; species Bartonella sp. CB10SXKL. The sequence continues at coordinate 407 of NZ_JBHION010000136.1, read as the reverse complement.
GTGCTTGATTATTACGAAGCACAAGGACAACCATTATCGGAGCATATAGGCTGGTTGCGTCAAAACGGTTATGAGAAGGCGTTGATGGTTCTTCCCCATGATGGGGCGACCAGAGACCGTGTGCACAATGTGAGTTTTGAGAGTGCTTTAAATGATGCGGGTTTTGAAACGCAGGTCATTCCCAATCAAGGGGCTGGTGCTGTCAAAATGCGAATAGAGGCAGTGCGACGTATTTTGCCTTCTGTTTGGTTCAATGAAGAGATGACGGTCGCAGGACGTAAGGCACTGAACTGGTACCATGAGAAATGGGATGAGAAGCGCAATATTGGTTTGGGAGCAGAGCATGATTGGTCCAGTCATGGGGCAGATGCCTTTGGATTGATGTGCGTGGCTTATGAAGAACCTCC
>NZ_JBHION010000135.1:0-542 GCF_042195515.1 Bartonella sp. CB10SXKL | reverse complement strand
CTTAAACAGCGTGATGAAGCAGTAAAAGCGCCGCCTCATAAGAATAAGAAGAGTAAGAAGAAGGGTAAGTGAGGAGATAGAGATGGGCTTAATTGCGCTTATTATATCTTGTTATGCAGCTTATACTGCTTTTAAAACCACAAAAAGGCTTAGACAAGAGATAAATGAAAAAGACGAAATAATACACGAGCAAGCAAAGCTCATTGAAAAATTATCTTTTCCTAACGTTTCTTATTGTGTGAATTGCAGTAAAATTGTGTGCAGAGAAGTCGTTTAAGCACCATTCTAAGAAAAAACCATCATTAAATGTAAGTGATTTAGATGCTTCATACAATCCTTTGTTTTGATCTAGGTACCAAAACGGGGTGGGCGATACGTGGTGCAAGTGGTGACATGTTCAGTGGTACCGTGAATTTTCAATCACGCCGTTTTGAAGGCGGTGGAATGCGTTACTTGCGCTTTAAGCAATGGCTATCAGAAATAAAGCAGACAGCAGGTCAAATTGACGTGGTGTATTTTGAAGAGGTGAGGCGTCATAAAGG
>NZ_JBHION010000134.1:0-553 GCF_042195515.1 Bartonella sp. CB10SXKL | reverse complement strand
TGTGCATTAGCACCAAAGCTAAAACAGCCAAATGATAGGAACCGTGTGCCTATTAATAAAACAATCCCTGCCGAAATCAAGCGAGGAGACAGATGAAAAAGCGATTTATTATAACAGGAATGATTACCCTTTGGGGAATGATAAATTTGGCACATGCAGTGAATATTGAGGGATCTCATATAGATCGATACAGGAAGACATATATTCCACAAGCACGTACTCCAGCGAAACCATCTGCTCCTGCAGTGAATGTTGGTAAAGCTCATCTAGATTCATACAGGCATACATATGTTATACCACAACGTACTCCATCGAATTCACCTGCTCCTGCAGTGAATATTGGTAAAGCTCATCTAGATTCATACAGGCATACATATGTTATACCACAACGTACTCCAGCGAAACCACCTGCTTCACCGAAATCACCTGCTACACCAGCAGAATATCTGGAGCTTATTAAGCTATTAAAAAAAGAGGAAATTATTGAGCTCTTAACAAAACAGCTTGAATTGAAAAAAAAACAACTTTCGCAAACAGAAACAACCTATCAAGC
>NZ_JBHION010000133.1:0-561 GCF_042195515.1 Bartonella sp. CB10SXKL | reverse complement strand
GGAGTAAAATCTGTTGCGCTTTCTGGTAATCTCAAGGCTGATGTTTTGCCAGCTGAAGACCAAGCATTACTTGAGCATTATCGGCGTGCTATTGGCAATCGCCCAGTTTGGGCAGCTATTTCAACCCATGAAGGGGAAGAGGAAATAGCTTTTGAGGTACATAGGATTCTTAAAAATTATTTGCCAGATTTATTGACAATCATTGTACCGCGTCATCCTGAACGTTTAGGAGATCTTATCAAAAAATGTGACAATAAGAATTTGCGTTTTATCCGTAGAAGTAACAATGCTATTCCAGATGCAAATACGGATATTTTGTGGGGCGATACAATTGGAGAAATGGGACTTTTTCTTCGTTTATCGGTAGTTGCTTTCATTGGAAAGTCTTTATGTGGCGACGGTGGACACAATCCATTGGAGTTGGCTTTGCTTGGTTCAGCTATTTTAACAGGCCCTCATGTCTCAAATTTTCAAGAGATGTTTGAACAATTTTTAACACGTGATGCAGCATATATGATTCAAGATACAAAACAGCTTGCTATTCAGGTGTATAAACTTTTA
>NZ_JBHION010000132.1:0-565 GCF_042195515.1 Bartonella sp. CB10SXKL | reverse complement strand
AAGGATGTTGTCAAATTGTTAACAGGGGGGACACAGATTAAGAATGATCAAATTGTAGCTCTCATTCAACGCATGGTGAAAGCGCATCATAATGGATATGTCACGAAAGAGTGGGTGAAAAAGCGTTTTTCTGATTTGTTTAGATTAAGTGGAAACGAGGTTGTGAGGATGTTTAATCGATGACCCGTTATAGTCCTTCAGTAGATCAAGCGATCCGTCAAGCAGCAGCGCGTTATGGTTTGCCAGAAAGCTATTTGTACCGTGTTGCGCAAGTGGAAAGTGGAGGCAATCCGAATGCAAGGAATCCCCGTTCTTCGGCGGGTGGGTTGTATCAATTTATAGACAGCACCGCCAAACAATATGGTTTGCAGGATCGTTTTGACCCCATGCAAGCGGCAGATGCCATGGGGCGGTTGACGCTTGATAATCGCAATCATTTAAGCCGCCTTTTGGGAAGAGCGCCTAGTGAAGCGGAATTGTATTTAGCCCATCAACAAGGTGCAGGAGGAGCCGCGCGTCTTTTGCAAAATCCCCATGCCAATGCGGCGCAAATTGTTGGCAGCAA
>NZ_JBHION010000131.1:0-575 GCF_042195515.1 Bartonella sp. CB10SXKL | reverse complement strand
AGCTCGGGTCTTTTAGAAGCCGTGTCAGGCGATATGACCTTCGATGTCTCAGCGCTCACCAACATGCGTGAAGGTGGGGTTGAAGTTAGCGATAAAGTGATTTCTCACAGTTACGTGCGAGGAGAATGGGAAAATATCCCAAATGTTGATAAACACACAAGGATCAAGAAAAATATCGACACTACGATCATTCGTCAGCAGCCTCATTTTACCAATAATGCGGCACAGATTTTGGTAGGGCGTCATCTCACGGTCCATGCCGGTGATATCCGCAATAGCTATAGTTTGATTGCTGCTAATGGCAACATTGAGATGCAGGGTGATACGCTGCTCAATGAGGGGCGTGATTTAATTGAAACAACCAAGATTGTAACTGAAACACGCTACAGATATAAGCAATGTAGTGCCACAAATCCAGCATGTATAGGGCAAGGTGCAGAAGAATGGGATGGTCCTACTTTTACCCAAACACCCAAACGTACCTATGATGCTGTTTATGGCACGATTGAAGCTGGTGGCACGCTTGATGCCAAGTTGACAGGCTATATTGACAATCATGCGGTGCGTGAGGGGGT
>NZ_JBHION010000130.1:0-577 GCF_042195515.1 Bartonella sp. CB10SXKL | reverse complement strand
CCATATCTTAGAAAATAACTTTTGCCAATAGGCAGTATGGAGGCATTTGTGAATAAACCAGTGTTTATAAATTCTGATGAAATTCTCTTAGTGATGTGCGAAAATGAAGAGCAAAATCTCGCTAAATCTGGTCCTTTCTTAGAAGAAAGTGACATGATCAAATTTATCGACCAAGCCGATAATGCTGTCCAAATTTTGCGTATTGAACCAACGACTAATCGTTGCGAAGATATCTCTGAAGATATTGCCGAATTCTATCTTAAAGAATGTGAAGAGCAGTGTTTCAACGGAAACATTCCTCACGATTTTATTCTACACAGCACAGCATACGGTTTTTTTTTAGATGATATAAAACAGCGCGAATATGATGATGCAATGTATGGTTCTTACGAACAACAACACCGTTTGCGTCCTTGTGATGTGCTTTAAAAGCTAAAGGCGTTTTTAAAAGACGCCACCTTTTCAAAAAATTCACCACACAATGCAATGCCGTTCTTTTGCAAGAACGACAAAGGCAGAATCTAACTTAAAGGAGTAAAACCATGGAAAAAAAATACGAACTTACTGATGAAACAAT
>NZ_JBHION010000129.1:0-578 GCF_042195515.1 Bartonella sp. CB10SXKL | reverse complement strand
TATTTGGCAAGTCATTCTGCTTGTGTTGGTCCTTATCAGCTAGAGAGTTGGCGTCCTGGAGAAGGGATTTTGTTGCGTGCAAGCTCCAATTATTGGGGGGAGGCGCCTAAATTGAAGAAGATTTTAATTCGCCATGTTGCGGAACCTGGAACACAACGTTTATTGTTGCAAAAACACGATATCGATGTTGCACGTAATCTGATGCCAGAGGATTTGGCAGATCTTCAAGCAACAACGGATATTAAAGTTGAAAAAGTGTTGGCGCCCTCCATGATCATATGGGGGTTTAATACGACGAACCCTATTTTTGCCAATGAAAAAGTACGTTTAGCGATGCGCTATCTTATTGACTATGAAGGACTCGGTAAGACTCTTCTCAAAGATGTTGGTATTCCACGTGCAAGTTTTATTCCTCTTGGTAATCTTGGGGCTTTGGATGAAAAAGAAGGACAACCCTTTAAACTGGATCTCCCAAAAGCAAAGCAACTTTTAACAGAGGCAGGTTATCCTGATGGTTTTGAGGCCAGTATTTTTGCCGGTGCCTCTCCTTATCCTTTTGCTTTGCCTATTGCTCAGTC
>NZ_JBHION010000128.1:0-578 GCF_042195515.1 Bartonella sp. CB10SXKL | reverse complement strand
GCAATCTCTGGATTAGCTTCCAGTGTGGCTTCTAAATAGCCTTTGAGTAAACCAGCTTGCCTCCGGTCTCTGAACACAGCCATGACATGGTGAAAGCAAAGGAGATCGAGGCTCATATCCTCTAGCTCTACAATAACATGCTTTTCTGGTATCTTCATAGAGTTTGTCCCACTTGGATTTGTCCCTCTTGGTATTGTCCTTGTGGTTTTCCGCCATTAAAAAAGGGCAAGAGCGTAATGGAATAGCGGATGCGCTGGGATTGACCAGAGCGACTGATATAGTCATGGTCTTTATTGATCGTGGTGATTACTACGGGTCCATGGAGAAGGACACTATAGGTGGTATCATTGATCCAATGAAGCATCTGGACCGGCTTTGCTCTTCGGATAGTTGTAGTGATGGCATCAATGGCTACACGGTCACCAAATTCTTCTGGAAACCAAACTCCATGAATGGTCTTTGCATCATTGCCATAGCCGGTAAATTGCAAACTGGGTGCCTTGCCAAAACGCTCCATACAAACCCATGAGGCAGAAAACTCTTCTTCAAAAGATTGGAAATTCAGCCAATCCACATAA
>NZ_JBHION010000127.1:0-582 GCF_042195515.1 Bartonella sp. CB10SXKL | reverse complement strand
GAAAAAGACAGAGCCTCCTTTGTTTCTGCTGGGGCTTTGATCATGGGCGATGATGTCAATATCACCAGCCAAAATACGAGCAATTCAACGATTATCAATTCAGGGCGGATTGCGGCAAATCACCAATTGCATGTGCATGGCGGGGATATCCTCAGTCAAGGAGGGCATTTTGCTGCTGGTGGGGATGCTGTTCTCCTTGCGGAGAAGAATATTCGTTTAGATGCAGGGCGCACAACGGTTGACGGCGTGGAGACCGTTTTAAACACCGAGGCGCTTTCTGCTGGGGGTAATGCGAGCGTGATTGCCAAACAAGATATTACCGCCTCAGGGGTGGGGATCACTACCGGAGGTGATCTTGCCATGGCTACAGAAGAAGGCAACTTGACGATCGGTTCAGCAGAAACCCATTACCATGATGAACACGGTGATGCTACCATGCATCATAAATCAGAAGTCAACTCTGGAGGCTCAACGACACTTCTCTCTGGAAAAGATTTGAATATTCTAGGCTCTGATGTTCAAGCAACGGATAAACTTCTCTTGCAAGCTGAGAGGAATGTTTCGATTGATGCCACACGCAAC
>NZ_JBHION010000126.1:342-584 GCF_042195515.1 Bartonella sp. CB10SXKL | reverse complement strand
ATGTGCCATTCTCATACTTAGCTCCGCCGCCAAAATACTGAGCAACACTGCTACCTAGAGTATGAAGCTGATTGCCTGCTACTGCATCCGTCGAACTCGAAGAAATCTCTCCATCCGCAAGGAACTTAATTTTACTATTGCTTCCTTCTTTGCCGTGTTTGGCTACAAAGGCATGATCATCCTTGTTCCACAATAACGAATCCTGTGCTATACCCTGAGAAACATCCTTAATACGTTGATTC
>NZ_JBHION010000126.1:0-332 GCF_042195515.1 Bartonella sp. CB10SXKL | reverse complement strand
ACACTTGCACCAAGGCCTGTAAACGCTGAACCTCCATCATTAAATGCGGACTTGCTTACATGACCATCTTCAGAAACATGCGATAATTCATAGGTCGGCTGTGTAAAGCTACCATCTTTAAATGACGCACCGCCACCTAAAAACCGTGCTACATCCTGAGAAATTTTATTAATCTGTTCCCCATTAACAACATCATGTGAATCCTTAGCAATCATACCATCCGCAACATTATGCAGACCAACAGCGGCAGAACCATTTCCTTTGCCAAACGTCACACTCGTATAATTAATAGAGGCATCCTTGTTCTTATCATAATGAACAACTGCTGAATC
>NZ_JBHION010000125.1:0-585 GCF_042195515.1 Bartonella sp. CB10SXKL | reverse complement strand
TTTGTCTTTTAAGCTCTTGAGACAGCACACCAATTCCTTTTGCTGTGATTTTTGCGCAAGGAATGACTTTTTCTATTCCATTTGCGGTTTTAAGTGTAATGGTTGGGCAATCCATAAGTTTCTTTTGGATTTTGTCTTGATAAGGAAGCAAATTTCCACCTGCTGCACGTCTATAAATCCACCCTTTTTGCTGTAAGAAGAGAATGAATTGTTTTGGTTGCATCTCAAGTATTTTAGCGGCTTCTGTAAGACCGAAGAGTCCGTTGTGACGTTGCAAACTTTCAAGAGCAGCTGCTTTTGGTTTAAGGATACTCACTTCACTTTTTAAGGTCTCTAATTGTGTGACGCTTTCTAAAAGAAGTTTCTTAACAAAGAGAGGATCTTCTAAAGCATTTGCAAGGTCTAAAGGTTTCTTTGCACGCCGTTCACATTCAATAAAATATTGACGGGCTTGTTTACCTTTTTCATTACGCTCTACCATGGCGAGCTCTTTTGCCATGTCTAATGTGAGGTGATAGTCTATAGCTGTAACAGCTCTAGATTTTGCGCTCCCCAATTTTGGGGACCGCAAATCTTGTGTTTTTA
>NZ_JBHION010000124.1:0-592 GCF_042195515.1 Bartonella sp. CB10SXKL | reverse complement strand
TCAGTTTATGTCAGTACATTGAATCGACAAAAGTGATCATTTAGTGAATGATTAAAACATGTCTTATGAGAGTATGTGATCTTTTAAAGCCTTTCAAAAGAAAGGGATTATAATCATAATAAATGCTATCAAGACCATTATGGTTATGAGTTTTGGAGGTGCTTTTTACGCCCCCCTTTACATATTTTTCAATAAAAAATAAAAGTCATTATATTTCAATATGTTATTTTTTATCAATTTTTCAAAAAAACAACCTATATCAAAATACAACCTGTAAATTCAACTAATGCTCTATGTTTTGTAGTTTTTTTTTGGGGGGGTAGAAACATTCAAAACCTATAAGTAATATAAGAAAATGAATATACATAACCCTCTTTAAATAAAGCTTCTGATAACAATAAAGCTATCATTTTAGATTACGGTTTAATCTTTTAAAGGCAATGTAAATAAGAGTATCTAAAAGTGCAAGTTTCTTCTTTTTAAATAACGCATGATAAATTATCCTTTTAAAGATTGTATGTCAGCAATTTATAAAAGGGATATAAGAACCTATAGGTATAAAACCTTATACCCCTTATGAGTTTATCATACC
>NZ_JBHION010000123.1:0-604 GCF_042195515.1 Bartonella sp. CB10SXKL | reverse complement strand
AACGAATTTTCAACTTTTTATCACCTTGAAACATAGATACATGCTAAACGCGTTATTCGCATTTATACATTACCTAAATGTTTTCATTACGATATCTTGGCTTTGATAAAATCTCTGTGCTTCTTTGAATTGTTCGGATAGTACTGAACCTTCTACATTGGCTTTTGTTTTTATCGTATGGTAGGCATCCCGTTTTTTTCATGGTCAAAAATTTTCATATCAAGTTCGCGTCTTTTCCTTTTGATAAGTGATTGCTCAGCATTACGTAAATGCGCTACCATTTCCATCTTTATAAATTCATTTTGGATCATGGCTAACGAACCATCGATACGTGCTTGAAGATCTGCAATATCTTTCAGGTTTTCTTTTTTTTGAATTTCATCTAATAGATGTTCGAGGTATTTAAAACGATTTTCTACGTTTTCAAAAGTTTCTAAACTTACAGCTTTATCTTGTATCGATGCAAATTGTAAACGCTCCGAAATAGCTTTGCCCATTTTATCAAAAGTCCCAGAAATTTTGTTTTCTTCCTCTAATACCTTTTGATATGATTCCCTTGAAAGCTTATCTTTCTTATAGAGCGATTCTGGTTCTTTGAGAAAAA
>NZ_JBHION010000122.1:0-615 GCF_042195515.1 Bartonella sp. CB10SXKL | reverse complement strand
GGGCGGCTTATGTCACGGGTCAATCTTAAGATATGGGGTGAATAACCCCATTATCTGTGGATAACTTTAGCTCTCTTCTCTCTCATTCTTTCTCAATAAGAGTCATAAATTATCACATGAGAATTTATATGATAAAATATTGTTTTCTATAAATAAAATACCTTCAAAAGTGAACTAAAATGTGGTTAATAAATGGTTATGATTTGTTTCTATTTTTTGAGAATGAAAGGATTTTAGAATGACAGAAAATGATATTCTTTTGACAGACCGTGAAAGTGCAAAATTGCTTCATATGAGTGTCTCAACATTTCGCCGTCATGTAACCAATGGCTCTCTCCCAAAACCTTTAAAATTTGGTTTTTTATCGCGTTGGTTACAATCAGATCTTTTGAATGTCATCGAGCAAGCAAAACAGCAACGTTATAACGACGCGGCATAAAAAGAAAACCTTGTCACGTAAAAACGGACAAGGCTTTCTCTGCTGAAGCAAGACTTAAGGTTTGCATTCAAGTTGTTCTGAATGCTTTTTACAATAAGAGCTATTTAAGCGTCTCTCAACACTTCGCTGAGGCATGACAGCACCAGGACGACATATGGGAAGGTTGTCCGATTTAT
>NZ_JBHION010000121.1:0-634 GCF_042195515.1 Bartonella sp. CB10SXKL | reverse complement strand
GAAAAGGTTTACAATAGTGTAGCGGAAGCATTTGCTGGTGTTGCGAGTTCTATCACGAATGTTCATAATGATGTAACTAATGTTGTCAGTGATAGCCTTGCCAAGCAGGATGATGATACGAAGGTTATTACTATTGGGAAAGAAGTAGAAGGTACAGAAGTCAATATTGCCAACAGTAAGAAAGAAGACCGGACACTTTCAGGTGTTAAGGCAGGAGTGCTTTCAGCAGAATCGACAGAAGTTGTAAATGGCTCTCAGTTATTTGCGACTAATAAAAATGTTACGACAGTGACTACCAGTCTAGACAGTGTTTCTAAAAATACATCGAGCTATTTAGGTGGTGGTGCTGATGTGCTTGTAGGTAATCTTCCGACGTATGTTGTTGGTGGTCAGTCATATCATGATGTTGGTTCAGCCTTTAGCGGTGTTGATACATCGCTGACAGATCTTCATAATGAGCTTTCTAAGAACAGCAATGAACTTACGCAGACCATTGAGCAGAATGCTTTGTTGTGGAACGATGACGCGCATGCCTTTGTGGCGCGTCATGTAAAGAACAAAGAGAAAGATGGTCAAGTTATAGCGGAACAAGAAAACAGCAAATTAAAGTTTCTATTAGATGGAGAAATTTCTA
>NZ_JBHION010000120.1:0-639 GCF_042195515.1 Bartonella sp. CB10SXKL | reverse complement strand
CGCTGAAGCCACATCTGTATAGCTCTCCTCACTCTCAGTACCATCAGATTTTACTGTTTTAACCGTGAACTTAGGTTCGCTCCATTGGCCATCCTCATACTTAGCTCCTCCACCTAAAGATTGCGCAACTTTATCACCTAGGACATAAAGCTGGTTACCCGTTACGGCATCCGTTGAGGTTCCACTAATATCTCCATTTTTAAGAGACGTAATCTTGTTGTTCTCTTTACTGTCCCCATGCGTCGCCACAAAGGCATGTGCAGCGTCGCTCCATAATAAAGCATCACCATTAACCGCTTGAGTAATATTACTTATTTTATCCTCAAACCTTTTAACCTCATTAGACAGATGAGTGTTCACATTCTTGACACTCGTATCAAGACCCGCAAAGGCGCTACCAACATCATTGAAGCTCGTCTTTTCCACATCACCATCTGCAGAAACATTAGAGATTTCGTAAGTCGGAGCTGTCCATGTGCCACCTTCATACTTAGCTTTACCACCTAAAGATTGCGCAACACCGCTCCCTAGAGCATATAGCTGGTTACCCGCTACAGCATCACTTGAAGTAGCACTAATGTCTCCATTGGAAAGCGATGTTATCTTGCTGTTTGTCTTCTCTTCACCATGCGTCGCTAC
>NZ_JBHION010000119.1:0-649 GCF_042195515.1 Bartonella sp. CB10SXKL | reverse complement strand
AATTTTGATGAGCGGTCTGTAAACGCAGAGTTGCTTGTACGTTTTGAAATGCGGCTACTCGAAGAACTTGGCTTTGGCCTTGATTTGTCTCATTGTGCTGTAACGGGCAGTACAGAGAGACTTTGTTATGTATCACCAAAATCGGGACGAGCTGTATGTGAGGAGGCGGGGCGCCCTTGGAAGGAGAAGCTTCTCATTTTACCACAGTTTCTTGTGCAAAGAACGACACGTCCTGTAGATTTTAATGACATCATAAATGGTTTTATTCTAACAGGTTTCTTTTTAATGCGTCATGTCTGGGAACCACGAGATATAAAGCAACCATACAACTATTTGAACGGCAATTTTGTACGCAAGCATCAATTTGTTAATCTGATAAATAGTCAATAGAATATGAAGATGCGAATCTTAAAAACAATTTCTGAAGTACGTCAATATATCGCAGTAGAACGATGTTTAGGGCGATCTATAGGTTTTGTTCCAACGATGGGGGCACTGCATGAAGGTCACCTAGCGTTAGTGCAGCAAGCCAGGGAAATGTGTGATAGAATATTGGTTTCTATTTTTGTTAATCCAAAACAATTTGGTCCCGATGAGGATTTTGATAAATATCCAAGAGATTTGGTAGGCGATTGTGCTTTATTGCAAA
>NZ_JBHION010000118.1:378-667 GCF_042195515.1 Bartonella sp. CB10SXKL | reverse complement strand
AGAGCGCCCGTAGAGGTCAACATAATGTAGTCTTACAAAACATTCACCAGTTAGAAAGACTTCTCGTGCAATGGTTGCTTGAAGTCCATAAAAATTGGCATCTTCATCATAATCGGCTTCATCAACCCATTGCCACCATAAGTCTAAAAGCTTTTTCTTTTCTTCTTGAAAACCTTCAATACGAGGATAGGGTTTAATCCCATCACTAACAGCCGCAGAGACCCATTCTTCTGTTGCAGACCCATAAAGAGATTCATTATCATAGAGCCATCTTGAACGGGCAACAATG
>NZ_JBHION010000118.1:0-255 GCF_042195515.1 Bartonella sp. CB10SXKL | reverse complement strand
GGGATTGTGTTGACGAGAAATTTTAAAAAAGCCTGTGAGTTTATTGAAAAAACCAGCCATTAATAGCCTCGTGATATATTAAAATAGAAAACGCGTGAACGCTTGCGTCCTTCAAGGTTGGCTATTTGTGTGTTCAGCATCTCAAGCGCTCTGCGCAGTTCCTCAACAGAGCGGTTGCTTACTTGCTTATCGCCATGGCGCACCGATTGTGCTCCCGAATAAAGAGCTTCTTCAATTTGTTCACGCCGCCTTTTT
>NZ_JBHION010000117.1:0-672 GCF_042195515.1 Bartonella sp. CB10SXKL | reverse complement strand
GCGCCCACGCGTTATTTAAGCAGCGTCTTTTAGTGACTGATTATCATCACAGATATCATTACGAATTTTTGCACGGCTATTGACAACAGCATTGCCATAAATTTGCACATGATGATCAATATTTGATTTGCCATAGACCTTGGCATTATCATAAATCCTTACAAAGCAACCAACACGAGCCGAGCCAGAAACCTTGGCATAACCATAGATACTTGAATAATCCTTAATCCAGGCATTACAAAAAACATGGGCATTATCATAAACGCGCGCCCAGACATAAATGCGTGACTTGCCATACACATGGGCATTGCCAAAAATATAGCCACAAACATAGGCACTTTCATAGACACGGGCATTGTCATAAACCTTGGCACCATTAGAAATAGTAGCATTATCACTAATTACGGCATTACCATAAACATGCCCACAGACCTTAGCGTTATCATGAATTTTTGCATTATCATAAATATGAGCGGTTGTATCAAAAACCAATGCCTTGCCATTAACGATAGCATTGCCATACACCTTGGCACCTCTAAAGATTTTCGCATCATTATAGATTTTAGCATTTTCATAAACAGTTGCATTGAAAAGAACCGCGGCATTATCATAGACCCAGCAATTGCCATCATGGGATAAGTTACTTTCATTTTCAATAAAACCGCCGAGGTC
>NZ_JBHION010000116.1:0-674 GCF_042195515.1 Bartonella sp. CB10SXKL | reverse complement strand
ATGTAGCGGATGCACTTGCCGGTGTTGGAAGTTCTATCACGAATGTTCAGAATAAATTGACTGAACAGGTTAATAATGTGATTACCAAAGTGGAAAGCGAGAGCTTTGTTCAGCAAGATAAGACAACGAGTCGTCTCACTATTGGTGCAAAAGTAGGTGGCGCAGAAATCAATATTGCAAATGAAAGCGGTGCTGATCGGATAATTTCTGGTGTTGGGGAAGCAAAGAACAATAATGACGCTGTTAACAAAAGCCAGCTTGATAGCAATATCAAGAATGTCAATGATAATGTAACAAATAAGTTTAGCGAACTTACTAAAAACATAACGAATATTACTCAGCAAGTTAAAGGTGATGCTTTGTTATGGAACGATAAAGCTAATGCCTTTGTAGCACGTCATGAAAAGAGCAAAGAAGAAAAAGGCAGAGCTGTAAGGACACAAGAAAACAGTAGAATTACGTTTCTTTTAGATGGTGTTGTTTCTAAAGATTCAACGGATGCTGTCACGGGTGGTCAGCTTTATTCGCTGAACGAACAACTTGCAACCTATTTTGGTGGAGGTGCTGGTTATGATGAGCAAGGACAATGGAAAGCTCCAAGTTTTAAGGTTAAGGCAGTTAAGGATAATGGTAAATCTGAAGAGATAGACTATGGCAATGTGGCGGATGCTTTG
>NZ_JBHION010000115.1:0-677 GCF_042195515.1 Bartonella sp. CB10SXKL | reverse complement strand
TGCGGATCATTCTTGTTATCAGCCAACTGAACCGCATTATGGGCTGCATCATCTGGTGTTGTAAAAATACCATTGAGAAAAACATGAACCTTGCCATCAGAACCTTTTTGTAAATTCTGTTGTTCTTCAGGCGTTAAATAATGTGCGTGAGGAAGCAATCCTGCCATTTCAAGCCAAGGCAAAGATGGCGGTTTGTTGATCATCACAAACAGCAAAACTTAAGGTTGGCATTCATCCGCATTTTTATACCTTTTACAAAACGGGCTGTTTAAGCGCTTTTCGACATTTCGTTGCGGGATGACAGCACCAAGCTGACAAATGGGAAGGTCTTTATAATTATAGCACCAATACGGACCACCGTATCTATCACGAAATCCTGCTTGGACCATACAAGCATCAATGGATGCCATTTGATTTAAACTGAGGTTTCTATTTTCTGAATCAGGATCGATAAGACTCGGCATTCCACATTCTAATAAGGCTTTTCCTATCTCAGTAAAATCTGCTCCCGCCTTCAACCACCCATGTACTTCCCCTGGAGGAGGTTTGTCAATATTTGATATGTCACATCCAGAGACACTTAACAGAACTATTCCACTTAATAATTTAAACAGTGTATTCATTTTTTTCTCCATAAATAACCTAAACCTAAATTATCTAAAATTGCATAAGGTGCA
>NZ_JBHION010000114.1:0-678 GCF_042195515.1 Bartonella sp. CB10SXKL | reverse complement strand
ATTTACACCTGTAAACAAGCCAAAGAAAACAACAATGGCACGAAAAATTCTCAAAAGAGAACTTTGGCGTAAAAATATCAATAACAATACAGATTGCCCCCGCTTTGCATTATTCATGAAGCACTCTTTAAAAGAACTTCATGAAACCTCTAACAAGTCCACTCAAAACAGCCACTGCCCTATGACGCTTTTAACAAAAGCACATGCCTTTGTGACCAAAAAAGTGACACCTAAAAACTGCTTTATTTTACAAAAAACGCTTTATTTTAATTGCTGAAGATTTCTCCCCCACATTTATATGAAAAAACCTTTAACCAAAACTGTTTAGCGCGTCAATGGTTAATACATCAATATCCCCATAAATATAAAGGATAAGTTTGCTCAACCATATCCGCTTGCATTCATAGAGTGAACCTTCAAAACCTATCTATAAAATGCGTGGTAAAATGCTTTAAAATACTTATTCTGATATCTTAAAGCACATATCAAATTTGTCTTTTTTCCATAAAACGAACAGCAAATTTCACTATTTTGCTGATTTTACCTCATGTCATGGGCTGTGGATAAGCAGCATTTAATAAAATTTCTTTTTAAGCAGGTTGTGGGTCTTTAGCACCCTTTTTTTATTTTATTATTGCTATTTGTTTTAAATAGATCTAGCAGATTCTATTTAAAGTT
>NZ_JBHION010000113.1:0-719 GCF_042195515.1 Bartonella sp. CB10SXKL | reverse complement strand
AAGCGTAAAGATGGAGGTGCTCAATGGATTTACCGTTTTACCATTCATGGGCGGCGCCGTGAAATGGGCTTGGGTGCTTTAAGAGATGTTTCTTTAAAACAAGCCCGTGAATGTGCAATGCAATGGCGTGCTGTTTTACGTGAAGGGCGTGATCCTATTAAAGAACGTAATAAACAAAAGCGTGAGGCAATAAGTAATCTCCATTATTTAAAAGATATTGCTTTAGATGCTTTTGAAAGTCGTAAAGCTGAATTAAAAGGTGACGGTAAAAATGGAAATTGGTTTACACCTTTACGCCTTCATATTCTTCCCAAGTTAGGCTGTTTACCCGTTTCAGAGATTACCCAAACAGAGATACGCAATACCCTTGCCCCCATTTGGCATACAAAAGCTGGAACAGCCCAAGCAGCATTGATACGTCTTAATCTTTGTCTCAAACATGCGGCTGCCTTGGGTTTGAATGTTGATTTACAAGCAACAGAAAAAGCACGTGCTCTCTTAGGAAAACAACGTCATAAGATCACTAATAGACCAGCAATGGATTGGAAAGATATACCAGCTTTTTATCAGTTCCTCTGTAAAACACAAAACATAACACATCTTGCTTTGCGCTTGCTTATCCTTACAGGGGTTCGCTCTAACCCTTTACGTCATATTCATAAAGATCAAATTGATGGGGATATATGGACCATACCTGCTGAGAATATGAAAGGAAAGCG
>NZ_JBHION010000112.1:0-728 GCF_042195515.1 Bartonella sp. CB10SXKL | reverse complement strand
TATTAAAAGAAATTAACAGAAATCTTAAAAGCCATTTAGTGACAAAATTGATAGGTTATAAAGTTTAAAATACGCATAATGAGAGCGTTTCTAAAATATTATAAATGTATAGATTCAGAAAATACGCAATCGTTTCACAAAGCCCGTAATATAGCTTTAAAAGCACATAAATATAAAAGAAACAATTAATAAGCATAAGATATTACCAATACACAACGTATTTAAAAAATACAAAAAAATATCAAAAAGATAAAATATTATTTGACAGTAAATACGTATTTTGTTATATAAGTACTCAAGTGATCAAAACACTTTGTGATTAGCGGATAGATTACGAAACAATCTTTCCAAAGCTTTTAAAAACTGGCTATCTTTTATGCTATGATTAGCATATATGATAATTTTGTCGGGTGTAGTTACGCCATAAAATACTCTTATGAGAAAAGCGTAACAACGGACTAATCACCGTGTTTTGAACGCCCGACGCCCCTTATAGGGTGTCAATTTCAAAACTCTTGATTAGGACATATTAGTATGAATACTACAGTAAAAACCACCCCCGTTATCTCTTCTATTTCAAATGAAACTGCGTCTGTTAATCAACAAGAGCCTGCAAAAAAATACGAATTTATTGATGATTGTGAATATAT
This sequence comes from Bartonella sp. CB10SXKL, assembly GCF_042195515.1. Taxonomy (NCBI): domain Bacteria; kingdom Pseudomonadati; phylum Pseudomonadota; class Alphaproteobacteria; order Hyphomicrobiales; family Bartonellaceae; genus Bartonella; species Bartonella sp. CB10SXKL. The sequence goes on along the minus strand of NZ_JBHION010000112.1, from coordinate 78 downwards.
CGATGGTCATTTCTTAACTCGAATTAGAGCCTTAAGAGATTTTGATGATGTCAAAAAAGGCGATTTAGGGGGGTATAT
>NZ_JBHION010000111.1:0-761 GCF_042195515.1 Bartonella sp. CB10SXKL | reverse complement strand
ACGGCGCGTTTTTACATTCCTGATCAAGATATCAAAAACAGCAAGACGCTCAAATTTGTTGTCATTGAGGGCAAGCTTTCAGAGATTTACTATAATGGTTCACCGGCATCTCGTTATAACAATGTTGTGTGGAGTGCTTTTCCTGGGCTTCAAGATCATGTTCTGAACATGCGCGATATTGAACAGGGGCTTGATCAGATCAACCGTTTGAGTTCAGCGCACGCTCAAAGCGAACTTCTTCCAGGGCGTGAAGAAGGGAGCACCATTGTCAATATTAACAATCATCCCGATAAAACTTTCAAGGTTACTGTTTCTCATGACAATATGGGACAATCTTCCACGGGTTATGCGCGTTATAGTGCGGGCTTGAGGGTAGAAAATATTTTAGGGATGAATGATGCGTGGGATTTTAACTATCAGCGCAGTCAGACAGATTATTGGGGTGGGAGCAAGCAAGAAGGACATAGCAATAACATTTCAGCGAGTGTGAGTATTCCGTACGGTTATTGGACCTTTGGATTGAATGGCACTGTTTATAATTACCAAAGCATTATCCCTGGCAATTTTACCGATATTGAGACGACGGGGGATTCCAGTGAGTTGCACGCCAGTACAAGCAGGGTTCTTTACCGTGATAGTGTTTCCCTTACAACCTTGAATTTAGGTCTTTCTTATAAAAGAACCAACAATTACCTTCTTGGCAATAAGATTGAAGTGGGCAGCCGTCAATATAGCGTCGCCAATTTTGGGATTTCGCATTC
>NZ_JBHION010000110.1:0-762 GCF_042195515.1 Bartonella sp. CB10SXKL | reverse complement strand
CCAGCACCAAGGGCAAATGCGGATTGTCCACGCCATGTGCCGCTACCAAATGAGACACTCAAAGATCCTGGCTCGTCAAAGTAACGTAGGTTGGATACTGCTAGACCAACGGCAGCTGCTTGCCTTGCCTCTTTCCGTACGCTCTTAATATCATAACTAAACGTTTCAAATTTTATATCGGTTTAGGATTTCGACTCGTTAACACCATTACTCATCGCATTATCCTTGGATTCAGAAAAATATTTATCTACATATTTTTTCGCATCATCAAAAACTGTCTTAATCTGCTGCTCACTGTCATGTAACAACCACCAACCAGCCCCCTCCACGACTTCTGTCAAATTTGCGTAAAACACACCACTCTTCACACCTTTTCTCTTTCTTTATTTTCAACATTAATGCTGGCACTATTATTTGTGGGAGCCGTTCTTTTAATCGTACAACCCTTTTCGCCCCTGTCTTGTATAGACAGGAGCATTTTTGAAAATAATCGTAGTGAATTTTATTAATTTAGAGTTAAGCTTAATCCTACACCTACACCCCAGCGCCCTCCGGCACTTGTCACAGATAGACTAGAGCGAATATTTCCATCTTCAGATGTATAACCAGCACCAAGAGCAAATGCGGACTGATTGAGCCATATACCACTACCAAGTGCAACACTTAACTTTCCTGGTGCATCATTGTAACGTAAGTTGGACACCGCTAGACCAATAGCAGCAGCTTGTCTTGCTTCTTTCCGAACATCCTGAATAGCATAAT
>NZ_JBHION010000109.1:0-762 GCF_042195515.1 Bartonella sp. CB10SXKL | reverse complement strand
AACATCTGGTCTGTAATCGGCTACTGGAAAATAAACCATCTTAAAAATCCGTTGGTATTATTCTGGTCACGTTATGACGTTGAGACGTCTCTGCACGCAATTCATGCAACTGTTCGTTAAAGTCATTGTAAGCTGCCGTTGCACAATCGGGGTCTTTCAAGATATTCTTGTAAAGTTCGTATTTTGCACGCGCCTTAATCAAATCAAACGCGTGCACAAACCATGGGTGCTCCTCATCGACACTATCTATCTCTGATAAACGCAATGGAGAGAGAATGAGTTGAATTTGATAGGCTCTATCTGGCGTGGGATAAAGATGTAATTTCCTATCAAAATAACTGTAACAAACCGGCGTTCCTTGCTGCTCTGATGATAACAAAGGCTCTAAAGAAACATGGTCATTACATTCCAAGGCAAACTTATGATGTTGATCAGAACTTAAATAAACGTTTTTGATTTTAACAGCTGTTTCAATAGGGCGGGTAGTGCTTGCATCATAAACACCTTGTCCCGCCCGTGTCTCAAACACCACATCACGGCTTTCGTTAAAGTAAAAGGTCTCCCGTTCACAAAAACGAATAGCTGCAAAAATGCTTTCTTGGATTTGTTGAACATACTCATCGGCTATGTCATCAATCTCATCTTGAATGATCGACACTAAGTGCGAAAGTGTTCTCTTATGACGATAAACATCTCGCTTTACTGGTATCGGTCCTCCGGTTTTAACCCGAATATAATGACGTGTCATCAAAATACCTCTCA
>NZ_JBHION010000108.1:0-783 GCF_042195515.1 Bartonella sp. CB10SXKL | reverse complement strand
CTCTGTTCCGGAGGACACTTCATCTCCAGATTCTGTTTCTCCTCCTTCTGCCCCTGTTGAACCAAAGCCTTCTGGGTCTTCTGACCCTTTGGATTCCTCGTCTAATCTCCAAATTAGAGCTGTTGTTCCACAGGTTCCAACTTATCTTCTTTTGCCAAATGCCTTATTTCATGCTGGTTTAGTGGATATGACCGCGCAAAATAAGACATTAGAGACAATGCGGAATGCTTTTCATTCCTTTGGGAAGGATAATGAAAAGACAGCCTTTTTTCTGCATGCTTATGGTGGTAGCCATCATTATGCTTCCAACTTATCTGCTTTTGAATATGGCTATGGTGCTGAGCTCGATTATAATGCATTCGAAGCAGGTGTTTTGTTAAACGAGATTGAGAGTTTATATGGTCGTACATTCTTTGGGGTTATGGGGTCTTACGGAAATCTTTCTCTAACCCCTCAGGATGTTGAACAAAGCAAAAAGAGTGCATTTGATAAATGGTCTGTTTCTGCCTATGGAAGTCTGAAGCATGATACGGGTTTTTATATAGATGGGGTGGTATCGTATGGACTTTTTAAGGGAGATGTTTTGACCCTTGCACGGGGCAAGGTTGTGGCATTAAAGGGTAAACAGTTTAGCGGTTCTTTAACGAGTGGCAGAACGTTTTCAACAGGGTATAAAGGTGTTGTTTTTGATCCGCAGATTCAGATTGTTTATCAGCATCTTCAGTTTAATCAGGCGCGTGATATTGATAATCTTGATGTTGATTTAGGAAAATTTCATCAATG
>NZ_JBHION010000107.1:0-794 GCF_042195515.1 Bartonella sp. CB10SXKL | reverse complement strand
ATTAATCTCATTCTGAAGCTCTTTATGAATATTCATGAATGAATCACCAACACCAGCAAAGGCAGACGCAACATCATCATAGCTCTGCTCTTCAACAGCACTACCATCCTCATTAACGGTCTTAACTTTGAAACTTGGAGCACTCCATTGACCTTCCTTATATTCAGCGCCACCACCTAAAGATTGCGCAACACCGCTCCCTAGAGCATATAGCTGGTTACCCGCTACAGCATCGCTTGAAGTAGCACTAATGTCTCCATTGGAAAGCGATGTTATCTTGCTGTTTGTCTTCTCTTCACCATGCGTCGCTACAAACGCACCTTTGGACTTATCCCAAAACAACGCATCGCCTTGAACAGTGGTGATGTCCTTTTCAATCTCTTTGGTAATTTCATCCTTAATATTACTGAACTTATCTTTAACTTTATCGAATGAATCTCCAACACCAGCAAAGGCAGACGCAACAGTACTATATTCTTTATCTTCTGTTACCCCATCCGCTTTAAAGCTCTTAACCGTGAATGTAGGCGCACTCCAAGTTCCATTCTCATAACTAGCGCCACCACCTAAAGACTGCGCAACTTTATCACCTAGAGCATATAGCTGGTTACCCGCTACAGCATCACTTGAGTCTTTAGTTATAGACCCATTGGTAAGCGATGTTATCTTGCTGCTTGCATTCTCTTCACCATGCGTCGCTACAAACGCACCCTTGGACTTATCCCACAACAACGCATCAGCCTGAGCAGTGCTAATTTCATTGGTAATCTCTTTATGTAAATCCGTGAAAGAAG
>NZ_JBHION010000106.1:0-798 GCF_042195515.1 Bartonella sp. CB10SXKL | reverse complement strand
TCAGCTTTATTCCTTGCATCAGACGCTAGCGATGTATTTAGGAGGAGGAGCTAGCTATGAAGGTGGCGAATGGAGGGCTCCGGAATTCAAGGTTGCACAATTCAATTCTGATGGTAGTTCGTCAGAAAAGAAGATTTATCATGATGTAGCAGGAGCTTTTGATGGTGTCAGTGATGGTATGACGAGTATCAACGACCGTATTCATGATGTTGAGAAGAGTGTGGCGAGCAATGGTTTGAATTGGAATGAAGAAGAAGGCGCGTATGATGCGAAGCATGATGGTAAGTCGAGTAAGATTACGAATGTATTGGATGGTAAGATAGAAGAAGGTTCGCAAGAAGTTGTTAATGGTGGTCAGCTTTGGAGCACGAATGAGAGGGTAAAAGAGGTTGAAGACAAAGTAGATACGATAGATCAACATGTGAAAGATATTGAAGTAGCCGTAACAGATGGCGTTGTTAACTATGATAAAGATAGTGATGGGAAAAAGACCAATAGCATTACGTTAGTAGGAGGCAATGACAGCGAACCTGTTATGATAGACAATGTAGCGGCAGGCAAGATTGAAACAGGTTCTCAGCAAGCTGTTAATGGCGGTCAGTTGCATGATTATACTGAAGAGCAGATGAAGATAGTTCTTGAAGATGCCAATAAGTATACGGATGAGAAAGTTAGTAGTCTTGTCAATGATGCTGTTAACGAGTCTAAATCCTATACGGATATGAAATTTGAGACGTTGAATTATGCTATTCAGGATGTTCGGAAAGAAGCAAGACAAGCTGCTGCTATTGGTCTAGC
>NZ_JBHION010000105.1:0-808 GCF_042195515.1 Bartonella sp. CB10SXKL | reverse complement strand
ATCTAAAGCTTCCTCAAGCACACGACGTAAACGCCCTACGCTTACCTTTTCCTCAAAAATTTTCAATCTCTTTTCCTTAAAACCCACCCCTTTGCCTCAATGCCTCGTTGTCAATCTGGCCCCCCCAAAATGATAAAGCCTCAAAATGATAAGGATTAATTATTTGGCAAGCCGCCGCATGAATACCAGCGTCTCTCACAATTCCATAACCAAATTGCACAAAACCTTTTTCATCCAGAGAGAGAGAAACTGTCCTTAGCGGTCTCGTAAATAAATAACGGTCTCGTAAATAAATAGATGTCCCTCTTTTCTTTCAATTTTCCCCCTCCACCCCAAACTCTTTAAAAGCACTGTTGCCCTTTCCATAGAGCAAAACGTCTTGATCAAAAACTTAAAGCTTTTGGCGCGTCTTCTTTATGCGTCTTGCCTCTCCACCTGCGAGAAAATGGGCTCTTCTTCCCCAAACACCAGAATATCTTTTGCTTTAAGTATCGATTTTTCGCTCTCAATATCGCTTGGTAAGACACATTTTTATGCTTGATAAAAGAAAATAAGTTACAAGATTTTCTCTCTTTAAGAGAACAGAAACAGCAAGTAAAATCCAAGAGCAGCCCCTCTTCACTTTCCCCTTAAAAGCTCACAAGAATCCCACTCAAACAAAAGTACCACTCAAGCAAAAGTACCTCTCAAGCAAGAGCACCAATTCTTTAAAAAACACGACACAAATATAAAAAAGCATAAAACGAGAAGTACACCCATGCACCTTAATGAACAAGTCAAAAGCAAGGCTCAACAAAAGCCTCTCTTC
>NZ_JBHION010000104.1:0-841 GCF_042195515.1 Bartonella sp. CB10SXKL | reverse complement strand
AAGAACATTGCCAAGAATGTTTTAAATCACGGCAAAGCCAAGGATGGAGCAGAAGGGGAAACCAAATCTGCTATCAGCGATGGGACTATCATCCTTACTGATACAACTGGACAGAGGGCGATGGGGCAAGATGCTGGACAAATCATTGGCTCTCTCAACCGCAACACCGCAGCAGCCCACCAAGCTGTAGGACAGCTAGATGTCGCACCGCTTGAGGGAGCAGTGCATAATCGCCTAGATATGATCAATGATTTATCGGATGAAGGATTGGGATACTGGGACAAAGTGCGCGAAGTCGCAAATGTTAAAGAACATCCAGTAGGTGAGATTTTGCATGATGAAAATGGCAATGTCCTCTATTTAACCGATGAAAATGGAAAACCTATAAAAGACAGCGATGGAGAATATATTACTCTGTATCACTTTTTAAATGCTGAAGATGAGCAGCATTTACAAGCTGGCTCTGATGGCAACAGGCGTATGTTCTATAATGGTATTTTTAACACACCAGATGAAGCAGCCGGTAATGCTGTCCACTTAGCTGATAATGAACATGAACCCCTTTATTTTACATACCACCCACAAGCTAAAGACAGGCTCGTAGAGTACGGAGTAGCGATTTATGAGTATTTTGGGAGATGGAGTAATTCGACCAAGAAGTTACAAGATTTTATCTATCGTTATGGCAATACAGGGGCGATTGTTAGTGCGCATAGCCGTGGTAGTTTGACAGTGGGCAATGGAATGCGTGACTTTGAACAGCGTGGCATTCACGGTATAGCAGAAAAAACAGATATCTATCTTTTTGGACCAGCTGATAACTCTCAATCAATAGCGAATG
>NZ_JBHION010000103.1:0-858 GCF_042195515.1 Bartonella sp. CB10SXKL | reverse complement strand
ATGCCTATCATAAATCAGAGTTATTCTCTTTACGCGATAAGGAGAGTGCTAAGCAAAACAGTAAAAATGCAGAGATCGAGAATATAAAGAATACGACATATGTTTGGTTAAGGGAAAGGTATTTTTCTGTCAGCGAATGTATCAGAAAGCCTGCGAATACACCCCCTAAGGCTCCACCTATTTGCTGTAATATGCGTGTGATAACTGCTGTGTCTTTGACGTATAAACTATTGACGTATTGGATGGGGGCAGACAGGCAGACAATGGTGGCGATACCAAGCCCTATGCCTCTTAGCAAAAATCCTAGCCCATCCATGTTTATATTATAGCCGAAGCATAATAACCCGAGGCTTGATATTACCAAACCAATTCCTATCATGAAAAAGGGAGATTTTTCTTTCCATTTTTGGTAAATAAATTTTCTTCCGATCCATGCACCCACCCCCTGTAAAGCAAGGAGGGTGCCGATGATGAGAAGGTTATTTTTATGGCTCCCTTCCATGGCGATGGCTAACGGGAAATAAACAAGGAAGCTATAAAAAAGAAATGAAGCAATGAGCCCCATGATCATGAGCAATGTGTAGCGCGCATTTTTAAATCCGCTAAAGACTATTAGTTTGTTTTTTGCTTTTTGATTAGAAACAATGAACAATATGAGAGATATCACCGCTATAAATGCTAGGATATATACGGAGTTGTTGTTCTTTATATTTCTGGCTTCTGTGAGATAAAAAAACGAAAGAAGGGAGATGGAAAACGCTAAAAAAGCAAATAAGTTAAATTTTGTTTTTGTTGTTTCGTTGCTCTTTAAATGTTTAGCTCCAAGGGTGAGTGCCAATAAAATAAGCGGAATATTGA
>NZ_JBHION010000102.1:0-879 GCF_042195515.1 Bartonella sp. CB10SXKL | reverse complement strand
GTTTGATTTTTTTGATTTCACTGGTTAATTCGTATTTTTTGCACATAGAGATACCCTCACAATTTAATGTGATAAACGTTTGCTAAAATTTGGAATGGGAAATTTAAAAGAGGGGCACCCTCGCCGCGCCCGTGCTTTCATTTACACTGCTTTAGATTAGACCCAGACAATCTCTAATTCACCATAAGGAGAGAGACGTTCAGTATAGGTTTTTATTTTAGTAAACCCGCCGACATTTTCACGAATAACAGCAATTCCATGAATATTGGCATTTTCATAAACATGTACGTTATTTGCTATACGAGCGTTTTCATAAACCCTAGCATTGTCATAAACATAGGCATTATCATAAATAATAGTCTTGCCATAAACACGCGCATTACCATAGACATGGGAATTATCAGAAATAACAGCATTGCCATAAACATGCGCATTATCATAAACATAGCCAGCAACGATAGCATTGTCATAAACCCACGCATGACCATAGATATGACCACAAGTGACAGCATTGCCAAAAACCCTTGCATGTTCATAAACGTGACCATTTTTAAACACAAGAGCCTCATCATACACCCAGCAATTTCCCTCATGAGAGAGGTTGTTTTCCTTTTCAATAAAGCCGCCTAAGGTACCTGCTTTGATATCAGAAAAGTCTTTTAATGCTTTAATGCGATAAAGAGTATGATTACCAAATACACGCGTTTCATTTGTGAGTGCAAACTTCTTTTGCATGAGCACAATTCCTTTATACAGAGATTTAAATTTTTAAATGAGATGTTTAAAGGAGGGCACCCCCGCCGCGCCCACGCGTTATTTAAGCAGCGTCTTTTAGTGACTGATTATCATCACAGATATCATTACGAATTTTTGCACGGC
>NZ_JBHION010000101.1:0-908 GCF_042195515.1 Bartonella sp. CB10SXKL | reverse complement strand
TCAGAATTTATAAACACTGGTTTATTCACAAATGCCTCCATACTGCCTATTGGCAAAAGTTATTTTCTAAGATATGGGATATCTTGATACCAAAATGGTAATTTAAAGTCAATACCAAAATGGTTATTTTTTATTTTTTATTTTTTATGAGTAGAACAAATGGATGAAAAATGGTCAATTAATACGCAAATATTGGAACTATGGAATAAATTGACAGAAGATGAAAAAAGAGAGTTTATTCTTTTTTATCTTGATAAAATGAAGAAAGGAGATCCAGAAGTTTAACCTTATTATCGTAGCTTAGATGCTCTAACATATCTTCAATTTGTTCATCTAAGCTATTAGGCTTATTTCCTGAAAACAACAATTGTTTGGGAGTAATTTTTAAGTGTGGTGCCAAACGTATAGCCCACTCTTTTGTTAATTTTCGTTGCCCATTTTCTAAACGAAAAATTTGTGGCTGACTAGTTCCCACCAATTCGGCTAATTCTTTTGGAGTTAAACCGACTTTTTGTCTGAAAAATTTCAAATTATTCATGATTCTTATCCTAATTAAAAAAAAAATCCTTTCAAATGCCAATATGGTAAAATTTCCTTGTTTTAATAATACCGATATGGTATAAAAAGGAATGTCTAAACTAAAACTGTATTTATCAAAGAATAATATTACTTATGCCGAGTTTGCGATTTTGGTAGGTGTTACGCAAGCATCTGTAGCACGCTATGTAAATAAGAAGCGATTTCCGCATCCTAAGATAATAAAAAAGATAGCAGAAGTTACCGATAATTACATAAGCCCTAGCGATTGGTATCAAGAGAATTTTCCTTCAATTGCAAAAAGTTCCGGCGTTGATAGCGCGCGTGAGACTTTGCAGCCTTAAGGAGGTGATGATGGCTGTAGAAAAGAA
>NZ_JBHION010000100.1:0-914 GCF_042195515.1 Bartonella sp. CB10SXKL | reverse complement strand
ACTATTTGATTTGGTTTGTTAAGTACTTATATGCTTAAGCCATGGAGGCTAATAGGGCGTGGATGCCTCGATGTTTTTTATTAACTTACATGGGATAAACTGTGTAATATCCATGTGATTGCTGGGCTTTATATTAAGTCTTTGAATTAACACGTTGTATGCATACCTTAAATACATGTTACGTATTTATTTACTAGATGCATGCTTCTTGTTAGAAAGTTTTAAATTTACCCTCCGTTCTTAGTGACGAAATCCATGTGACTATGTCCCTTCCTAAGCGTTAGGTTTGTTTATGGAATTCCGTAGATTAATAATTAACCTCGGAAGGGACATAGTTACAAGGATTCCGTCACTAAGAACGGAGGTGATTAGTTTAAAAACCTGATTAATTTAAAACTCAACTAATACGGCACGAGCCATCTAAAAGAAATCGGGCATGACCCGTACGTATTAAAGACTTTACCAAAATTCCTGTTTAACAATTTATATTATATAAATAAAACCACGCAGCAAACAGGTATAAGTATTATCAAAGGTTCATTTTACAAATCATTATCTGAGTAATAATAGTTATTATACAAAACCTCAGTTTAAAAATAAATACAACAATATAACTGCGCCACTAGTTCCCTCGGGAAACTAGTGGGAAAGCCAAGGTACTGTATCAGAGTCGCCACATGACGAAGTCCCCCGTATCATCCCCGCGGTACCTGCAAAACAACTGAGGTTGTGGTGGGGTGTGAGCTTCACAAGCTCAGTGGAGACTAAGGTATAGTTATATAAAAATAATGCTGAGAATGCACTCTCACAAGTACGCATGATAAATAATGTTTTATACACTCGAGTATAGATTGCGAGCCTCACAGCATACAAGTATGCAACAGTATCACATAAGTGAACACAGAATTAGAGGT
>NZ_JBHION010000099.1:0-931 GCF_042195515.1 Bartonella sp. CB10SXKL | reverse complement strand
AAATTAGTGGCTCCACCGTAATCGTAGAACGTGAGAAATAGTAATCATGGAAAAGAAATATGAACTTACTGATGAAACAATCGAAGTTGGGGGCAAAACTCTTCACCGCATTCGTGCATTGAGAAGCTTCGGAAAAATCAAGAAAGGTGACCTAGGCGGCTTTATAGAAGGTGAGAGCAACTTAAGTCATGAAGGAGACTGTTGGGTTTATGATGATGCCATGGTTTATAGCGGTGCAAAAGTTTACAACAATGCCAAGGTATTTGATAACTCAAAAGTTTGTTATTTTGCAAATATTTATGAAAATGCAACAATTCATCATAACGCAAAAATATATGGTGGTCGTATTTTTGGAAAAGCACATGTTTACGAAAATGCAAGTGTTCATTGCAATGCAGAAGTGTATGGTAACGCACACATTTACGGAGATTCAGAGGTTCGTGGAGGCAGTATTATCACAACGAGCGAGAGAAGATAATTATTATGTATAGATATGAAATTAAACCTACTTTGTGTTCGCAGTTAGTTGTGAGAAATACCCACAATCCAGGTGAACTTTGTATAACGATCTCTGGAGATAAGGGCGAGCCCTATGTAGATACCATAATCTCTAAAGACAAAATAGATGCCTTCTTAAGTGAAGAGAATATCGTGCCAATGGAACTCATAGGATCGCAATGCTTTGCATTTTCATACGAATTCAGACCGTTTGCATGCACTAGATTTGAAATGATACCACCCAATTCAGATGAATCTTTCTTGTTGACGCTATATTCTGATCATTGTGCATATATAAAACGCATTCCAATTGATCGGATTGTACAACCTGTAAAGACAAAACTCTAACACCCCAAAACCAGCCTTTTAACACAAGCGTGATTCACGCCACGGGGGAATTGCGCGCAAATCAAGGAAACCAACATGACAAATT
>NZ_JBHION010000098.1:0-954 GCF_042195515.1 Bartonella sp. CB10SXKL | reverse complement strand
TTTTTGCGGCTTTTTTGTGCCTTTTTTCGTTGCCGAGTTTTGCCCAAAACATTCGTGAGAAAGCGATTAATCAATCAGAGAGCATCCAACGACAACAAACGCAACAACAACGTTTTCAGCAATTACACCGTAGAAACGAAACCCGTGGGGTATTTTTGCCAGATGATGATACCACATCTCCCTATGGTGCTTCGTCTGGTACAACCTGTTTGCTGATCAAAAGCATTGAATTTGTTGGTGCTCAGTTGATTTCTCACACCGACCTTCATGAAGCCATTTCTCTTTGGGAAGGACGGTGTTTGGGGATTGCCGAAATCAATAAAGTGCTCAAAGCGGTGACCAAGCTTTATATGAAGCGCGGCTATATTGCAGTGCGGGCTTATTTGCCTGAGCAAGATTTAAGCGGCGGTCATCTCAAGATTGTTGTTGTTGAAGGTGTGATGGAAGATATTACCCTTGATGGGCATAAAGTTGGAAGGAAATCTCAAGGAGAAATCACCACGGCTTTTCCAAACCTTATTGGGAAGCCGACCAATCTGCGCCAGATAGAGCAAGGGCTTGATCAAATCAATCGGCTTTTCTCACGCCAAGCCACCATTAATCTTGGTGCGGGGAGCAATTCGGGTGGTTCGATACTCGATGTTCATATTGAAAAACAGAAACCTTGGCTTATTACGCTTTCCAGCGATAATCTTGGCGCTAAAGCAACAGGACTTTATCAGACGCGCTTGAGCCTTTCTTTTGATGATCTGTTAGGGATCAATGATCAATGGTCGTTTAGCTATCAGCGCTCCATGGATGGTAGTCCGTATCATTTTTCTCACAAGCGCCCCAATAGTGATACTCTAACGGGATCATTTTCTCTTCCCTATGGCACTTGGACAACAGGTTTTGATGGGACGTGGAGCCAATATCATTCGAGTGTTAAGGGGATATTTTCCGATATTATGACTG
>NZ_JBHION010000097.1:0-968 GCF_042195515.1 Bartonella sp. CB10SXKL | reverse complement strand
CAGAATTTATAAACACTGGTTTATTCACAAATGCCTCCATACTGCCTATTGGCAAAAGTTATTTTCTAAGATATGGAACTTATATTTCATTATTTATGAAAATTGTCAATATAAAAATTCAGAAAATATGAAATTTTAATAAAGTGTAGGTTAATTATGGATAAACTAATGTTAGAAAAACTTTGGAATTGTGGAGATAAAAAAGTGATGGCTGCTATTATTTTTTGTCTGAAGAACAAGAATTCTGAAGAATCGTTAAAACAGCTTTCTGAACTTCGGGATTTGCTTGATAATACAGTTGAATAAACTGTTCAGATTCTTTGATTAGAAAAGGGGGGATTTCGCCAAAAAAATCAATAATTTCTATTAATTCACTTGCTTTTATTGATCTTTTTGTACCTGAATCATGCAACATACTAGTTAAGGTAGATGGTAACACTCCTAAATGCTTGGCTAGCATTTTCTTACTACCATGACCATTTTTAGCTAATTGCGCATTAAGCCATACCTTTAACTGATCTGATTCCATAAAATACAAAGTCTTTCATATGAAATGAAAAATCAATAAAAAAAATATGAAATTTTATCTTGATAAAATTCATAAAATATGAAATTTTATCTTTATGAAAAAAGAACCTGCGTATACTATAATAAAATATCTAGGGGGGGCTATTAACGTTTCGCGTATTTTGAAGAAATGTAAAGGAGCTGTTTATCGTATCACTTATTCTAAAGAGAAGGGTGGTTCTAATGGATTGTTTCCTTCAATTTATCAAGCGCAGTTATTAACCTACGCACGTGATCATGGGATAGATTTGCGTCCAGAAGATTTTTTTTATCCCGAGCGCTTGCAGAGATTAATGCAAGAGCAACACCCCCCAATGACTACATTTGCAAAAAGTTCCGGCGTTGATAGCGCGCGTGAGACTTTGCAGCCTTAAGGAGGTGATGATGGCTGTAGAAAAGAA
>NZ_JBHION010000096.1:0-971 GCF_042195515.1 Bartonella sp. CB10SXKL | reverse complement strand
GCTTGGACTTTATACTGAGCAATCTTTTGAGTGGTCAATATTCACCGCATAATTTATTGGGTGCTGAGCAGATTTCGTTGGGGGGTGCTTCCAATGTTCGTGGCACGCGTGAGAGTTTGCTTTTTGGCAATAACGGTTTTTTTAGCCGGAATGATTTGTTGTTGCGCACTATTCCGTGGAGCAATCACGCGACCTTCAAAAAGGTTTTTGGAGAACTTCGCCCTTATGTTGGTTTGGATTATGGGCGTGTTTTTGCACAACCCTTGTATGGGATTAAGAGTGACCAGCTTGCCGGTTGGACAGCAGGTGTCAAGCTTGCGGGAGGCATGGTCTCTCTTGATGCCAGTTATTCCAGTATTTTTTGGAGCACAGTTAAGCACAAAAAATCAGGAACATTTTTTATGACATTAACAATGGAACTTTAAGCATTTTTTATTGGGGAGTTAAAGTATGAGATATGAGAAGAGAGCAGAAAGAGCAGCTTTATTAGGTGTTTTAGTCTCCAGTACGATGCTCAAAAAGGTTTTATTTGGGGGACTTGGTTTTTCTTGTTTGTTAGCCCCTTCAGCGTTACAGGCACAAATTACTGTGGATCCTAACGCTCATGCCGCCCATCGTCCAGATATAGTAGCAGCGCCTAATGGGGTTCCCTCGATTGATATTGTTACCCCCAATGGCAAGGGCTTATCACACAATAAATATAACGATTTTAATATTGGCAATCCAGGTGTGATTTGGAATAATCATGCGCAAGAAGTGGGGCAATCGCAGTTGGGGGGCATTATGCCGGGCAATCCGCATTTGCGCCTCACGGGTTCGGCGAAAGTGATTTTAAATGAAGTCACCAGCAGCAAGCGCAGTGCTTTGAATGGTCCAGGAGAGGTTTTTGGGAGCCCAGCCGATGTGATTATAGCCAATCCCAATGGGATAAGCTGTGATGGTTGTGGCTTTATCAATACGCCCCATGCGAC
>NZ_JBHION010000095.1:0-973 GCF_042195515.1 Bartonella sp. CB10SXKL | reverse complement strand
ATATACCCCCCTAAATCGCCTTTTTTGACATCATCAAAATCTCTTAAGGCTCTAATTCGAGTTAAGAAATGACCATCAATATATTCACAATCATCAATAAATTCGTATTTTTTTGCAGGCTCTTGTTGATTAACAGACGCGGTTTCATTCGCAATATTAGAGATAACGGGGGTGTTTTTTGAGATATTTGTCATAATTAAACCTTATCATAAAATTGTTTTTCAATTGACAGCTTATAAAAGCATCGGGTGTTGAAAAACACGGTGATAAGTCCGTTGCTTACACTTTTCCCATAAGGGTATTGTATGGTGTAAGCACACCCGACAAAATCACTATATATGCCAACGATAGCATAAAAGATAGTCAGTTTTTTAAAGACTTTGGAAAGGCTGTTTCGTAGTCTATCCGCTTATCAAAAAGTGTTTTTCAATCACTTGAGTATTTATATAACAAAATACGTATTTATTGTCAAATAATATTTTATCTTTTTTGATATTTTTTTGTATTTTTTAAATACGTTGTGTATTGATAATATCTTATGCTTATTAATTGCTTCTTTTATATTTATGTGCTTTTAAAGATATATTATAGGCTTTATGAAACGATTGCGTTATGTTTTGAATCTATACATTTATAATATTTAGAAACGCTCTCATAATGTGTATTTTTAGCTTTATAACCTATCATTTTTTTACTAAATGAATTTTAAATTTTTTGTGAATTTTGTTTATAAGGGGCTCTAATTTAAACAACCTTAATAGCACCGCGCTCTTATAACAAATGCTTTCATTTGCATTTTTGCTTTCTCTATAGCTGTTATGTTCTTTATAGCCATGGCATCATTTTTCAGTTTCATAAGAGAAACGATAAATAGGATAATTGTGATTTATTGCCTGTTATGAAAACATCTCAATAGAAACTGATCATTATAGAGATGAGCAAAATCCCTTTTAATAAACTTTTGTCAGTCTTG
>NZ_JBHION010000094.1:0-1027 GCF_042195515.1 Bartonella sp. CB10SXKL | reverse complement strand
TTGCAAAAAGTTCCGGCGTTGATAGCGCGCGTGAGACTTTGCAGCCTTAAGGAGGTGATGATGGCTGTAGAAAAGAAATACGAACTTACTGATGAAACAATTGAGTTTGATGGCAGAACACTTCACCGCATTCGTGCACTGAGAGACTTTGGTGATGTTAAAGCAGGTGATTTAGGAGGCTATATAGAGAAAGAAGACAACCTAAGTCATGAAGGTGATTGTTGGGTTGGGAATAGGGCATGGGTTTATGGTGATGCACGTGTTTTTGGCAATGCCAAGGTTCTTGGTTTTTCTCATGTTTATGACAATGCCCGTGTTTATGAGAATGCCAATGTTCTTTTAGCAGCTGCGATTTATGGCAACGCCAAGGTTTGTGGTAATGCGCATGTATTTGGCAATGCCAAGGTTTGTGATGAAGCTGCGGTTTTTGGTAATGCTTACGTTTACGATAATATCCATGTTTATGGCAACGCCAAGGTTTATGGCAACGCCAAGGTTTGTGGTTATGCCAAGGTTTGTGATGCTGCTAAGGTGTTCGGTCATGCCGTGGTTTATGGTAAGTCCAAGATTTATGGAAATGCATATGTTTGCGGCACTGAAGAATATGGTGGCGACAGAGTTTATATGTGTTCACATAATGCAAATGAAGCGCATAAGAATGATGATGGTAAGCCTCGTATAGAGCTTATACCGCCGTTGGCACTGATTGAAATCGGCAAAGTTTTAGAGTTTGGGGCAAAGAAGTACGGAGCAAACAATTGGCGTAATGGCATGCACTGGAGCAGGTTTCACGGTGCTGCTTTACGTCATTTATTAGCATGGTTTGGTGGAGAGCATAAGGATGCTGAGAGTGATTTATCACACTTGGCACATGCGGCTTGTTGCATTCTTTTTTTAATGGAATGCGAAGCACAACAGATTGGTCATGATGACCGCCCTCATAAAAATTAAAGGAGATAAAGATGAGTTCGAATGAAATTTTATGGATAGCAGTGGTTTCAGTTTTGCTCTTAAGCGGAGTGATGTT
>NZ_JBHION010000093.1:0-1050 GCF_042195515.1 Bartonella sp. CB10SXKL | reverse complement strand
TGCATTGCCATAAACTTCTGCATTATCAAAAACGTGCGGTTCACCGCAAATATATGCATCACCGTAAACTTCTGCATCACCGTAAATGCATGGTTCATCGCAAACTTCTGCTTTGCCATAAATACGAGAATTGTTGTAAACATGTGCATAACCGTAAACTTGTGCATTTTCGTAAACCTTAGCATCACCAAAAACCTTGGCATAACCATAGACTTTTGCATAATCCCCAATCCAGCAATTACCATGATGCGATAGGTTGTCTTCTTTTTGTATATAGCCACCTAAATCACCTTTCTCGACGTTTCCAAAGTCTCGTAATGCGCGAATGCGGTGGAGAGTTTTGCCCCCAACTTCGATTGTTTCATCAGTAAGTTCGTATTTCTTTTCCATGGTTTATTGCCTCATGCCCGTTGTGATGATTTCATCATTGATGATCTCTGCGTTTCCATGAATAAATGCATCACCACAGATTTTGGCATTTCCCCCAACTTTTGCTCTGATGGAAATCAATGGACTGCCATAGATTTTAGCATTTCCATAAATTTCAGCTTTTCCACTAATAAATGCACCACCGGAAACTTGTGCATTTTCGTAGATTTGTGCACTGGCAAAAACACGAGCATGTTCAAAAATCTGCGCATTACCAAAAATATTAGTTTCTCCGGTAACAGATGCACTACCAAAAACACATGCATTTTCGTAAATATCAGCAATGTTATAAATATAAGCATCACCATAAACCTTGGCTTTGTCATAAACTCTTGCATGACCATCTACACGAGCGTTTCCATAAACATGTGCATCACCAAAAACCTTGGCATAACCATAGACTTTTGCATCATCACCTACCCAGCAATTACCATCATGACTTAGATTGTCTTCTTTCTCGATATAGCCGCCTAGGTCGTCTGCTTTAACATCATCAAAATCCCTTAAAGCACGAATGCGGTGGAGAGTTTTTCTATCAAACTCAATTGTTTCATCAGTAAGTTCGTATTTTTTTTCCATGGTTTTACTCCTTTAAGTTAGATTCTGCCTTTGTCGTTCTTG
>NZ_JBHION010000092.1:0-1055 GCF_042195515.1 Bartonella sp. CB10SXKL | reverse complement strand
ATGCTTCTGATGATTACGCAAATTTTTTAACCAAAACCCTTTCTGGTAAGAGAGATAAGAGTCCTATCGTAAATGTTTTGACAGAAGGTAGCCGTTCTGCGCGAGTTGGAAATGTTGGTGATAAGAAAGTGCCACAGCTTACAAGAATAGCGGTTAACGATAAAAGCATGAGTGCGGATAATATTGCTGTGCGAAAATTGCCAAAAACATTTGTTAAAAAAGGGTGGATGCTGCCTGTTGAGGACGATAATAGTGATGATATTTTGCTGTCTGGCGTTAATCGTTTAGCAAGGAGGGTGAGTACGTATGCAGATAATGATGATATAAAAATAGGAAACAGTCCGAATGCGAATGCCATTAATATTATTGCTATTGGTAACGGCATAAAGACATTTTCACAAAATAATCTGTTTCAAGGTGTTACTATTGTTGGCAACGCCGCGAAAGACTACGCTTCTGCTGCCACCATTGTTGGTGCATGGGCAGAAGTGAAAGAAGCGGGCGGTATTGCGCTAGGTTACAATTCTGTGGCCGATAGGGCTAAAGGTGTTTTTGGCTATTCTCCTAATAAGAAAGCGAATGCAACAGGTACTGACATTCAATGGAAGAGTGTTTATGGTGCCATGAGTGTTGGTAATCTCAGCGAGAAGGGAACGCGACAAATTATAGGGGTAGCAGCTGGTTCTGAACTGACTGATGCAGTAAATGTTGCGCAGATAAAGTCATTACAAGATTACGTAGATAAAGGTTGGCAGCTGTCTGTTGGTGGTGCAGATGCTACAACTATTGGTATAGAGAGCAAGATCGATTTATCAGCGGCAAGTGAAAATCTTCAAATTAGCAAAGGCAAAGATGACAATAATATAAAATTTGATCTAGCTAAGGAAATCGCAGTCAATAAAGTAAATGCAGGAAGCAGTACCTTAGACGCAACAGGCTTAGTGATTGCCAATGGTCCGAAAATAACCACCGGAGGTGTTGATGCTGGAGGTAAAAAGATAACTGGAGTGGCAACGGGTACTGAAAGCACCGATGCGGTGAATTTTGCACAGCTA
>NZ_JBHION010000091.1:0-1066 GCF_042195515.1 Bartonella sp. CB10SXKL | reverse complement strand
GCGAGTTCTATCACGAATGTTCATAATGATGTAACGAATGTAGTGAGTGATAGTCTTGCCAAGCAGGATGATAAGACAAAAGTTATCACTATTGGTAAAGAAGTAGAAGGTACAGAAGTCAATATTGCCAGCAGTAAGAAAGAAGAAAGGATTCTTTCAGGTGTTAAGGCAGCAGAGAATGACAATGAAGCAGTCAATAAAGCGCAGCTTGATGCAAGTCTGAAGGAGCTTTCTAACAATCTTCAGTCAGAAGATTCAGCGGTTGTTCTCTACGATAAAAAAGAAGATGGAATAGTTGATTATAAGAGCGTAACTTTAGGTAAAGGTAAGGATGCAGGACCAGTTGCACTTCATAATGTCAAAGATGGTGCCATTGGTGAGAGTTCACATGATGCGATTAATGGTAGTCAGATCAACACAATTTCTCAGAATGTAGCCAAGTTTCTTGGTGGTGATGCGGCATTTAATAATGGCGCGTTTACAGGACCGACTTACAAGTTATCCAAGGTTGATACAGCTGGTAATATAACAAACGGCTCTTTTGATAATGTTGGTAGTGCATTTACTGGTCTTGATGATAATATCAAGAATGTGAATGCACGGATTAAGGAAGTTTCTGAAGGAGTAGCGCAGGATTCTTTATCGTGGAGTGATAAGGAAAAAGCCTTTGTAGCAAAGCATGGAGATGGATCGGAAAGAAAAAATAGCAAAATTAAGTTTCTTGAAGATGGTGTAATCTCTGCGGATTCAAGTGATGCAGTGAATGGTTCACAGCTTTTTGATACGAATAAGACTGTTGCAACTTATTTAGGTGGTGGCGCTGAATATAAGGAAGGTCAATGGAGTGCTCCAAGCTTCAAAGTTAAGACCGTCAAAGAAGATGGCAGTGCCGTTGAAGAGCAGAGCTATAATGATGTTGCGTCTGCCTTTGCTGGTGTTGGTGATTCATTCATGAATATTCATAAAGAGCTTCAGAATGAGATTAATAAAGTTGTAGGAGATAGTCTTGTTAAGCAGGATGATGCTACGAAGGTAATCAAGATAGGTGGTGAAAAAGAGGGTAGTG
>NZ_JBHION010000090.1:0-1073 GCF_042195515.1 Bartonella sp. CB10SXKL | reverse complement strand
AAGTGATTCATGATGCAAACTAAAGATGTCACAGAGATTTTAAAAAGACTGGGCTGGGAGCCTTATCGTGATAACGTGGGGGATACTTTTGCGCATTATCATCTTCCCGATCGCATTGTCGGTATTGGGTATGGTGTAAAAAATTATGGAGAGAGTGGCAAAGAGTTTTTGCTTTCGGCTGATCTCACCACCGCTGCTTATTGTCTTGCTCGGGAATATTCTAGAGGTGAAAAATCACAGCGTAAATATGGAGATGTGCTGTTTTACGCGAAGGAGGATTTCGATGTTACAGCTCCGGATCTTTCCGAAAGCCATATTAAGGACGCTCTAAATAGAGTGATTGCATGGGCGCAAGCACAGGATATTGAAAAAAAGTTGTGCGAGGAAGCTACTAATCATTCTGCCGTTGCACAAGCATTACTTGGTGATATGGAGGCTTTAAGGAGTGATAGATCTACCCCAAAACTATCTGTGCCAGAATTTGCTGATTATAAAACAATGACATCGGATGATCGCCTGCTTTTTTTTGCACAGGCCTATAAAAATGGGGAATTAGACGATATTCTAACGCGCAAGAAGCCAAAACAGCGCTCGATAAGTCTCACAGCAGCAATGCGCGTTCTTAAAACACAAGGGTGGTTTTCAACGGAACCTGGAAAAATGTGGTTGATTTTGCCCGACCGCTTTATTCAATTTGATTTTGGTTTTATACGTCTTCATGATAATTACAATGTCCGTATTGAAGCTGAAATATCTAATGAAATGATTTCTGTTGCTTGCAATTGTATTCACTTTAGTGAGGAATATTGGTGCGTTTCTCCTACGGGGCTTTATAATTCTTTTAATACGATTGGGGGAGGAATTTTTAGTGGTTTTGGTAAAGGCATTGATATTTGTGTAGAGACATTAGATGAGCAAGAGCTTATCAAAATCTCTGAGCGGATAATACAGTGGGCACATGCCCAAGATTTACAAGCATCAATAGAAAGCAAAACACGTGTTCAAAAGTATAGCTACAATATACGTATAGTCTGGCATTTGGCTTGTTTAGCATTGACAGGTCAAATTGATGT
>NZ_JBHION010000089.1:0-1089 GCF_042195515.1 Bartonella sp. CB10SXKL | reverse complement strand
AACATAAAGACAATAAAGGCTATCAATTTCATGATGCGTGACATCATCTTTAAACCTTGATAGGTCTCTATCATCTCGTGAAGGAGCTGTTGTTCTTTTTCTGTAAGATCTTTATCTTTGCTGCTTCGTTTCTTGACCATCTTTCCAACCACATAAATGGGCTCCCTGCTTGTTATGCTTCAAAATATCTCTTGCAAGGTTGGAACTGATGACCGCAACATCCTTATTATCCAAATAAATGGGCAACCAGCCACCACAAGAAACAGACCTATTTGCCGCGCACCCAACGAGAAAGTTCAGAGCGCACACCAGCATCACTTTTTTGATTAACTTCATTTTCTACCTCAAGCCGCGTTGTTGCTGTCTTTAAAGCATTCTCTGTTTGCTTTTGCCGTTCGCTTTGCTTGCCAAGGTGAAACGCCTTGGCTAAAGCCATAAAAAAAACGGCTAAAGCCGCTGTAAACATCAGAGAATATTTCTTTAGCCAAAAAATCATAAGCGTTGCTCCCGAAACCGCTTGGCGACAATCACTATGCCCGTTACAGCCGCTAAAACCATGATGCCTGCTAATGCCCATTGCACCGGTCCATTGCCTGCTAACAAGCCACCAAAACCAGAACAAGACCCTATAATCGGGGCAAGTGCTTCTATTTTAAGAAGTCCGGTTGCCGTTTTCGTTTCTACCCTTTGATAATTTGAAGAAACATAAGACCCTTTTACCCATAATCCTGCTTCTGCTGCTCGACGGTTGGCTAAACCCGCAAGAGGCTTTCCACCCACCTTATTCCATTTCTGTAATTCAACAGGTACGGCTTCATAATCCCCTTGATTAAGCTTCTTCAACAATGTTGACTTGCGAAAAGCAGCTGTTCCTACATTATAGCAAAATGAGACCAATGCCGCGAATTGGCAATCCGTTAACGAAACCGTGACCGATTCCTCTACCGTCTTCTCAAATTGCTTTAAGTCTTCACAAAGGATTTCTTCTGCTTGCTCTTGGCTAATACACATGCCTTTTTTGACAAGGGGGTGACCCGCATTGCTGGTGTGGCCATAACCAATCGTCCAGACACATGCCGTATCTCGATA
>NZ_JBHION010000088.1:0-1096 GCF_042195515.1 Bartonella sp. CB10SXKL | reverse complement strand
AAAAAGCTAATCATAAAGAAGTTTAAGAAGAAAAAACAACTTCAAAATGTCCTTCAAGCGTTTTAACTTCTTTCGGATTAACAATAATCTTTATATCGTTTCCCAATTTTGCCAAACACTCAAGCATTTTCATTTCACTAATTCCTCGAAATTCTCCACTTAAGAGTTTAGACAGTTTTGGTTGAGTCATTTTCAAAAGTTGACTAGCCTGTTTTTGTGTTAAGTTCTTTTCTTTCAGAATTTGACTAATCTTATGAGCAAGTTGCGCTTTGATAAGCATCTCTCTGGAATCTGAAAAGCCAAGATCCGCATAAACATTGGAACTACCGTGAAAAACATTGATCATTTTAATTCCCTTCTAATTGTTCTGCTAACTTGAGACGTTCTTTAATCAGATTAATGTCTGGTTTTGGTGTTGCAATGCCACGGGTTGATTTTTTCTGAAAACAATGCAACACATAAAGAGATTTTTTATATTGTATCGTATAAACAGCGCGATAAGTTCCTTGAATATCGCGTTCAATAATTTCTAGAACATTGGCAGATCCAAACCCCTTGAGAACCTTAACATTTTCTCCTCTATCTCCTATCTGAGCAAGATAAAGAGCATAACCAATCCTTTGTTGAATAAGATCAGGAAGACTTTTTATATCTTTGAGTGAAGAACCAAGCCATATGATACGTTTTATTTTACTCATGATTATTAATATACCCATATGGGTATATTTTCAAGTGGTTATTCTAATTTTGTGATTTTTTAATAACTATTATTAATAAAATTGACTTGATAAAAATGGTAACAAAAAACCATAATTGTTTATTTATCTTATGAAAAGCTGCTTTGTAAAAACCAACGCTTCCAAATGTAAAAAGAACGTTTTTTGCAGATATTTATTGAATATGCATTTGCTTTTGATTGGATTGTTAAAGCTACCGAGCATTTTGATTTGTTTGATACGTTTGATAGCCATAACAAGCGTTTATAGGCTCTGTAATTCAAATGAGTGAGTAAAAATCAAACGCATCATTTACATTCCTTTTGATAAGTTTTCATATCTCTCATAGAGCGCTTGCAATATGATACGTTTTGTATATA
>NZ_JBHION010000087.1:0-1103 GCF_042195515.1 Bartonella sp. CB10SXKL | reverse complement strand
ATTTAGAATACTCACTCATCATTCTACATATTGAATAAAAAACTGAATATTATAAATTTCTTTCATTCAAACCTGTTTATATTTAATCAATTAACCCCTTGTTCATCACAAACGAAGCTGGCATGTAAAGAAGGACTTTTGAAAAAAGGTGTATTGCTTCTTATGAACATTCTCGAGTGCTAAAATCTGCGCAAATATTGAATGCTGAAAAAAGAATGATGATATCCGCGCATAACCGCAATAAAAATAATATCCTGTATCCAATCAAAATTTCTCTGCCACCTATCATTTACAAAACAACAACCGTAACAATACGATAAAGCATACTTTACTTTTATTATAATTTGACCTCAAACTCCCTCTGTTTGTTCTAAAAACAAGTATTTATCCAAAATTCTTAAGTAAACATCCTAAAAAAGGAAACAAATAATATGCGTATGAAATGATATAAACGTAAATAAAGTTCTAAAACAAAATTCAAAAAAATGCATAAATCTCGTAAAGACTAAACTTATGATCTATAAAATTTAATAAAGAAATGGACAAAAACAACCATCAATATCGTCTCTTTTAAAAGATTATACCACAAGAATTTAGCATTCAAGCTTCTCACATTCACAATGAAATCTGCCCCCATATCTTAATATCAAAATTTTAGGAAAATTCCTCATCGCATAGAAGAAAGCATCTATTGTAATCTTTTATATCAAAAAAATAACCATATTGATGAGGAAAAATAAATTTCAATACATTAAAAGGCAGAAAAATCTTCTGCCTTTCATATAAAAATGCACATTATATCTCTTCAAAAAAGATGGCGCAATCCAGCAGAGAAACTGGCTCCAGAAAAACCAGCTTTCTTAAATTTATGCTGATAAGTTACATCTCCATGAAGAAAAAGTTTTGAAGAAAGACGAGCATTAAACCCAAGACCTGCTTCCAAAAAAGAACCAAAAAAACCTAATTGGAAATCGTTTTTAAAAGAAACAAATTGCTTATCTTCAAAACTATGCAAATAAGAAAGCTTACTATAAAAAGAAACGACACGTCCCTCTTCAGAAACATTAAGTGTCTTGCTTAAACGCCCACCAACACGCCCCACC
>NZ_JBHION010000086.1:0-1103 GCF_042195515.1 Bartonella sp. CB10SXKL | reverse complement strand
AGTGAGGTTGGCGCCTATGATGTAACGCTGAAGGCAGGCACACTCACCCAGGCTGGGCTTGTGGAAGCGCAAGGCGGAGTACTTACTCTCAACAGCCATGATGTTTTAAGCAATTCCGGTATCATGGTGGGCGGTGTTGTTGATGCAACTCTCGGGTCTTTAGCCAATTCCGGTCAGCTTTTAGCCAGTGACAGTTTTACGCTTATAGCAGAAAGCCATGATCCGTCATTGGGGCAAGTTGCTCTGGTTTTAAATGGTGAAGACGGAGTTCTCAAAAGTGGTGGTGCTTTTGTCTTAACCGCAGATGTTTTGGACAATGCCGGCAGTATTGGTTCAAGTGGTGATGGGGTTGCGCTCAATGTGAGCGCTGATCTGAGTAATAGCGGGCTGATTTATGCCAAGAAATCTGCCATTTTCTCCTTAGATGGGGATTTTATTAATAAGTTTGCCGACGTCATTGCTGAAGACAATCTCATCATCCGTGGCTTAAGTGGAGAGCGGGCTGGTCATGTGATCAACAGCTCGGGTCTTTTAGAAGCCGTGTCAGGCGATATGACCTTCGATGTCTCAGCGCTCACCAACATGCGTGAAGGTGGAGTTGAAGTTAGCGATAAAGTGGTGAATCGCAATGTCTATGAAACATCACATACCGAAACAGATGGGTGGCTTTTGGTTGATACAACTACCACAACTACCAGAGTTACAACGACGGTTAGTCAGCAGCAGCCTCATTTTACCAATAATGCTGCCCAGATTTTAGCAGGGCGTCATCTCACGGTTCATGCCGGCGATATCCGCAATAGTTATAGTTTAATTGCTGCCAATGGCAACATTGTGATGCATGGCGATACGCTGCTCAATGAGGGGCGTGATTTAACCGAAACAACCAAGATTGAGACGACAACACGCATTGAGACTACATCTGGTGATATTTTGGGTGCAGGGGTGGCTCAAATAGGAGATACAGACACATCGGAATATGTTGATGATCCTGTAATAATCACGCGCACTTATGATGCTGTTTACGGCACGATTGAAGCTGGTGGCACGCTTGATGCCAAGTTGACAGGCTATATTGACAATCATGCGGTGCGTGAGGGGGT
>NZ_JBHION010000085.1:0-1160 GCF_042195515.1 Bartonella sp. CB10SXKL | reverse complement strand
TCTGAAGAGCTAGGAGAATCTTTTAAAAAAGCAGTTCCTACCGATTACGTAGCTGATCATAGTCCTTTTTTACAGGATCTTGTTTTTGATATCGCGAAAAGAAACCAAGGGGCTTATCTTGATTTAACCAAGAGAGCTGAACAGAGAGCGCTGGGAGGAGGGGAGCGTATTCATCAGGCGGCTGATAAATACTTTGTTCCTCGTCAAAATGTTACAGGTTTAAAAGATGATCTTATCGCGATTAGGAAAGCAGAACCACATACTCTTTACGAAATAGCTCAAAAAACACCAATAGGAGAACAGCATTATGGTGCTCTTAATGAATTAATGAAGCGTCCATACTTCAAACAGGCTTATAAAGGAGGGCTACAGGAATTCACGAGTGGTGGCAAAGAAGTCAGTTCGTTTTCTTCTGAAAAATTTAATCTCCTTAAAGAAAAACCCAACATGGGAGTTCTCCATGAAACGAAGGTTAAACTTGGTCTTATGAGAGATGAAGCCGAGAAGATAGGAGATAATAGTAAAGTTCATACCTTAGTTGGCATTCAGAAAAAGTTATTAGAGCTTATGGATGATATATCGCCTAAATATAAGAAGGCACGATCATTGTATCACCAATATAGTTCACGTTTAGATGCCATGGATGAAGGTTCCAAAATCCTTAGCAAGTCGGTTAATAAGGATGAGTTCAGTAAAATCTTTGATGAATTACCAAAGGCACAACAAGAATACTTTAAAAAGGGTTCAAGGGCAGAACTTTTACAAGGTATGGGTCAAACAAAAGATGAAGTATCCAAGGCAAAGGAGATTTTTGGTACGAATGATCTGTATAAACGATTTGCAAAGATTTATGGAGCCGATAAAGCTTCTGCGGTCAAGAAGGTTGTCGAAAAAGAAGCTAATTATGCAGATTTTTATAACAGAATACCAGGTCGTGTAGCGGATGAAAAGATATCTTTTATGCATAACGTCAATATGCCAACGGGTAAACATGATGCAGCTGTACAATTAGCAAAAGCTGCTGGGAAGTCTGCTTGGATTCCTTTCAAAGAGGCGGCGTTTAGAGAGCGTCAACGGATTGAAAAGGATGTTGTCAAATTGTTAACAGGGGGGACACAGATTAAGAATGATCAAATTGTAGCTCTCATTCAACGCATGGT
>NZ_JBHION010000084.1:0-1174 GCF_042195515.1 Bartonella sp. CB10SXKL | reverse complement strand
CCCGTGCCCCCAATATCCCAAAAGGCGCGTATTTGCATTAAAGGATCACGAGCAACGCGCCCTATCCGCCCCTCCTGCTCGGCTGCCAACATTTCCTTTTGATAATAAGCGCCTTGAACCGCTGTAAGATAAGCCCCTTCCCAGATATGCTTATAGGTCTCTGGACGGTTTCTCAGATCATCAAGCCGCGCTTCATTCAAGATCTTCGGAAACTTCGGGTTGTCTGACCAGTTGATCTCAACACGTTTGATTGCCTCATTGTCTGAAAAGCGAAACCGCTTCTCAACGGGGGCATTCTCTCGCAACGGGTTCCATGTCACCCATAATTCTGCATTCCAATCTTTTCCTTCTTCTCGCAAAGTCGGTATAAGCGTCTGCCAAGCCGTCTCTGTAACGGGCTCTGCCTCATCAACCCAACAAAGCAAAATCCGCCCCATAGACTTGATACTGGCTATATTGCGGTCAAGACCAGAAAACTGAAAGGCTATACGACCATCTATCGACTTAATCGACGACTCCCCAACCTTGTAATAGTCCTTTAAAAAGTCGTGCGCTTCAATGACGCGTTTAATCTCCTCCAATGAACTTTCTGCCAAAGAATTCTGAAACTGACGTGCACAAAGTATAGTGCCCGATATCCCTTGCATACCAAATTGATAGCCTTTTAAAGCAGCCATCAAGGCAAATGATCTTGTCTTTCCAGACCCTCGTCCACCCCAAGCAGCACGCACCAAAGCCTTATCTGTAAAAATCGGTATAAGCTTTGGAACAATACTAATCTGTCGTGTTGTCATTGACCAAAGGCGCGATTTCTACACGCGTTATCACCTTAATGGCTCCCCCATCTTCACCTGTTACCTGTAAAGGCAACACCTTACCAAGCAACGCTAAATAAGCAGCGGGGCATTCCATAGCCTGTTTTTCCAAATAAGAAATCAAACCATCCTTGCCAATTTTATTCCCAGCATTCTCAGCAGCCTTAACCACTGCTTCTTTTAAAATGCGCGTCATCTTATTCGGAACGCCTTTGACACGCCCTTGACCTGCCTTTGGGGGTATACGCTTTTTAATGGGTTGTGGAGCCTGCTGTGTATTTTCTGATGTCATAAAATACGCCCTCCAGATAATAAAAAACCCCGCATTTGCGGGGATTCCAAACTGCACTGCCTCTCGT
>NZ_JBHION010000083.1:0-1189 GCF_042195515.1 Bartonella sp. CB10SXKL | reverse complement strand
AACAAGCATTATTTATTCAATGATCTTAGAGACGATACCGGCACCAACAGTACGACCACCTTCACGAATAGCAAAACGAAGTTTCTCTTCCATCGCTATCGGAACGATCAACGAAACATCCATCGCAACATTGTCACCTGGCATAACCATTTCCGTTCCTTCTGGAAGTGTAACAATACCTGTAACATCCGTCGTACGGAAGTAAAACTGAGGACGATAATTTGTAAAAAATGGCGTATGACGTCCACCTTCATCTTTTGTCAAAATGTAAGCTTCTGCTTTAAAACGTGTATGAGGCGTAACGGATCCTGGCTTCGCCAATACTTGACCACGCTCAATCCCTTCACGATCAACACCACGTAGAAGAGCTCCTATATTATCACCCGCTTGACCTTGATCTAAAAGCTTGCGGAACATTTCAACACCTGTAACCGTCGTCTTAGATGTTGGACGAATACCGATAATCTCGATTTCCTCTCCAACTTTAATAACACCACGCTCAACACGACCCGTAACAACGGTTCCACGACCCGAAATCGAAAATACATCTTCTATCGGCATCAAAAATGGTTGATCAACAGGACGTTCAGGGGTTGGAATATAATTATCAACTTCACTCATTAAAAGACGAACAGCATCTTCACCAATGCTTTTATCCTTATCTTCAAGAGCTGCCAACGCAGAACCCTTAACAATTGGTATATCATCACCTGGGAAATCATACTTGGATAAAAGTTCCCGAACCTCAAGCTCTACAAGCTCCAAAAGTTCTGCATCATCAACCTGATCAACTTTATTAAGAAAAACAACAATTGCTGGAACACCAACCTGACGCGCAAGCAAAATATGCTCACGTGTCTGAGGCATTGGACCATCAGCTGCTGAAACAACCAAAATAGCACCATCCATCTGTGCTGCCCCTGTGATCATGTTTTTCACATAATCAGCGTGTCCCGGACAATCAACGTGCGCATAGTGACGATTTTCCGTTTCATACTCAACGTGTGCTGTAGAAATAGTAATTCCACGTGCGCGCTCCTCTGGCGCAGCATCAATTTGGTCATAGGCTTTAAATTCACCAAAATATTTCGTAATCGCTGCTGTCAACGAGGTCTTCCCATGATCAACGTGACCAATCGTACCAATATTAACATGCGGTTTTGTTCGTTCAAACTTGCTCTTCGCCATT
>NZ_JBHION010000082.1:0-1229 GCF_042195515.1 Bartonella sp. CB10SXKL | reverse complement strand
GAGGCAAAAAATCCACTTTCTGGTACCTATATCGGGCGGCTTTACTTGCAAGGCGTGATTACTCAAGAGCAATATGACGCCGCGCAACAGTATTTACAGATAAGGAATAATTACCTTTGCGCAAAAGGCTTGCCTAATGCAATTTATGACGAAATGCCATCATCATCTGATGATAAGGCAAGAGATAAATGGGTAGAATTTGCAACAGAGCAGTTTATAAACACGCAAGAGGCACTAAAAGAAGCCCAATGCCTCTATAGACAATATAACCTTTATGCAGCGCTACAGTGCCTCGTTATAGAAGATCAAACATTATCATATCTTGTACCTTCATTACGTATAGCTCTTAATGCGCTTCAGAAGTACTTTGATCGTAAATGACAATCTCTATTACGGTTTCATTATATTGTATATCGTTTGTAAGTTTCTACAAAATTCAATGGATTCCTTTAAACTTTTATGATCATTTCTTTTCACTTGAGATACTATGTTATTTACTTGTTCTTTTCTTAAATCGGAACGCTTATCTATAGCCATCATAAATTTTTTTGCATAATAAATCATTGGATCCTCGTTATCATTGACCACGTCGTATGCCCACATAAAATCTCTTTCACTCCAATCATATTCATCGCGTAAACGCTTTATTACATTGGGTAGATCCATTTGCGACATCTCCTTATTATAATCACCCCGCAATAAACTCATAAGGGATGCACAACCAACAACTGATATGTGACGATACAATATATCTTCCTGTTTAAAAAACGAATATTCTGTGCCCGTGCTGAGTGAAAGTTCTTCTGCTTTGCGTATCTTTTCAGAATGCATAGAGCCAATATATGATTCACTTACGTATTTGTTGTAAAGTTGATTATACTTCTCTTTAGTATCTACACTTGTAAACATACGCGTCAATTTGTCTATAAATCCAAATGACGCTGATGCAGGTAGCGCTGATATAGAAAAGAAAGCTATAAATGTTATGATGCGTGTTATGAATAATGATTTCATCATTTTAAATCCCTAAATTATTATAAGCGCTGTTTAACCGATTCCCTTTGAAATTATCAATATGTGTTATTTTTATGTTGACAAAGTGTAGCAAATCGTATTTAATGACAGCACTGTACTTGGTCGTATTGTATCTAAACGAGAGGCAGTGCAGTTTGGAATCCCCGCAAATGCGGGGTTTTTTATTATCTGGAGGGCGTATTTTATGACATCAG
>NZ_JBHION010000081.1:0-1267 GCF_042195515.1 Bartonella sp. CB10SXKL | reverse complement strand
TACACACAACGTACTTTACTTTATGTTCAAAATAATAATAATGACAACAAATATCAGGATGTATATAACAATAAAAAGAGTCATATTAAAATGAAGTCGATCATTCTTGTAATTTTGATTGCAAACCTTTTATCGGCTTGTGCATTAGCACCAAAGCTAAAACAGCCAAATGATAGGAACCGTGTGCCTATTAATAAAACAATCCCTGCCGAAATTAAGCGAGGAGACAGATGAAAAAGCGATTTATTATAACAGGAATGATCACCCTTTTGGGAATGATAAATTTAACTCTAACGTCTAACTTTAGTTGGGGTTCTGGAACTCAAGGTTCAACTGTCCAAACTCCTCCCCCTTTTCCAGAAGCAGAATATCTGAAAATTATTGATTTGTTAAAACAACAAATTAAAGCAAACGAAGACCAGATCGAAAACACGAAAAAAGTCTATCAGTCTATAACAGGAAATAAACAAATAACACCACAAAAGTTATCGAATTTTTTATTAGAATATTCGCCTTTTTACCCACCTACCCACAAAACATACACGGGTTTATATGGGAAAAACTTCAAAGCTTTTGGTTATTTCGAACTGCTTATGACTCAAATTAAAGGAGAGGAGTGGAGAGCCCTCCTCTCGGAGACACAACATAAGATAATATACGATATACTTAATAAGCGTCTTAAATATAGTGGAGTTATCGATAAAGCTGTAAGTTTGCAAGCTTTCCAAGATGCAGAGAACCGCTTTACACAAATTGCCGATTTCTTAAAAGATATAGATAAAACAAAAGATCTGAGAGAAGTTTTCGAGCTGCAAACACGTATCAGAAACATGTCAGCGGTACTCCAAAATGAATATACAAAGCTACAAATGGTCAGAAATTTAAGCAGTAATGAAGAGTTTCTTATCGAAATGCAAAAACGTATATTGTATAAAAAAATTATGAACAATGCCCTCAAACATGTGCCTCAAATAAGATTTTAGCCACTAAAGCTCTTTACAAGATTTGCTTTTTTTTCATGAAAACAAAAGCAAATGTAGAAGGTTCAGTACTATCCGAACATTTCAGAGAGGCAGAAAGCTTTTATCAAAGCCAAGATATCGTAATGCAAATACTTAGGTAATGTATAAATGCGAATAACGCGTTTAGCATGTATCTATGTTTCAAGGTGATAAAAAGTTGAAAATTCGTTAAAGAGGAATTCCATGGACTTTACAGTGTTCACGCAACTTTTCAATAAAATTGATCAGATAACAAAAACATATGT
>NZ_JBHION010000080.1:0-1288 GCF_042195515.1 Bartonella sp. CB10SXKL | reverse complement strand
AACATTTACGATAGGACTCTTATCTCTCTTACCAGAAAGGGTTTTGGTTAAAAAATTTGCGTAATCATCAGAAGCATTCAAACCAGCAACAGAGAGAAGGCTTTGTGGATAAGATACACCAGCACTTTTTACACCTTCAAGAAATGTGTTTCTAAAATCAGGATTTGCTGAAAAAACAGGCGTAACATTCGATAAGAATGTAGCCGCTATAGCCAACGAAAGAACTTTAACAAAAGAAAAACGAGAACGTTTTAATTCACTCGCTGCTTGTGGGGCATATAATTTTTTCATAACAAACTCTCCAATGAAAAAACTTAAAAACACCTCCAAAACATAAAAAAGACACATTTTAGCATTATTGATCTCTTTGGAATTCAGAGTAGACGATCATTGCTTAGGGTATGAACGTTTTGAGTCTTTAGTCTTGTTTTGTTTGTGCTCTCTGTATTGAGACCTAAATGTTTGTCTTTTTGATTATGTTTTGTGGACATAAAGATGACACATTTAGAGTCTAAGTTTTTTAGTGTGCTGTTTTTTCTAACTAAAAAGGGGTCTTTATATTTAATATTACATTTTACTTGGTAGTGGTTACTATAAAATCCTTTGTACTAGGTTTTAATATGTATTTTCCTAATTATAGACTTTATTTTTATTAGAAAGCATGGTTTTGTTAATAATAAGTAAAGTAAAAAGAAATTGTAATATGTCTGGAATATAGTTTTCCTTGGATAACTGGCTTTTTAGTTGGATTTTTTCTTTTTAATATATCATATAATGATATATGCGCGGTCCCGTGATGTACCTTTTATCTTTACGCACTACTTTTCCCCCTTTGAAAGTTATTTCATCAAAATGAGTCTTACTAATATACACTCCCATATTGCTATAGGCTGTTCATGAAAATAGCAACATAAAAATATAACTTTTTAGCAATATGGATTCTACTATGATCTTTTTTCAACAAAATATAGAAAATCTTCTATAAAACCTCACAGTCTATAGCCTCATCAAATATTATGCTTATCTCTAGATAAATACTGTGCGTCTGTAAAAAAAACATCCACCCTTATTTCAATAAATAAGGGTGGATGTTTTGTTTTCGTTGTTCGTATTATTTTATTTTCAGAGTAATTGCACCACCTATGCCCCAATGACCACCAGCACTCGTGGCAGAGAGATTAGAGCGGATTTTTCCGTTTTCAGATGTATAACCAGCACCAAGGGCAAATGCGGATTGTCCACGCCATGTGCCGCTACCAAATGAGACACTCAAAGATCCTGGCTCGTC
>NZ_JBHION010000079.1:0-1324 GCF_042195515.1 Bartonella sp. CB10SXKL | reverse complement strand
CTAACCTATTGAAATATAATGTTTTTAATTTTCTCTCATTTAAAAAAAATAATATAGTAGCTAGAATGAACTGACAAGACTGACAAAACTCTTCTGATAAGGTCACTCAGATCATTTGCTTTTGGAAAAAAGTTCCTTGATGAGAATGCCATAAAAAGAGTTTTGCGTGGTTGTCTTAAAGACTTCAAAAGAGATTTTTTTATTGTTTTATGCTGTTGTTTTTAACCAAAGGATGCCATTCATACCGTCTATCAGGACGCCGACCTAATTCATTCCCCTCTATAGGAAATTCACGAATATAGTTACAACGACATAAAAGCTCTAAAGCTTGCTTAACGGCTCCATTGTCTTTTAAAGATCTCCAACACCGTCTATAGATATCTCTTGCCGTAAAAACATTGGGTAAAAGATCACAGCGCTCTACAATTAATTTTGCACGCTCTGCTGTTAATGTATCATTCGCCGCATAAAGACGTTTTGCATGACTTATCAGATATTCTTCCCAATATAAGGCTCTCTCAAGGGCATCTCTATTGATTTCAAAACGCCCCCCTTCACTCAATTCAAAAATCAATGCAAGGGTTGGTATGGTTTTATTCATTTTCAAAAGATGCGCTTGTAAACTTGATGAGAAATGACCTCCTTTGATTGTTCTTTGAAAATTTTCCCACCATACACGAAACATTTCTTGAGCTTCAGCAGAAAAGCGTATGGTAATAGGGTGTTTTGGTGATCCTAATGGTTTATCATAAAGAGAACGAAAAATTCCTTGATAACTTTCCCATGCCTTTTGATTGGGAGGTCTATCAACCCATAACCGCTCTTTTCGTTCATCGGGCCACACCAGCATTTGAAATCGTTGCAATAAGCCGTCATTATTTGTTCCATGGTGCATTGCTTGAATAATGGGAATAATCCGTGAAGGTTGAATGCCCCCAATAATGGAAATGGTTGCATTGGGAATAAAAATGGTTCCACGTCCTATACGGTCATAGGTGTATGATTTTTTGCCATTAAAAGCTGTTAGATAAAAAGAACGGTCTGATTGATATTCCTTCCGTTCCAAATCGGATAAAAAACCAGATAATTCATCACGAACCAACAATAAACCACGGGGGTTTTCTTTTAACAATTCCCCAAGCTTTTCGACGGTCACATCGTTGACAATAAGACGTCGTTTATTAAGCGTGTCATCTTCCTCACTTTCTTTATGTTCAAGAGATTGAGAAAGAAGAGCAAGGGCTTGTTCCTCGTCTTGATCTTTGAGTGCTTTGTAGGCTTGTTTTTTCTTTTCTCTTTTGTCTAATTCAATAAGAATATCTTT
>NZ_JBHION010000078.1:0-1367 GCF_042195515.1 Bartonella sp. CB10SXKL | reverse complement strand
GTCATAAAATACGCCCTCCAGATAATAAAAAACCCCGCATTTGCGGGGATTCCAAACTGCACTGCCTCTCGTCTAGATACAGTACGACCAAGTACAGCAATGTCATTAAATACGATTTGCTACACTTTGTCAACACTAAAATAACACATATTGATACATTTGAAAAGAATCGGTTAGGTAGTGTTAAATTATTATAATTTAAGGATTAAATAATGAAGTCACTATCCATAACGCTCATAGTAATATTTATAGCTTTCTTTTCGATATCAGTGTTATCAAGATACACTAGTGTAGATAGTTTAGAACAATACGATAAACTTTACGAAAAATATGTAAGTGAAAATTATCAAAACTCAGAATATCATCAAAAATTAGCAAAGGCAAAAGAATCGGTGGAGTATTTAAAAACATTTATGGGAAGTACTGTAGACATCCCCAATGACAAAAGTCCATTTTGGAAGCATTTAATAACACTACCTAGCAATCCTCCGGAATTTAATATTTTAAAACATTATCACATAGTGCTTGTTTTTTGTGGTCGTTTTGCTGATTTATTACAAGGTGATAAAAGTATGCCCACAGTTACATTTAACGACTTGCAAACAAAACTTAAGAAATACGGTAGTATTTTTAATGACTGGGATACTATAGAAACTATTTTATTTAAAGCAAAATTTGAAACACATTTTAATGATCCAATGTTTGAATACGCAGAAAAATTTTTGAATTCTCCAAATGGCATTAGCAGAAAAGAACAAACTATTCGTACAGAGCATATGATACTAGGACACGAAAGCGTTCGTTTACAAAATACAGTGAATATGTGCTCTATTGCTATAAGTGTATATAGAGAAATGATGCCCAAAGAAGATATAAGACCCCCAGTAAGATATGGCTCTTTTGAAAAATGGAAGCGATATTTAAAAATTTTTTAAACTAGCGATTAAATACTTATGAAGCACATTAAGAGCAACACGCAGCGAATTCACAAGATGTGGTAACATTTGATCTTCTATCACGAGGTACTGTAGCGCAGCATGAAGATTATACTGTCTATAGAGGCATTGGGCTTCTTTTAGTGCCTCTTGCGTGTTTATAAACTGCTCTGTTGCAAATGCTACCCACTTATCTCTTGCCTTATCATCTGAAGATGACGGCATTTCGTCATAAATCGCATTAGGCAAGCCTTTTGCACAAAGGTAATCGTTTCTTATCTGTAGATATTGCTGGGCGGCGTCATATTGCTCTTGTGTAAGAACGCCTTGCAAGCAAAGCCGCCCTATGTAAGACCCAGAAAGTGGATTTTTTGCCTCCTGTAGCGTTAAACCGAAGCGCTTTGCACGCATTTCTATTGCCAATTTATCAAC
>NZ_JBHION010000077.1:0-1376 GCF_042195515.1 Bartonella sp. CB10SXKL | reverse complement strand
TAGCTGTGCAAAATTCACCGCATCGGTGCTTTCAGTACCCGTTGCCACTCCAGTTATCTTTTTACCTCCAGCATCAATACCTCCGGTGGTTATTTTCGGACCATTGGCAATCACTAAGCCTGTTGCATCTAGGGTATTGCTTCCTGCATTTACTTTATTGACTGCGATTTCCTTGGCTAGATCAAATTTTATATTATTGTCATCTTTGCCTTTTGTAATCGTAAGATTTGTACTTCCAGCGGAAAAATCTACTGCGCTGTCCATGATAACGCTCTTACCATCCTTACCCCCAACAGATAGTTTCCAACCGCCATTTCTCACGACACTTTCTAAGTCTTTTAACTGTACAACATTTACTGCATCAGTAGGGTCACTACCAGCTGCTACACCTATAATCTGCCGCGTCACGCCCGTATTTTTGCTACCAACACTAACGGCACCCTGCGTACTTTTCCATTGCGCTTCAGTGCTTTTTGTCGCCCCCTGCAGCGAAGAAGCATATCCTGGAAGACCTAGAGCCCTATCAGCGATAACATTACTTCCTATAGCAACACCACCTTGTACAGAAACTATAGAACTGGCACCTATTGCGATACTGCTTGGAGCAAAAGCGTAAGACATGGAACCTATAGCAATACTAGATTCACCTATTCCACTTGCCTGATTACCCATAGCAATACTATACAGCGCCTCCTTTGTTACAGATGCATTGTAACCAAGAGCAATCCCCTTTTCTGCATAATTCTTCGCGCCATAACCAAGAGCCATTGCATAATCACCAGCTGCAAGTACTCTATTTTTTTCATCAATATCCTGTTCTTTAGATCCAGGATCAGGTCCAACACCACCGATTGCAATGCCAAAAATGCCTTCCGTTTTTGCCCCCCGCCCCAAAACAACAGTACCATGCACGGACTTAGGTGACTCTGCCATATAACCAATAACAGTACTCCAACCATCACCAGCTTTTGCACTGTACCCGATAGCAACAGAACCGTATGTACCTCTCCCATCAACACTACCAGCCACATTGTCACCAATAAAAACACCCCACCTGCTATTTGTAGAATTAATCCCACTACCTAAAATAACATTGTTATTTTGAGAACGTTGCATTCCGGTATTTCCGCCCCGCAAAAGGTCAGAAACATTAACAGGGGTTGCACTTTCATAATTCTCTGAAAACTGTTGAGCTGCAGAGCTATCAAGAACAAGCGACCGCGGACTAATTAGAGACTTTTTATATTGCTCGTCTGTATCTAGGGTTCCTACCAATAAATTTTTGCTATCTTCCGCAAGAACATTTACGATAGGACTCTTATCTCTCTTACCAGAAAGGGTTTTGGTTAAAAAATTTGCGTAATCATCAGAAGCAT
>NZ_JBHION010000076.1:0-1402 GCF_042195515.1 Bartonella sp. CB10SXKL | reverse complement strand
TACATCTGTAATACACGGTTGACAAAATCACTTGCACGCATAGCATTGTTTCCACCATTCAAGCCAACCGCATTGCTGCCAACAATTTGCGCCGCATTGGCATGGGGATTTTGCAAAAGACGCGCGGCTCCTCCTGCACCTTGTTGATGCTCTATATCATATCAAAAAACACAATAAAGTCAATAGTTTGTTTGTAATTATTTTATATGAATCCACTTAAGAATCCACACTTTTATGCATGATTCATTTGATCATTTTTTATATAAGATTGGCATGCATGAATAGACCATAAAAAGCAAATCATGATGTAAATATTATAACGCATGTAAACGTTCAAATGAAATGAAAAGCAGCTATCATTCATAACAGTTCATAAATTTTATGATACGTTTTTATCACAGCACAAATCACATTGTTTAAAATTTAGTTGTTTGAAATAATCGATAACATATGTTTAAAGATTACATCTTGTTTTAAAGATTGGTTTGTTTAATCGTATAAAGAACAAAATTATTGGTTCCCAAAATTGGGAAGCATAAAATCTATATTTATTATAGCAATATCTTATCACCTATTAGAGGATAATCGTTTGAAACTGTCATAAGCTTATAGGTTTAATTTATAAAGATTGCATAAAAGGATTTAAAGACAAATCGCTTTTAAACGCTTTCTAAAAGTTTAGAAAATGATAAGTAATCAGCATAAATATAATATCATGACATATAGAATGAAAATCACAATGTTATGTCTTATGAAAGAAAAAGCTTTTTAATGATATAACGCAAGCAAGAAAACTTCAAAACCATTGTAATCTCACATGGATTTTTACTTAATTTTGAGTCAAAAGCTGTAATGTTTAAAGAATGCTTTATTCTAAGATAATGTCTCCAAAAATGGACCGGCTAATATTTAAAGAAATTAGGTTTTATGAAAAGTACAAATACGCTTATGAAAACCTCTTTAAATGCACGTTTAAACGTTTGAAACATAAAATGAGATCTTCATAAGAAACGTTAAAACTTTTTTATTACAGTTATAACTTAGTTATCATTTGCTCTTAAGAACGTTTCATTTATGAAAAACGAAGATCTAGATTTCACAGCAGAGCAAAATCTTAAAAACCTTACACTTTATAAAAGCGTTTGTTTATTTATCTTATGAAAAGCTGCTTTGTAAAAACCAATGCTCGTAAATGTAAAAAACGTTTTGTTATAAGATATTCACTTAATATGCATGTTCTTTTGATTGGATTGTTAAAGCTACCGAGCGTTTATAGGCTCTCTTATTCAAATGAGTGATTAAAGATCATACGCACATTTACGTTTCTTTTGATAAGTTTTCATATCTCTCATAGAGCGCTTGCAATATGATACGTTTTGTATATATGCATTCATTACTCCAT
>NZ_JBHION010000075.1:0-1415 GCF_042195515.1 Bartonella sp. CB10SXKL | reverse complement strand
ACGCTTGACTTTCATGCGTAAGTGAAAGAATTCCCCCGTAAAACGTGGGTCATAGCTTACGAAATCACACCATTTTCGTTCTGTACAAGCCATTTGGAATTGCATTTGTGCGTGATATTCTGGTTTGATTTCGTCACCTATACAAAAGCGCATATGTGTTACTGATCTCGGGCATTTGACTTCGATTAAACCGTCTTCTCCAATGAGACCATCGGGGCTAGCCCCCGCCATTTCTATTGTGGGGTGTTGGATAAAGCCGCATTTTGTTATATCGGCATCATAAATGAAGCCATATTCTCTCAAGGCATCATCTTCATGCTCAATACCCCATCTCATATCTTCAGTTTCATAATAGGGGCTTGTTTCTCTTGTTAAACGTTCTGTTATGAGTTTGATTTTGTAGTCTTCATATTTGCTCGTAGGCAATCCTTTTGTAGTTTTACTGAGTACGCTGTAAATGTTTGATGCGGTGACTTTACCCAAGCGCGCTTGAAACCATTCTGCTGTTCTTTGTTCCATATCACACCGCCGTTCTTTGTTCTTGTGATACATATTCTATATCTTGGACGTGAATATATTCGGCATCTTGTATAGGCGCTTCTATTTGCTTTTGTTGTAGGAAAGATTGTTCTTTTTCATGCTGTCTCTTTTGCAAAATATCCAAAATCCTTTGTGCTACTTCATCAGGAAGATCTTCAAGCCTATCGACTTGTGCATAATCAAGCACTTTTTCTTCTTCTGTTTGAGTGATGTTTATTAATTGTTTGATTTGCGTAAGCACATCATAAGAAACTAACTTCGTTTGTACGTTATGGTTTGTTTCATTGATACGTTTTGCTTCATCTTCTTCATAAATACCGGAAAGCCCGAAAGCATAGCGAGCACACTGTATAGTAGCTTTATGGCGCAACATACGTGCGGGGTATTTTTTCCAAGGTTCACTTTTGTCTTGTTCGCATTCTTTGAGATATTCGGTGACTTCGATAGGGTCTTTAATTCCTTTGAGACGAATAGCACATTTGATAGCAATGATATTCCCATCTTCATTGAGTTGATCTTGAAAGGTCATGCCATCAAAGTCAGGATTTGATTTGATGATCTTTATCCAACCGTCGATAGAAACAACGGGTATGATGCCGCCGCCTTTTTTAGGGAATGCATAGATTTCTTTTGTTAAAGGGTTAAGTCCATAAGTATTGGCAACAAAAAGAAAAACGGCAAATTCTGCATCAGTGATGACATTAGCATTTTTATCTCCAATACAAGTTTTTATGATTGTGGTTCGAAATTCTTCAGCAGAAAATCCATATTTTTCTGCCATTTCTTTTAAAAAAGTAGAATTTGTCATGTTGGTTTCCTTGATTTGCGCGCAATTCCCCCGTGGCGTGAATCACGCTTGTGTTAAAAGGCTGGTT
>NZ_JBHION010000074.1:0-1442 GCF_042195515.1 Bartonella sp. CB10SXKL | reverse complement strand
GAAAAAGATGATGATGGCAATCTCCTTGATATCGCTCAAAGATCTCGTTCTGATATTTCCACGCTTAATCTCGATAACAGCTCTATTATCTTTAATGGACCAACCGAAGATCATTACCAAACATTGCATATAGGTTCTGGTAAACCAGACACGCAAGAAGTCTACAATGCAACGGGTGATGCAAAGATTTACTTCAACACGGCTTGGAGTGATGGTGCTGCAATAAATGACCAAAAAACCGATAGACTTTTGATCCATGGGGATGTCTCTGGCAACACATCAGTTTATGTCACGGGGCGCTTAGAAGAGAACAATATCGAAGCAAATACCTCTGCTGCTGCCAATGTCCGGGGTCTTTCACTTATTCAAGTTTCTGGAAAAGCAGAGGAAAACTCTTTCAAACTGGTAAATGGCTATACCACAAGAGGTGGCTTACCAGATATGTATACACTACGTGCCTATGGACCAGACTCAAGCCAAGGCAACGCCGATATTGCACAAAACCTCTTTGATGAAAAGAATGAAAATTTCTGGGATTTCCGTTTGCAACCCGAACTGCTTGACTCCAATTCTGGTTCAAATCCTGATCCTGAAACAAATATCCCTACCGTTGCACCTGTACCACAAACAGCAAGCTATTTGGTCATGCCAAATGCTCTCTTCTATAGTGGATTAACGGATATGGCTAAACAAAACGCACTCTTAGCCAATATCAGAACATCTGTTTTAGGAAAAGAAGAAGAAAAACAAACCGGTTTCTTCCTATATACTTACGGAAACACAGGAACCTTATCTTCTGAACGCGGACCTCTCAAATATGGTTATGGTGCTGATATCCGCTATGCTGCTCTCCAAGCCGGTGTTACATTCGCAGCATTAGAAGGACAAAATACCACAACACATTTCGGTCTTGTAGGCACCTATGGGCGGCTGTCTTTCACTCCAAAGGATATGGATGATGTAAGTAAGAGCACATTGGATAAATGGTCACTAACAGCTTATGGCAGCGTGCAGCATAACAATGGTTTCTATATGGATACACTGTTATCCTATGGAATTTTAAAAGGAGATATCGGCAATGCTATCATTGGCAAAACCGCAAAATTGCAAAATGCCAAAATGTTGAGTATCTCCACCACTGTTGGCAAAGAGTTTGCAACCGGAATGGAGAGTTTAACATTTGAGCCGCAAGCACAAATTGCCTATCAACATTTGATGTTTAATACCATTGAAGATGCTGATAATTTTACCGTTGATATGAACAATCCTTCTCAATGGTTGATCCGTGTTGGTGGACGTTTGACAAAAACCATTTCCACTGAAAACAACCGTCCGATGTCTTTCTATGGAAAAGTAAACTTGATCAAAACCTTTGGTGATAATGGTACCATCCAGATTGGCAGAGATTTTGACCTTGATCCTATGGGACCTGCAATTGAAGG
>NZ_JBHION010000073.1:0-1469 GCF_042195515.1 Bartonella sp. CB10SXKL | reverse complement strand
CAGCAAGCACAATCGTCATCAAGTGGCTTTTTGCATGAGAAATCGTCCGATACATCTCAATCGCATACCACAACGGTTTCCTCTATCCTTGGGGCAACGGGCAACATCGTGTTAGACGCACAAGGAGAAGCCAAGATTTCTGCTTCTCATCTGCTTTCCGGTCAAGATATCAATGTGAGCGGAGAAAGTGTGACGATTGATGGCATGACAGATCATCATAAAAGCCATTCAGAGGAGCATGAAACAGGTTTTGGTGTGGGATCAGGCAAGGGCTTTGTGTCGATATACGGGAGTGAGGGAAAGACAGAAAATGAAGAGAGTTTTGAGCATCAAGGTTCTTCTCTCAATGCGGATGGTACGATCAACATCACTGCCAAGAAAAAAGATGTGAAAATTGTTGGCTCTGATC
This sequence comes from Bartonella sp. CB10SXKL, assembly GCF_042195515.1. Taxonomy (NCBI): domain Bacteria; kingdom Pseudomonadati; phylum Pseudomonadota; class Alphaproteobacteria; order Hyphomicrobiales; family Bartonellaceae; genus Bartonella; species Bartonella sp. CB10SXKL. Next base: position 1,060 of record NZ_JBHION010000073.1, on the reverse strand, counting down.
TTGCAGGTGAGAATATTAACCTTTCGGCAGCGCATGATGTCAATGTGCTTGTTGGTCATAATAGCCATTCCTCAAGCTCAAAGGAAGAACGTACAGGCTTTGGCATTCAGTTTGAAAAGAGCAACAGCGGTGCTTCTGTAGGTGTTGGGGTTGCAAGCGCCAAAGATACGGGCGATCAATGGGAAACCACTTCCACACAATCACACATCACGGCACGCCAAGATGTGCAGATCAATGGTGGCAATGATGTGAATTTACAAGCAGCCATTGTTTCGGCGGATCGTGATGTCAACATTGATGCCGGCAATAATATCACCCTATCAGAAAGCTATGATACCTCTAACGCAAAAGAAAAGCATGAAAAGTCTTTTGCTGGTGTGACAACTTCCGTTGATATCGGTGTCCTTGGCACGGTACAAGGACTAAAAGATGCCGCAGATCACATGAATAATAAGGATGGCAATAACACAGTTATTAATGGCATACTGACTGGCATGAAAATCAATCACCTCTTTAATAAAGGAGAGAACTTTATTAATTGGCTGACTGGCAATACGGGGGAAAAGGGGAACACAACCAAAGGACTGAGTAGCTCATTAGGAGGGGTGGGGGGCTCCACCAAGGATGCTCTTGCCAATCTGGCTGGCGCATCTGGCAGTGTAACCGTGGGCTTTAAAACTGAGAAAACAGAAGCCTCTTCTCAAGTCTCCACAGCGGTGACAGATAGCATAGAAGGCGGACGCGCTGTTAACATGCAAGCCCACAAAGGCAGCATTCATGGTGTTGGCGCTGATATTATTGCTGGTACCAATCCAATCTATGTGCTGGAAAATGATGCACAGAGCGGAAAGATCACCATGGAAGCAGGTAAAGATATCATCTTTGAAAGTGCACAAAACACGCAAAGCACACAAAACAGCAGTGAAAGTTCTTCAATGAGTGTTGGCACCGGTTATGGCACGGGTGGCGCAGGGGCAACGGGTAGTGCTTCTTTTAGTCAAGGGGAAGGTTCCAGTGAGGAAGTTCAACACAAAAACAGCCATATTATAGGCACCGGCAC
>NZ_JBHION010000072.1:0-1496 GCF_042195515.1 Bartonella sp. CB10SXKL | reverse complement strand
AAATTAGTGGCTCCACCGTAATCGTAGAACGTGAGAAATAGTAATCATGGAAAAGAAATATGAACTTACTGATGAAATAAAAGAATTTTATGATGCAAGAACCGATAAAAGTAAAAAACTTTATCGCATACGTGCATTAAGAGATTTTAGAAATATTAAAAAAGGTTACTTAGGTGGCTATATACAAAAAGAAGACAACCTATCGCATGAAGGCGATTGTTGGGTTTGGCATAAAGCTATGGTTTGTGGTGACGCTAAGATTTTCGGCAATGCACAAGTATTTGAACGCGCAGAAATTACAGGCAGGGCGCGTGTTTATGAAAATGCAAAAGTTTGCGGTGAAGCATATGTTGAATATGATGCGCAAATTTACGGCAATGCACAAATTTATGGTGAGGCTCGAGTTTTGGGCCATGTTTATGGCAATGCCCGTGTCTATGGAGATGCTTATATAAGTGATAAAGCACACATTTCCGGAAATATGAAAATTCTAGATAGAGTATATATTTTCGATAATGTAAATATTTCTGGTAATCTTGAAATTCGTGGACGCAATTCAATCATCTACGAAAGTGACTATTCAGCAAGCGATATAAGCTACATAAGCCGTTTCTAACAACCAAACAACATTTTTAAACACCAGCGTGATTCACGCCACGGGTGAATTGTACGCAAATCAAGGAAATAAACCATGAAAAAGAAATACGAACTTACTGATGAAACAATTCAGTTTGATGGAAAAACTCTTCACCGTATTCGTGCTTTAAGGGATTTTGATGATGTCAAAAAAGGAGATCTTGGTGGTTTTATTGAAAAGGAATATAACTTAGGTCATAAAGGTAATTGCTGGGTGTATGATGATGCCAAGGTGTATGAAAGCGCTACCATTTTTCATAATGCCAAGATATTTGATGGCGCCTGTATTAGTGGAAATGCTTCAGTTTATTCTGATGCACAAGTTTACAGTCGTGCTGTTGTTTTTGGTAATGCCGAAGTTTCTGGTAGTGCACATGTTTTTGGTGATGCTGTTGTTCGCGACAAATCTCATGTTTACGGTGATGCAGAAGTTTACAATAGCGCACTCATTTATGGTGACGCAGAAGTTTTTGAGAATGCACGAATAAAGAATAGTGCCCACATTTACGACAATGCTCGTGTATATGGGAACGCAATAATTTGTGGTCCTGCTCTCATTTATAACAATGCTAAAGTTTATGGTGATGTCATTATATCATGCTCCAATTTCACGTATGAGGATGATATTAATTATGGAAATGTTGAGATTTTTGGAGATGCAAAAGTTTATGATAGTGCTCGCATTTATGACGCAGTCAAGATCTTTAGAAATGCCGAAATTCGTGGATTAGCTAATATTCGCGGAAACACGAGAATTCCTCAAGACATAAAAATTTAACAACCAACCAGCCTTTTAACACAAGCGTGATTCACGCCACGGGGGAATTGCGCGCAAATCAAGGAAACCAACATGACAAATT
>NZ_JBHION010000071.1:0-1505 GCF_042195515.1 Bartonella sp. CB10SXKL | reverse complement strand
GCAAGTCCAAATTCATCTGGATGGCAACTTTTTGCCAAGGGGCTGAAGAACTTGCATGAAGGAGATAAACAAAGAGGACAGGTTAACCAGACTGTCGAGTATCTGAAATCTAAAGGGTACAGTGAGGAAGAGGCGCGGTTCATAGCTGGAAATAGAGATGCGTTGAATGCTTTTCTATTACAAAAAGTGAACGGTGGAAATAGGAATTCCCAATTTACCAATGACGGTAGGATGCTTGTGGAAGATCCGAATGCACCAGGTGGATATAGATATATTATGGTTGAAGGTGGTAAATCGTATGAGGAAGCTGAACGTGCAAAAGCTCTATATGCAAATAATATAGTACGGAAAAGTATTTTATTGAAAGATCTCACATATCTTGATGAGTACCTTAAGGAAAAAGGTGGGTATGCAACAGGTCTGATTGCTTGGATTAAAAGCATTGTTCCTGGATTGAAAGAAAATGGTGCAGATAAAGTCGTGAAATCAATTAAGGAACGTATAGCAAGTGATCGTATAGACGAACTGAAGCAATTATCAAGGACAGGAGCGGTAGGACTTGGAAATGTCAGTGATAAAGATCTTGACATGCTAAAGCATTCTTTAGGTGAACTAAGCATTGATATGAATGTAGAATTATTTACGCGGAATCTGAATCAAATAAGAGATGTTATTTCAAGACTATCGCCTGAAGCAAAAGCCTATTTACTAGGTGAAGATGCTAGTCGCTCCTCTGCTAATCAGTCATCACAAGGAGGAAGTGCAAATTTGCCAACTATAAGTAGCAGAGAAGATATTAAAAAACTTGCTATTGGAGAAAGAGTATCCATACCAGACGGTAACTATATATATGACATTATTAGGGATAGATAAATGGTTCATCATAATAATACTCATCAAGATTTTCCAGATTTTGGTCCTGGAATAAGAATTATACGCCGTATCCCTAAAGAGGAATACGAAACATCGGTAGAGGAACCATTTCCAGATTTTGGTCCTGGAATAAGGGTTATACGTCGTATCCCTAAAGATGAATACGAAACATCATTCCAACATCCCGAAATCACGCAAAGTGAAGCTTTTTGGAACTCTTTAAAGCATGGATTGAGTTTTAATTTAGATGATGAGATTGCGGGGATTACAGCGGCAGGACGTGATTCTGATGATCAGTGGGCAATAAGTGCTTTTTTGAATGGGCTTTACAACTATTGGACTGGAGATAAGAAAACCATAGAAAAATATGAGAAAGAAGCCAATAGAATACGTGATTATTATCGTAGGATGAGTGATCAACATTATTGGACTTCTTTTGCTGGAAATGCTTTAGGGGCGGCAATTCCTTCCCTTGCGACTTTAGGAGGAGGATTGTTAGCCTCAGGAGCACGCCTTGTAGCGCCTACACTTGCAAGGAATCTTGGAGGATCAACGTTAGGTCAAGCCTTTTTGAAAGCAGGTCAGTTACCCCCAAGTCGATTTGCAAGTCCATTTTTAGGCATCACGAACAA
>NZ_JBHION010000070.1:0-1534 GCF_042195515.1 Bartonella sp. CB10SXKL | reverse complement strand
CGCAACAAAATCCCTTCTCCAGGACGCCAACTCTCTAGCTGATAAGGACCAACACAAGCAGAATGACTTGCCAAATAACGGTTTCCCATATCACCATTTTTTTCGTGTTTCATGAGTGTCTCACGATCAAGCAAAGCAAGAGTACGACTAGTGGCAAAATGGCTAAGAATAAGCTCTGCTGGATAAGGTTTATCAAATTTCATCACCACCGTTTTGTCATCCGGTGCTTGAAAAGCCTCATCAACGTTTTGTTCTGTAATCCCATATTCATTAAATGTTGCCGCAGTAGCCATCTTCAATTGAACAACCCGCTTCATGCTCCAAATCAGATCATTGGCATTCGCAGGACGACCATCGTTGAACTTCAAACCATCACGCAAATGAAAAGTAATCACAGTACTCTGATCATCACTTGAAACATCCCAACTCTTTGCTAACGAAGGAACCATTTTAGCAGCATCATCTGTAGCAGAAACGACTAAATTATCACAAACATTGACAAGAACTTCATTACCATAACGATCATTGATTTGTGCGGGATCAAATGTACTTATTGTATCAAGATTCCAAGCCATCACAAGCGTATCAGCAGGTGTTTTCGCTGAAACTTGTTGCACAAACATCCCCATTGCAAGAACAGCAGAAACAAAAGAACTGCCCTTTTTCAATATTTTTCTTTTCACGTTCATAGAATTTTCCTTTTAAGGTTTAAGGTTATTGTATAACTTCCCCATGTGACAACATGCAAAAATGATAAGATCATGCTTAGAAAACACGCCTCCTAGAGGTAAAACATCAAAACTTCCAAGAGCAGCAACCACTTTTCAAAAGCTCATCCCCCCGAACACGTATAGGACAAATGAACATATGCAACGCAAAACGATCTGATTAAAATAAAGCTATCACGCACGATAGCACGCGACATCACGGCACTTACAATTCAGAGCATATCAGGCCAAAATTCTTCTTTGCTTCATCAAAAAGATTTCTTCTTCAAGTTTCTTCTTGCTATTTTCTAAAAAGTATCATCAAAGCGCTACTCTAATTGCTTCAAAAACCTCAAGACAATTTAATATTTTGATGATTCTGAATAAATTTTTTAGTAACCACTTTCACCCTTTTTCAGAAGAAAATTCGAACTTTATTATAACTCCGTATCAAATAACAGCTTCGAACCTATAGATTATCATATTTTAAGTCATAAGGAGTGTACTGAGGTATAAGAAGAGTAGCGTGATGTTTCCCCACGTATCTGCATAAAATAGTTTTTTCACTAAAACATTTTAAAGTCCCCCATTTTTTCAGAAACACTAAATTTTGCTTTATTCGTTACACCTGTCTTTTGCAACAAACAAATTTATTACTTTTTTATACACATAAATTGAAATATAAAATATTAATATCTATACACGTAGAATTTATCGAGATAAATAACCTTTCTTCCCAATAGAATGTTTTGAAATAAAATTCTCTACACAACATAGAAATCCATTCCCGATAAAATTCAACGTATTGCAAAGTGTTAAAGAGCTTT
>NZ_JBHION010000069.1:0-1568 GCF_042195515.1 Bartonella sp. CB10SXKL | reverse complement strand
CAGGAGGGGCGGATAGGGCGCGTTGCTCGTGATCCTTTAATGCAAATACGCGCCTTTTGGGATATTGGGGGCACGGGTGCTAAGGCAGATGCCACGGCGATATGGATAGCACAGTTTGTGGGGCGAGAAATTAGAGTGCTTAATTATTACGAAGCACAGGGACAACCGCTATCAGAGCATGTAGGCTGGTTGCGTCAAAACGGTTATGAGAAGGCGTTGATGGTGTTACCCCATGATGGTGCGACCAGAGACCGTGTGCACAATGTGAGTTTTGAGAGTGCTTTAAATGATGCGGGTTTTGAAACGCAAGTTGTTCCTAATCAGGGAGCAGGGGCGGTTAAGATGCGTATAGAGGCGGTGCGGCGTATTTTACCTTCAGTTTGGTTCAATGAAGAGACGACCGTAGCAGGGCGCAAAGCACTGAACTGGTATCACGAGAAATGGGATGAGAAGCGCAATATTGGCTTGGGAGCAGAGCATGATTGGTCCAGTCATGGGGCAGATGCCTTTGGATTGATGTGCGTGGCTTATGAAGAACCTCCGACGATACAAAAGCGACCAGCTTATAGCGGCAGAACGGAATATGAGAGTACCTCATGGATGGCAGAATGATGTATGATGAAGAGCATTTAGATAAAGAAAGTAACGCATCAGATTTGTCGACAGAAGGCTTATTTCGCAAGCTTGTGAGTTGGTACAAAGAAGATGTGGAGCATGTGAATAAATGGCGTGAACATGCACGGGAGGATTTTCGTTTTTACAATGGTGATCAGTGGAATGAGGCTGATTTAGCGGCGTTAAAAGAGCAACGCCGCCCCGTTATGACCTTTAATCGTATTGCTCCGCTTGTGAATGCCGTTGTGGGGTCAGAACGTAACAATAAGCGAGAAGTGCAGTTTATTCCCCGTCAAGTAGGCAAGGCATTGCCTAGTGAATTGCTTACCGGTGCGGCAGAATGGTTTCGGGACATGGCGCATGCAGAATATGCTGATAGTGATGCTTTCCAAGATGCGGTTATCTGCGGCATGGGGTGGACTGATACCCGCCTTGATTATGAAAATAGCTTTGATGGTGAACCGGTCATTACGCGTTTAGACCCGTTAAAGATGGTTTGGGATAGCGCGGCAGTGCAACCGAATTTAACCGATGCACAACGCATGTGGTATGTAGATCGCAAGCCCTTGGAAGTAGCTAAGCAGATGTTTCCCAAAGCTCATTGGACAGAGCTGAGTGCAGATTGGGCAAGGGATGGGGTTGCTTATGAGGGCATTCATCATAATGATCTTGAAGCTTATAATGATGAGAAGGGCATTGATGTTGAAAACGGTCGTCGGATGGTCACGCTTGTTGAAGGACATTATAAACAAAAATACAATAAAGTCAATAGTTTGTTTGTAATTATTTTATATGAATCCACTCAAGAATCCACACTTTTATACGTGATTCATTTGACTATTTTTTATATAAGATTGCCATGCATGAATAGATCCAAAAAAGCTAATCATAAAGAAGTTTAAGAAGAAAAAACAACTTCAAAATGTCCTTCAAGCGTTTTAACTTCTTTCGGA
>NZ_JBHION010000068.1:0-1618 GCF_042195515.1 Bartonella sp. CB10SXKL | reverse complement strand
ACGCTTGTTGAATGCCGTTGGTTTGAAAGCGAGCGATATTACAAAGCGCCCGATTTAAGCACTGGAGAACTTCGTGATTATAGCGAGGAAGAATTTAAGCAGCTACAGTGCATGATGCCTAATATTCAAGGGGCGGCTTTTAATAAAAAGGTTGTTAAGCGCGCTTTTTTAGGCAGGAAGGTTTTGCTATGCCCCGATCAACCCATGGTTCCAGCGGGTCAATTGGGTTGGGAGTGTATAACGGGGTATTTTGACAAGATAGAACGGCAATTTTATGGGGTTGTGCGTCCTACAAAAGACCCACAACGGTGGGCGAATAAGTACTTTAGTCAAGTTATGTATATCCTTAATAGCCAATCCAAAGGCGGGATAATGGCAGAGAGTGGTGCATTTAAGGATGAGAGAGAAGCAGCAAAAAGTTTAAGCCGATCAGACAGTATTACATGGGTTAAACCTAACGCATTGGCAGGTGGTAAAATACAACCAAAGCCTGTAGCACAGTTTCCACAAGGCTTTTTCCAACTGTTTAATGAAGCTAAGGAAGCAATTAATCAGGTGACGGGTTTATCGCCCGAATTCATTGGCACAAGAGAAGTGACACAAGCGGGTATTTTGGAGGCACAACGACGCCAATCCAGTTTAAATCTGCTTGCTTGTCTGTTTGATGGTTTACGTTTGTACCGCAAGCGGCAAGGTAAGATTATTTTGCACCTTATCCAGAATTACTTGTCTGATGGTCGTTTGGTACGGATATCTGGTGAGGAGAATGCGCAATATATTCCATTGACGCGTGAAGAAGTAACGAGTGTCGAGTATGACATTGTTGTTGATGATGCGCCAACCAGCCCGAATGAGAAAGAGCGCACCTTCGGTATTATCACACAGCTGCTCCCATTGCTTCAAAATGCGATTACGCCGGATATTATGCTTGATCTACTTCGTTATTCTCCATTGCCTGCGTCATTACTCAATCGTGTCAGTGAGAAGTTCCAACAGCAACAAATGGCACAACAACAGCAGATGGACCCCGAGCAGGAAATGAAGTTGCAGGAAAAGCAACAAGACTTAGAGACGAAAGCACAGATGCATCAGATGGATTTGCAACAAAAGCAGATTGATCTTTTTGTGCATCAAGAGAGAGCAAAAACAGACGCAGAACTGATGAAGCAACGCTATGAGATTGAACGGCAGAAGCTTCTCAATGATCAGGCACACAATCAGATTATGCGAGAGCGAATAGCATTACACAGAGGTATGCATAGTTGAGAAAGGTGAAAGAATGAATGCAGAAATGAATGAAGCTATGAATGAAGATTACAGAGTTGGAGCACCGGTCTTTGATGATGAGAGCTCTTTTGATGCCGGCACTTATGATGGTGAAACGATTGATAATGATGATGTCACCTCTCCAGAGCCGGTTGTGCAGTCCGTTGAAAAGCCTTCAGAGATTGTTCCTAGCATAGAACAGCAGCGTATGGAGCAACAAGCTAAACAAGCTCGTGAAGCGCTTGTCAAGCTTTATGAACCCCAATCCCAGACGCCAATGGTTGAAGGTGAAAATGCACCCCCAGACCCTACACAAGACATTATTGGCTATATGAGTTGGATGGGAAAAAAG
>NZ_JBHION010000067.1:0-1661 GCF_042195515.1 Bartonella sp. CB10SXKL | reverse complement strand
AAAGCCTTCATCGAAGTGATCAAAGCGCCACGAGGCAAAATTCCGATTTTTTCCGTAAGATGCTTATCTTTATGCGAAATATTCAAACGTAAGAAACTTACCTGTTGGGTATGAAGAGTTCTTCCCTGCAATGGAGGTGGTAATTGATCTGCCATGTCTTATCCCCTTAATGATTACGCACCAGCTTCACCGCTGTAGGTAGGAATGACAATCGTTCCAAAATCTTGGGCTGTTTGTGCGCTATTTGGCATTTTGAAACGGGTCTTCTTCATTCCTATCAATGTTTTAGCTGCAACACCAAATTGACGTTCATAATCAAAATATTCTTCTTTGAGTGTGTAATGCGTTGCACTGTGATTCTTGCCAAAACCTATAACCGCACTCTGGGCTCCTAAGAAAACCGCACGACGCACACTCTTTACCGCTGTATTATTTGTCGAGTTAACACCATGGGTGACATGTATCGCTTCACGTAAAATAACGCCATTATACATGCCTAGTGAACCATCAAAGATTGGGTTTTTCGCACGAGAGGTTGCATAAACCGATTTTTGAATATCTAACCACTCACCAACGGCTGTATTGGTTCGCAATTGCATGACTTGTGTTGGATGCAAATACAAAACATAAACATCATCACCATTGACATGGACTGGAGAAATTTGCGGATTGGCAAGTTTGGCTTGTTTAACCGCTTCATCAATCAATTTAAGACTAAAGCTATGTTTGGCTTTATCATTGAGATCTTCATCCTTTGTTTTACCATCTGGGCGGATAATACGTTCATTGCTTGGTGCCATGATTTCATTAAAGCCATAATGAACCGGCTTAATATACACTTCTCGACCATCAACATTGATCGTACGGGGTGTATAACCACATACCTGAAGAAAGAACATGATGCTTAAACGATTGGCATACCAACGAACTAAACCTTCTTTGGCTTTTTTCCGTAAATTGGGGAGAATTCTCTGTTGGTCAATCGAGTCATCATTCGCTACACGTGCTGCATGTAAAAGCTCGTTAATCACCAACCGATCATTCATAAATTGAAGCGCTTCTTCATTGCCCTCTAAGGTTTCGCCTTGCGTGACACCGTCCCCAAACAGATTGACCAGCAGACTAAACGTAACGCTATCCCCTGCACTCTTATGGGTTTCGTTGTAAAGCTGGATAATGCTGTTCGAACTTTTGCCAATCAGAGGAGCAATTTTTGTCGCTTTCAAAACTTCATTGCTTAATTTCTGTGACCACAATTTCACCGATTGCGGATCATGGGTTCCTATATGTGTTGTTGCCATTGATTTCACCTTTCTTTGCTGTAAAAAAACCGGCTTAAAGCCGGTGGAAAACCCGCATCAAGGCGGATTATGTTGTAAAACTTATTGCCAATCAGGATCTGCACCCATAATTTCATAAAAACGGGCTTCATTTTTCGGGTTCGATATCCAAGCATTGAATTCTTTCTCTGACATATTCGCAAGTGTCTCTTTGGTCATAGGACCCGTCACGCCCCCTCCACCAGATGCTGTTAAGGTTCTCGCAGAATTCTGCCGGCTTTGAAGTTCTGCAACCTGATTATTTGCTTGAACCCCTTGGTTCTGATAGCCAAGATTTTGCGCTATTCTATAAATCTCTTCTGCCGGATTGAGATCTCTTTG
>NZ_JBHION010000066.1:0-1679 GCF_042195515.1 Bartonella sp. CB10SXKL | reverse complement strand
ATTATTAACCTGTTCAGTCAATTTATTCTGAACATTCGTGATAGAACTTCCAACACCGGCAAGTGCATCCGCTACATCAGGATAATCCTTATCTTTAGATCCACCATCAGCATCGAAGGTTTTAAGCGTGAATGTAGGGGCTGTCCAAATGCCATCTTTATAACTAGCACCACCACCAAAATATTTGACTACATTCTCAGATGCTGTTTTGAGATCACTTGTTACAGTCGTAACATTTTTATTTGTTTCAAAAAGCTGGGAACCATTTACTGCTTCATTTGAAGCTGCTGTGAGCGCGCCATTCTTTATACCTGTAAGAGTACGCTTTTCATTTTTGTTGTTGGCAATATCAATTTTATCACCATCTGTTTCTTTTCCAATACTGATGTGTCTCGTTTCTACATTCTGTTTAACGAAGCTACTGGCTGCTACTTGTTCTTTGACATCTTTTAATTGCGAAAAATTCACCGCATCGGTGCTTTCAGTACCCTTTGCCACTCCTGTTATCTTTTTACCCCCAGCGTCTATCCCAGAAATGATTATTTTCGGTCCACCAGAAATCACTAAGCCTGTTGCGTCTAAGATATTGTTTCCTGTTTGTATTTTATCGACTATGACACTCCTGGCGAGATCAAATTTTATATTATTGTCTTTATCGCCCTTTGTAACCGTGAGATTTGTACTTCCAGCAGAAAAATCTACTTCATCGTCTATAAGAACGGTCTCGCCATTTTCACCGCCAACAGACAATTTCCAACCGTTTTTTCTTACAACTTCTTCCAAATCTTTTAACTGTCCAAGATTAACTGCATCGGTAGATTCACTCCCAGCTGCTACGCCTGTAATTTGTCGCGTTATACCCTTAGCAAAATTACCAACACTCACTGCGCCCTGCGTACTTTTCCATTGCGCCTCGGCGCTTTGTGAAGGACCCTGCAACAAAGAAGTGTAACCCAAAGCAGAGGCAGCCCTATCAGATACAGAATCGCTTCCTAGAGCAACACTTCCTTCTGCCGTTGCTACTGAATAAAAACCCAAAGCAGTAGCATTCTTTGCGGCTGACTTTGCACGATGTCCTATAGCAGTCGTAGCATATTCCAAAGCTTTAGAAACAGAACCAACAGCCGTTGAATAATCAGCCTTTGCAATTGTATGGTCGTCTGGCCCAATCGATTCATTATATTCGGAACCTATCGCGATACTGTCTTTGCCTAAAGCATAAGCCATGTAGCCTATAGCAATGCTATCCACTTCCTTTGATACCCGCGCTTGATAACCTATAGCAATACCACGGCTCCCCCCCTGCTCTACCTGTGCCTCAGTACCTATAGCTATCGAATGCTGATTAAACGTTTTTGCCTCACTACCTATAGCAATACTATACAGCGCCTCCTTTGCTGCAGATGCATTGTAACCAAGAACAATCCCCTTTTCTGCGTAATTCTTCGCGCCGTAACCAAGAGCCAACGCAGATTCGCCATCAGCTTTTGCGCCAGCACCAAGAGCGACTGAATTTTCTGCATCAGCTATAGGATCTGCAAAATCTTTGCCAGTAGTGTTAATTTTTAAACCTTTTATAACCGCTGCTTCTTGTGCTGCTTTTAGCTGTGCAAAATTCACCGCATCGGTGCTTTCAGTACCCGTTGCCACTCCAGTTATCTTTTTACCTCCAGCATCAA
>NZ_JBHION010000065.1:0-1724 GCF_042195515.1 Bartonella sp. CB10SXKL | reverse complement strand
TAGACACAAGCCTCATCATACACCCAGCAATTACCATCATGGGATAGGTTAACTTCCTTTTCAATAAAGCCGCCTAAAGACCCCGCCTTTACATCATCAAAATCTTTTAAAGCTTTAATGCGATAAAGGTTTATAATATTTCGAGTAAGAGCATGTTTGATTTTTTTGATTTCACTGGTTAATTCGTATTTTTTGCACATAGAGATACCCTCACAATTTAATGTGATAAACATTTGATAAAATTTGAAATGGAAAAATTGGGTTGGAAAGCAGGCGCCCCCGCCGCGCCCGCGCGTCTTTACGCAGCGTTATTTTCAATAATCTTTACAACGGTATCGTTTTCATAAATTTCACAATCTTCAGGAATTCCATATGCATAATAAAAGTTTTGTTTGACATATGAATAACCATCTCTTTTTAACCTTGCATTGCCATGTACCAAACCTCTAATGGTGTGATAACCAGTCACTTTTGCATTCCCATAAACAGAACCATAGACCTTAACATACCCACCCACGCTAGCATTGCCATAAACCTTGCCATAAATTTTTGAAGAGCTACTTACAACAGCATGATCATAAACCTCAGCCTTGCTATAAATGCGTGCACTTCCTGTTAATTTTGCATTCCCATAAACCCTTGCATATTGATAAACCCACACCTTATCAGAAAGATGCGCATTATCATAAACATGAGCTCCAAAATACACGCGGGTTTTATCATATACATGCGCATTGCCATAAACAAAACCACCAATGGCAGCATTGCCATATACCCTTGCATTTTCATAAACACGACCAGATTTTACAACACAAGCATTATCATAAACCCAGCAATTGCCATCATGAGAAAGGTTATCTTCCTTTTCAATAAAGCCCCCTAAAGTACCTGCTTTAACATCAGCAAAGTCTTTTAATGCTTTAATGCGATAAAGGGTATGATTATTAATTACACGCGTTTCATTTGTGAGTGCAAACTTCTTTTGCATGAGCACAATTCCTTTATAGAGATTTAAATTTTTAAATGAGATGTTTAAAGGAGGGCGCCCCCGCACCGCCCGCGCGTGTCATTTACGCAGCATCACTTTCATATTCGCTGTCATTATCATCGTCATAATACCCTTCAAAATCAGCATAATACTCATGACGATAATAATCATCTTCGCTCCCAAACTCAGGATATGCATCATCACAGATATCTTCATTAGCTGTTAAAGAGGCATTGCTATGAATATATGAAGAACCAGAGATAAGAGCATCACAAATAACGGCATCATCAAAAACACGTGATTCATCACAAATGTAAGCAGAGCCACTTATTTTTGCATTGCCTCCGACATGAGCATCATCACAAATGACAGCATTATCGGAAATATGAGCATGATCAGTGACACGGGCGTTATCATAAATTTGTGCATTGCCTTCAATTACAACGGCGTTGTTAGCATGCGCATTACCAGACAGCTTTGCATTGTCCTTTAATGTCATACCTTCAAAAATAGCATTCCCATAAATTTGCGCATTACCATAGACATCAACAAAAAAGCTTTTTACTTTAGCATTTCCAAAGACGCGTGCATTTTGAAAGACCCGAGCTTTATTATAAACCCAGCAATTGCCCTCATGAGATAAGTTGCTTTCATTTTCAATATACCCCCCTAAATCGCCTTTTTTGACATCATCAAAATCTCTTAAGGCTCTAATTCGAGTTAAGAAATGACCATC
>NZ_JBHION010000064.1:0-1732 GCF_042195515.1 Bartonella sp. CB10SXKL | reverse complement strand
TGGGTTTAGCATTTCTGGGAATGATACGATAAAGAACATTGCCAAGAATGTTTTAAATCACGGCAAAGCCAAGGATGCAGCAGAAGGGGAAACCAAATCTGCTATCAGCGATGGGACTATCATTCTTACTGATACAACTGGACAGAGGGCGATGGGGCAAGATGCTGGACAAGTCATTGGCTCTCTCAACCGCAACACCGCTACAGCCCACCAAGCCGTTGCACCGGTGGACGCCACATCGCTTGAGGGGATCGTTCATAATCGCGTAGATATGATCAATGATTTATCGGATGAAGGATTGGGATACTGGGACAAAGTGCGCGAAGTCGCAAATGTTAAAGAGCATCCAGTAGGTGAGATTGCGCATGATGAAAATGGCAAAGTACTCTATTTAACCGATGAAAATGGAGAACCTATAAAAGACAGCGATGGAGAATATATTACTCTGTATCACTTTTTAAATGCTGAAGATGAGCAGTATTTACAAGCTGGCTCTGATGGCAACAGGCGTATGTTCTATAATGGTATTTTTAACACACCAGATGAAGCAGCGCGTAATGCGGTTCAGTTAGCTGATAATGAGCATGAACCCCTTTATTTTACATACCACCCACAAGCTAAAGACAGGCTCGTAGAGATCGGAGTAGCGATTTATGAGTATTTTGGGAAATGGAGTAATTCGACCAAGAAGTTACAAGATTTTGTCTATCGTTATGGTAATACAGGGGCGATTGTTAGTGCGCATAGCCGTGGTAGCTTGACAGTGGGCAATGGAATGCGTGACTTTGAACAGCATGGCATTCACGGTATAGCAGAAAAAACAGATATCTATCTTTTTGGACCAGCTGATAACTCTCAATCAATAGCGAATGCACTCTATTATGTGAGTGATGGTAAAAAAGATCATATTTATTTACAAAACCATATATTCGATCCCATTGGTACAGGAATTGGTCACAATCTACCTACTTTTTATAAGGCACCCTTAAGGTTCCCTTATGCAATATTTCCACCAGCAACTCCAATGATAGAGCAAATGCGAGCGTTACGCGGCTTTAAATCTAGTACCCATAGGTGTTATGGTAATGCGGGTGATGCGTGTGAACGTGATTATGGAACACATCATAATGATAATACAAAAATTTATGCACCTCATGCAATTTTGGATAATTTAGGTTTAGGTTATTTATGGAGAAAAAAATGAATACACTGTTTAAATTATTGAGTGGGATAGTTTTATTAAGTATAGCTGGATGTGACATTGAAAACATTGACAAACCTGCTCCAGGGTACGTGAATATGTGGGAGAAGACAGGAGCAGATTCTACTGAGGTAGGAAAAGCCTTATTAGAATGTGGAATGCCGAGTCTTATCGATCCTGATTCAGAAAATAAAGAGGTAAACAATAATGGATGGGCAACAATTGATGCCTGTATGGTTCAAGCAGGATTCCACTATAAAGATAAATGGGGAGGAACTTGGTGTCAAAACTATAAAGCCGAAAACTTGCCCATTTGTCAGCCTGGTGCTGTCATCCCGAAGAGAAGTGTCGAAAAGCGCTTAAACAGCCCGTTTTGTAAAAGGTATAAAAATGCATCTGAATGCAAGCCTTAAGTGATGATCAACAATCCCCTATCCTTGCCTTTGCTTGGAACGGCGGGATTGTTTCCTCACGCACATTATTTAACGGATGAAGAACAACAGAATTTACAAAAAGGTTCTGATGGCAAGG
>NZ_JBHION010000063.1:0-1760 GCF_042195515.1 Bartonella sp. CB10SXKL | reverse complement strand
TTCTCAGGCATCTCATGATACTGACCACCGTCAAATTCTTCGTATTCTCTTGTGCCATCATCATATTCGTAAAGGTTATAAAAATACTCTGCTACCCCTAATCCCCATGGTGCATGCCCCACCGCCGTTGCAACCCACTTTTTTTGCCCTTTCTGTTTACGTTTTTTTAAAAACATCTGGTTTAATATCCCCTATCTAAATCCATAACTTTACCAATGGGTTTATTTGCCTCAAAATGGACCGTACAGAAGCGTTTTTAATTTCAATGTGGTTTTTATCACAAAATCTTTAAATCGCTCTGTACGGTGCCTTTCTGTCAATTTAAACGCATCTCTATTCTCAAAATCATCAGCAAATTTCACTACTTTGCTGTTTTTTCGGATCCTTTTAAATACAATTTCATGACTGATGCTTCCGAAAAAAGCTCTATTTCTGATCCATAAGTGTCTTTAAGCGTAGATCGCTGTTGGGGGTATGCTAAATCTTTCTGAAAGCTTATTTGCGAAATTGTTTGATGATGATTTATAGCATGCGGTTGCATATAGTTTTTCCGTTTCTAATTTTTTGTGTTTCTTAATTACCAATCCATATTCTGGATGCGTAATCCAATTATCCCAAGCGCTTTGCCAATCGCGTTCATTTGCATTTCGACATGGATTGGTTTTTGAAAAGCGTACAAATTTTTCAAATTCTGATAAGGCTTCACCATGCGTTAATCCTTGTTCAGTTGCGTATTGAAAATCGGGTTTGAAATCTTCTAGTATTCTTTCAACGTCTTGTTTTTCGCTTGTTTTCTTAGTTTCTTCAAAAAAGTTTGCTTTCTCTGGAAAATAAGCAGGCATCATCGTGTCAAAGATTTCTGAAAGTTTTTTTCCAACCTTTTTAACTTTTCGTGAAGGCAATTTCGCAATCATCGCTTCGTTAATTTGCCATCGGTTGTTAACTTCGTTTGAAAGATTGATATTTTGCTCGCGAATGATTGGTTGTTTGGTTTCTATCGTTTTGATTTGCTCTGATTGAACATCATCACACTCGATTGGCTCGTCAACCAAATCGTTTGTTTCTAAATTTTCAAAATCAATTTCTCTTTTTGATAAAATAATATTTTTATTTTTTTTGTTATTGTTATTGTTAATGTTAATGTGTTGTCGTGATGAACTCATCATGATGTCATCATGACCTCGTGATGATGTCATCATGACATCATCATGTTCTCTTGATGAATTATCTTTCTGCTTATTTCTCTTAGTATTCGCAGCTTTTATAGCTTTTTCTGAGAGTCTATTTAAATTCTCATTAGAGTTATTGAGTTCTTCCTCAACATCTAAATTCCACAAGCGACCATCTGCTAAACGAATGAAATATCCTTCTTCAAGCAAAACATTCAGTGCCGCTTCAAACTTCTTCACTGAATAACCAGTGTAATTAGATAAAACTTTAATATTATAAAAAAGAGGTTCACCAGTATGCAACATACGTAACCGTAATCGCATATAGATATTGCCCTCTACAGCAGGCAAATAATCAACAACTATTGCCCACTTGTCTGCAAAAAGCCTCGTCCATGGCAACTTAGTTGACATACTTCACCTCCCTTTCTTTATTATTATTGCAAGTGAAATTATCTAGCTCTTCAGTGACGTTATTGAGTTCTTTTTCAACTTCTGAATTCCACAACCCACCATTGTCTAAACGTATGATGAATCCACCTTCAATCAAGGAATTCAAAGCTGCTTCAAACTCTTCTACTGGATAACCAA
>NZ_JBHION010000062.1:0-1832 GCF_042195515.1 Bartonella sp. CB10SXKL | reverse complement strand
GTTTTGTATTCGGGGGAAGTATTTGTACATGCGCCGCTTAATGGCGTTTTTGATTTACTGAAAGCAGCTTTGAAAACGGAGCTTGATGGTTCTGTGAAAGATTTAGAGAAGCGCTTAGAGACATTAAGAGAAGAGTTTGAAGATTTGAAAGAGTGTTCATTTTAGGTTTAATGGAGGAATAAAACATATGAAAATACCCGATCATAGTCATGAGTATCTGATACCAATAGCAACGCAAGAGGAAATCAGAGAAGGAACTTCGCAAGATAGCGTTGTTGTTCCTAAGATTTTAGGGACGGCATCTTTGTATTCGTATGAAACTTTTGCACCATTAGAACAGGTTGTTAATGCAAGGCAAGAGTCTGAAAAATCCATGGCGCGTGCAAATAGTGCGCAACAGGTTGCAGAGGAATCGAAAAGGGTTTCTGATCAAGCGCTTACAGAGGTGACGAAAACGGGTGAAGCGGTTACAGCAGCTACGACAACCGCTAATCTTGCAAAAGATACAGCGGATACAGCCAAGGGATTAGCAGAAGAATCCAAGAGTGCATCAGATGCCGCCAAGCAAATGGCAGAAGAGGCAAAAGCTCTTTCAGAACAATCCAAGAATGCTTGTGCTGAAGTCAAGGCATCTGTTGCAACTGTTAAGATAGTTGCCGAATCGGCGCAAACAGGAGTGGAACAAGCCTCGCAAACAGCTTCAGAAGCGAAGGGTTTGGCGGAATCGGCGAAAAGTGCAGCAGAGAGTGTAACAGAGAAAGTAGATCAAGCACTAAGAGAGGCTAGCGATGCAAAATCTAAAGCAGAAGGCTTAGAAACAATAGCCAATGAAGCAAAATCCACGAGTGATCAAGCAAGCCAAACCGCTTTGAGTGCAAAAAGTTTATCAGAAGAAGCCAAGGAAGTAGCCGAGACTGCGAAGTCGACAGCAGAAGAAGCGAAGAGTGTTGCGGAGCAAGCAAAAGAAGAAGCTGATACGACGAAGCAAGGGCTTGGAGAGGTCAAGAGTTCATTAGACACGGTGACAGCAACGACAAATTCTGCGAATACAGCCGCCTCTGAGGCAAAAGTGTTAGCAGAAGAAGCAAAGAGTGCATTGACAGAAGTTCAAGAGAAGGCACAGAGGAACAGTGACAGTCTTTCTGAACTTCAAAGTAAGGTAGGTTCTCTTTCCACTAATTTTTTAGAGAATGTGCGTTTTAATCAACCTAACAGAATTCTGGAAGACGATCCGGAAAATAGAAAAGGTCTTGTGATCAATAACGGTGCATGTTTTCGCTTTTATCATGGTGGTGAGAATGGGGGTAGGTACCTCTTTTTCCGCGTTCCAGGGCGTGGAAGGATGACTTTTGACAAAGATCTTGAAGCAGGCAAGGATTATTATATTTATCTTATACCAACCCTCACTAATAATAATGAGATCAACTTTAATATTTCGGACAATCCGACAGCTCCTGATGGCTATACAGAGGATACCTCTAAAAAGATTGGTGGATTTCATACGCTTTGTGCAGATGTTGGTGAGATTGAAGATCATCCGTTATCGGGTTATCAAGCGGGGGATATTCTCCCTGATTCTGTTTGGTGTCTCAATCACCGTCCACGTAGTGACCCAGAGGGAATGGTTTACGATCCGTGGAAGAATATTTGGGTTGATATTTATCTTCAATCAGGGACAGATGAAAATACGAAGTCTGCCTATGGTGTTCCGATTACAACCAATCGTAGCTATTCTGACCATCACGTGGATTTTTCGTCTGTTAATAAGAGATTTTTGACGAGTGATGAGTTCGCGTCTTGCATGTGTGGAATCAATTCGGGAACCAGTATTA
>NZ_JBHION010000061.1:0-1858 GCF_042195515.1 Bartonella sp. CB10SXKL | reverse complement strand
TCCTGTAAAAAAGGACTATGATCAGCTACGTAATCGGTAGGAACTGCTTTTTTAAAAGATTCTCCTAGCTCTTCAGACGCCTCCTTACCTAAATGTTTACTGATTGCTCTTAACGTGTCTGTTGCAACACCTTGCTTATGAGAAGGAGAAAGAAGTCTTCGTATTCCACCGACAGTAGAACCAGCCAAATGACCTAAAGCACTTCCAACCAATGCCCCGCCCGCTCCTAAACCTGCACCAGATAACGTACTTGTAAGTGTATTACCAAGTCCTTCGCCTTCTCCTGCGCCATGTAATGCTCCAGATGCCGCTCCTACTTTAAGCAAATGCGGCAATGTTGTTTTGTTCGTGATGCCTAAAAATGGACTTGCAAATCGACTTGGGGGTAACTGACCTGCTTTCAAAAAGGCTTGACCTAATTTTGACCCCGCCACATTCCTTGCAAGTGTAGGCGCTACAAAGCGTGCTCCTGAGGCTAACAATCCTCCCCCTAAAGTCGCAAGTGAAGGGATTGCCGACCCTAAAGCATTTCCAGCAAAAGAAGTCCAATAATGTTGATCACTCATCCTACGATAATAATCACGTATTCTATTAGCTTCTTTCTCATATTTTTCTATGGTTTTCTTATCTCCAGTCCAATAGTTGTAAAGCCCCTTCGCAAAAGCCTTTATTGCCAACTCATCATCAGAATCACGTCCTGCCGCTGTGATCCCCGCAATCTCATCATCTAAATTAAAACTCAAACCATGCTTTAAAGAGTTCCAAAAAGCTTCACTTTGCGTGATTTCGGGATGTTGCGGTGATGGTGTTTCTTCAAAATTCGGAGCATCATCGAGAACACGCAAACGATAACGTTTTCCACTTTTAGATGTTACATATTCTGGAGTGCCACCTCTCGAATTGTCATCGAGAACACGCAAACGGTAACGTTTTCCACTTTTAGATGTTACATATTCTGGAATGCTAGTATAAGTATTCATTAATACTCTTCCTTTTCAATACGCTTACCGGTAGACGCATCTATAAACACAGTGATATCATCTCTGTCGATACCTTCCTGCCATTTCATTATAGGTATATTTGCACCACCTCCTTGTGACATAGGTGAATCTACAAAATATTTATCAGAGATTTCTTGAGGCGTATCTATAGGTTGACCTGTTAATGCGTTGTACAGTTGAAGGTCATTATGCCTATTGAAAAAATCAAATGCTGTTTTAATTACTTCAAAAGTTCTCTCCAATCCCTCTTTATCTCGCCCAACATCCAAAGAACCAAACATTGATGACAGCGCCTTACTTTCAAAATCTGATATAGCACCAGTTCCTACTGTTCCGCTAGGACTCATTGATTTTAGATTCTCAAATACCGTCCTTAGAACACCACCTCTAATTCCCTCCAATAATTTGTCTAATTTGTACCCATCACTTCCACCAAATTTTTTCGTAAACCACCCCTTAAATCCTGTAGCCTTACCTGTTTGAATGAGTTCAAAAGCAGCTTTCAGATCATTTAATCCAGCTCTCAACTGCTGCTTGGTGGTGAACATATTTTTTATCCTTCTACCCTCCCATTCTTTCTGTGATTGTAGTTTTTGATTATACTCAAGTTCTTGTGGAGACCCCTTTACCGGTCTCATTTCGCGTTCACCAGTCTCTGGATTGGTATACCATTGAAACCCCTGACTTAACTTAGGAGTATCACCACCTGTTAGCATCGCACTAAGCATTTGCGGATTACGTGCCATGAACCGCGCCTCTTCTTCACTGTACCCTTTAGATTTTAGATACTCGACAGTCTGGTTAACCTGCCCTCTTTGTTTATCTCCTTCATGCAAGTTCTTCAGCCCCTTGGCAAA
>NZ_JBHION010000060.1:0-1860 GCF_042195515.1 Bartonella sp. CB10SXKL | reverse complement strand
TGGTTATTTTAATCGTTTATTTGGATCGCTAGCTGTTTTGATAATAAAAGCCGTGTCTTAAAGGACGCGGCTTTTTTGCTATAAAGCAGCCCCCCGCGCCGTTATTTTATTTACGCTGCTTTGTTTGTGCTTTGTTCACTACCATCAGTATCTTTATAAATTTTTTTATTGCCTTTAATAACAGCATTGCCATAAATTTTTACAAAGAAATAAACTTTCGTTTTTCCTTGAATGCATGCATTATCATAAATTTCTGCACCTGGACAAATACAAGCCGCCCCAGATATTTTTGCATTGCCATAAATCAAACCAGCAACACAAGCATTATTCAAAACCTTGGCATTGTCATAAATTTTTGCTTCTGTAGATACCATGGCTTTATTACAAACAATGGCATTCCCATAAATTTCCCCACAAATTATTGCATCATCACATATTTTTGCATTGCCATGAACATAAGCTTCCTTTTCAAGAACCCGCGCTTTATCACTAATCACGGCATTTCCTAATACCCTTGCTTCATTAAAAACATAAGCATCATGACGTATTTTTGCATTTTCAGAAACAACAGCATTGCAAAAAACAAGAGCATTATCGTAAACCCAGCAATTGCCATCATGTGACAAGTTGCTTTCATTTTCAATAAAACCGCCGAGGTCCCCTGCTTTTACATCATCGAAATCTTTTAAAGCACGAATGCGGTGTAAAGTAAGACCATCAAAAATGAAGGTTTCATTAGTAAATTCATATTTTTTAGATACATTTTTAGTGGTCATAGGTAGCTCCCTAATCTAATATTCAAACAAATTTTTAAATGAAATGGTTATAAGGAGGCGCCCCCGCACCGCCCTATTGTTTAATTACCAACATGGATCATCGATTTCTGGAATAAATTTATCACAAATGAGATCATTAGGTGATAAATAGGTATCACTTTCAATATCAGAATCCCCAAATACAGTAGCTCCATTTATGATGACATTTTCACTAATACGAGAGGTATCACCAACAAAAGCCTTGCCATAAATTTTTACATTATCGTAAATAGCAGCATCATCACAAACTTCTGCATTATCAGAAATATGAACATTATTTACAACACGCGCGTTACCAGAAACCGTAGCAGAATCTTTAATGATAACATCACAAGCTACATAAGCATTCTCAGTAACAAGCGCATTTTGATAAACACGGGCATTATCAAAAATCCAGCAGCTTCCCTCATGTGATAGATTATCTTCCTTTTCAATAAATCCCCCAAGGTCCCCCGCTTTAACCTTCCCAAACATATAACCAAAATCTCTTAAGGCTCTAATACGGTGTAAAATATGACCATCAATTTCGATTGTCTCATCAGTAAATTCATATTTTTTCCCAAGATCTTGCTTTTGAAGCGAGGCGCTATCATTATGATGTTGAATGTAAGAGAAAATGGTGTCTTGAAGTTTTTTAACTGTAGCGTTCATGCTAGTAATCCTTATCGTAAAAAAGGTTTCTATTGACAGCCCATAAGGGCGTCGGGCGCTAGAAACACGGCGATAAGTCCGCTGTATGCTTTCCCCTAAAAGGGTATTGTATGGCATAACCACACCCGACAAAATCGTTATATGCTAGTGATAGCATAAAAGAAAGTCAGTATTTTGAAGATGGGAAAAACCTTATCGTGGTTTATCCGCTTATCGCTAAGTGTTTCTACACACTTGACGCCTTTCTAAACGAACCTTTCCTTAATGTCAATACGTATTTTTTATTTTTTTCAATTTTTTTCATTTTGATACCTACTTAATTGAATATCAAGTGCTTTTTTTAGCTCTCTTTCTTTTTAATAGATGATTGTATCGCGTAAATGGACATGTTTAT
>NZ_JBHION010000059.1:0-1906 GCF_042195515.1 Bartonella sp. CB10SXKL | reverse complement strand
GCGTGCAGACGGCTCTTGAGGGCGGCTCTCTTGACAAGAACTTTTTTAACAATCTGCGCATCGCCCTGTCTGATACGATTGGCAAATCGTTGGCGGAAGAAATCGGTACCGCCAAGGCAGAAGGCAAAATAGATACGGTCACACAAATCGTTGCCCACGCCGGTCTTGGCTGTTTAAAAGGCGCTGTTGCGAGTGGTGCTTGCACGGCCGGTGCTGTGGGGGGTGCTGTGGGTGAAGCCACTGCTATGCTCCAGTTTCAATTGTGGGTGCAAGGCATTGTGAAAGAGGAAATGGGGGACCTAAACGGTCGCACCCCAACTCCGGAAGAGGAAGCGCGTATAAACGCAAAGATTGATGCGCAGTTTGCTGACTTTAGAGACCACACCATTGATGTTGCAAGGGCTGCCGGGGGCGTTGCCGCTGCCCTTGCCGGTGGCAATGTTGATGCCGGCGCTGATGCCGCAGGTAATGCCGCTGCAAATAACTTTTTGAGTAGTGCACAACGCGCTCAGATGAAGAAAGAGTTAGAAGAGTGCCCTGATGATCAGTGTCGAAGAGATGTTAACGAAAAATGGTTCGAGATTGATGAAGAGCAAGATAGGATTTTTGAGATAGGTCTTGCGAAGGGTACGATTGTTGGTGCCGTAAAAGCAATAGGAAACGGAATATCTGAGACAGCTCATGACGTTAAAGAATTAGGATCGGCAATAGGAAACGGAATATATGCGACAGTTCATGACGTTAAAGAATTAGGATCGGCAATAGGAAACAGTTCAGTTGATGAGATCTATCAAAATGCCCTTCAAGGCGTTGGAACAGCAAAAGCTTGGGCCACGAGTGGGCATATATTTGATGATGTCTGGGAAGGTGCTGGTCAACTCTGGGAAGGAGTTGGTCAATTCTGGGGAGGTGTTAAGGATTCCTTTAGAGGGCACATAGATCACATAAAGGATTCCTTTAGAGGGCATATAGATCACATACATGAAACAAGGGAGAAAGGGAGGGATGGAGCATTCAGTGCTGGTGCTGAATCTGGCGAAATGGCAGGTGAAGCATTAGGAGATGTGGCTTATATAGTGGGTTCTACAGTGCTTACTGACGGTGCTGTTTCAGCAGCCAAGGGAGGCGTAAAGCTTGCGGGCAAGCTTGTAGAAAAAGATCTCATCAAATTTGCTGCTAAGACTGAAGAAGCAGCTGCAAAAGCAGAAAAGGAAGTTGTTCAATCAGTTGGAAAAATTGGCTCTGAAAACAGTGCCAAGGGCGAAACATCCCCAAAGCCTTCAAAAAGCAATAGCAATCGTGAAACACTCGAAAAAAATAAGGAGCATCATGACGGAAAGCGTACAGAAGAAATGCAAAAATTACAGGAAGCAGGATGTACAACATGTACGCAAGAAGCATCGTTTAAAAAAATAGTTAAGAAACCTAACGATAAAGGAGTAATGGAGGATGTTGCAATAA
Source organism: Bartonella sp. CB10SXKL (assembly GCF_042195515.1). Classification (NCBI taxonomy): domain Bacteria; kingdom Pseudomonadati; phylum Pseudomonadota; class Alphaproteobacteria; order Hyphomicrobiales; family Bartonellaceae; genus Bartonella; species Bartonella sp. CB10SXKL. The sequence goes on along the minus strand of NZ_JBHION010000059.1, from coordinate 445 downwards.
GATCCCGTCCTGATATTCTCTATATAGAGGATGGTGAATTAAAAATTGTTGAGGTAAAAACGGGGAATGCTGGTCTAACCGAAAACCAAAAGATTTTGGAAAAGGAGTATAAAACAGGAGATGCGCAACCCACAGGAGATGTTGTTTTAAAATTCCTTGAGAAAAACAAAGAAAAGCTAAATAAATATCAACAGGAACTCAGCGATTTTAAGAGAGATTATAAAGGAAGTGCAGAAAAATTTGAGGAAGCATTAGATGATTTTAAGAAAAATTGGCCTAAAGAACAACTGGGCAAGGGTTGGGGGAGACCGATAAAATACGAAGTTATTCGTCATCCGAGCCGTTTAACAGAGCTTCTTGCACAAGGAAAGTGATTCATGATGCAAACTAAAGATGTCACAGAGATTTTAAAAAGACTGGGCTGGGAGCCTTATCGTGATAACGT
>NZ_JBHION010000058.1:0-1951 GCF_042195515.1 Bartonella sp. CB10SXKL | reverse complement strand
ATAAACATCTCGCTTTACTGGTATCGGTCCTCCGGTTTTAACCCGAATATAATGACGTGTCATCAAAATACCTCTCAACGATTGGTCACGAATTGCACCACCACAACACACTCTCCAGCCGCGGTTGTTTTATCCCGTGTTGCATAAAGCGTAAGCTCTTGATCTTCTGGAACAAACTCTTTTTGGTTGGTTGATGTAAAATCTTGAGTGCTTTGGGTTTTGATGTCCTTTTCACTAAACTCATTACCACCATAGGTGCTACCTATCTTTAATTTCGCATCCGAAAACGCTGTCTTCACAAACGCTTTAATCGAAAGGATCATCGCACCACGCGGTAAAGTCCCGATTTTGCGTGTCAAATGCTTATCTTTATACGAGATGTTCAAGCGAAAAAAACTCACTTGTTGCGTAACCAAGTTTCTCCCTTGTAGGGGTTGTGGTAATCCTTCTGCCATGTTTTATTTCCTTTCTTTGAAAATTAAGAAGGCTTTTCGCCTGTGCAAGTTGAAACAACAACGGTTCCGAAATCTTGCGCATTTTGTCCTCTTCCAGGCATTTGGAAACGTGTTTTCTTCATGCCTATGATTGTCTTAGCTGCAACACCATATACCCGTTGATAATCATCAAGCTCTTCAACCAATTTATAGCGCGTCTCTTGATTTTCTGCTCCAAAGGCAAGCATCGCACTCTGTGCACCCAGTAATACAGCACGGCGGACATTTTCTTCAACACTACCATCGGATTTAACACCATGGGTTACATGTTCGGATTCTCGTAAAATCACACCATTATACATGCCTAGTGAACCATCAAAAATCGGGTTCTTCGCGCGCGAACCTGAATAAACTGCCTTTTGTATATCAAGCCATTGACCAGTATCTGTATTGGTACGCAATTGCATAACTTGTATGGGATGAAGATACATCACGTAGACATTGGAACCACCAACCCGTACTGGTCTGATTTTGGGGTTAGCCAACTTTGCAACTTTAACAGCTTCATCTATGAGCTTAAGACTAAAACCGTGTTTTGCCAGCTCTTTTACGTCTTCATCTTTCGTTTTGGCTTCTGGTCGCACAATACGCTTACTGCTTGGTGCCAATGGTGCATTAAAACCATAATACAATTCATCAAGTTCAACTTCACGTCCTTCAAACTTTATTGTAGGCGCTGTATATCCGCAAACTTGAAGAAAAAACATCAAACTCAAACGGTCTGCAAACCAATCAACCAATGACTTATGTGCTTCGTCGCGTAAACTAAACAAAATACGTTGTTGATCAATCGTACCTTTATTTTTTGTTGAAACAGCGTTATTAAGTTCATTGATATAAAGTTTATCATGAAGGAATTGGAGTGCCTCTTCATTGCCTTTAAGCGTTTCACCCTCGCTTACACCACGCCCCATAATCTGTGCTCGTAAGCTAAACGTAACACAATCTCCGCCTTCTTTCCTAAGTTCATTCTTGACTTGAATGATACTATTGGAGCCTTCTCCCATTAATGGTTCAATATCAAGCGCTTTAGACGCTTCATAATTTAATCTCTTTGACCAAGCTTGCACTGCTTGTGCATCATTAATAGGTATACGTGTTATTGCCATTGATTTCACCTTTCTTTGCTGTAAAAAAAAACCGGCTTTAAGCCGGTGAAAAACCCACATCAAAGCGGATTATATTATGCGCCTAGACTATACTCAGCCATCGCGCCCCATTAACTTATCAAAAATGATTTGATTTTTAGGATTGCTATACCATTCTCCAAATTCTTTATCAGACATATCACAAATGTTTTTTAAAGTGATTGGTCCAACACTCCCTCCTCCACCAGATGCCGTTAAGGTTCTCGCAGAATTCTGACGGCTTTGAAGTTCTGCAACTTGATTATTCGCTTGAACCCCTTGGTTCTGATAGCCAAGATTTTGCGCTATTCTATAAATCTCTTCTGCCGG
>NZ_JBHION010000057.1:0-1993 GCF_042195515.1 Bartonella sp. CB10SXKL | reverse complement strand
TGCTTAAAACAACGGTGAACAATATTGAGATGATGGATTGAGAAAACAATCCCCTCATTCCAAGCAAAAGCAAGGATGGCGGATTGTTGATCATCACAAACAGCAAGACTTAAGGTTGGCATTTGCGACTATTTTTATATTTTTTACAAAACGGGCTGTTTAAGCGCTTCTTGACACTGCGCTGTGGAACAACAGCGCCTGGACGACAAATGGGAAGGTTTTCGGCTTTATGATTCTCGCACCAAGTCCCTCCCCCCACTTTATCACGAAAACCTGATTGAACCATACAGGCATCAATAGTTGCCCATGCATTGTAGCTGAGTTTTCTGTTTTCTGGATCGGCATCAATAAGGCTCGGCATTCCACATTCTAACAAGGCTTTTCCTACCTCAGTAAAATCAGTAACACCATTTTTCTCCCACGTAGCCACCTCTCCTGGAGGAGGTTTATCGATATTACATCCAGTTATAATTAACAAAGTTACAGTGCTTAATAATTTTAGAGTTTGTTTCATTTTTTACTCCTTGATTTACTTAAAGGAAATTGTTCACGATGAGATGTGCCATAAAACTTTTGGCATTTTGGACCCACGTCTCCAAGACAGGTATGGGAACTTATGGGATTCATGATCACTCTCCACCATTCTTTCCACCAGTTACTGCCAGCAGATATTGTCTCATAAGTATAGCCATTGCCACCAATCAATCTGCTTACAACGTCAAATCTATGCCCATCAAAACCAATAGTGGTTTGTTTGCCACCACTCACATAACCTAACAGACCGGATGCAACTAAAACATTAAAGGCGGGTCCATAGAAATTGATCTTCGTGTTGTCGGCTATACCGTGCACACCTTCTTGTTTGAAAGAATTCAGCATATTCCCCAATGTCATGGTACCACGGCTATGTCCATAAAGTTCTAACCCTGTAATACCATGGCTATACACCAAATCTTTTGCTTCTTGTGTTGAATTGGTCAAACCCCAAAAGTTATTTTCCATAAACTTCTGATAGCCCGCGACCAAAAGTTCTGAGATAGCAGAATCGGCTTCTGGGAACACCACAAAATAAAGCGGTGCATTTTTATCCTTCGCATGTTGAACCGCATAAACAGCGGCTTCCTCTGGTGGAGTAAAGATGCCATTAAAGGACACATGCACCTTGCCATCAGCACCTTTTTGTAAATGCTGCTTTTCTTCATCCGTTAAATAATGTGCGTGAGGAAACAATCGCGCCATTCCAAGTGAAGGCAAGGATGGCGGATTGTTGATCATCACTAGCTGCAAAACTTAAGGCTGGCATTTGCGACTATTTTTATATTTTTTACAAAAAGGGCTGTTTAAGCGCTTCTTGACACTTCGCTGTGGAACAACAGCGCCTGGACGACAAATGGGCAAGTTTTTCTCTTTAAAAGTATAACATGGCCCTCCCGCTCTTGCTACTTCTTCATCTTTATAGCGGAATCCTGATTGGAGCATGCAAGCATAAGTTGTTGCTTTAGCATTAATACTCTGCTGTTGGTTTTCTGGATCGATATCATAAGGCGTTGGCATGCCACATTCTAATAGGGCTTTTCCTATCTCCGTAAAATCAGTAACACTATTTTTCTCCCACATACTCAAATACCCTGGAGCAGGCTTATCAATGTTACATCCAGCAATATTTAACAGAATGAGACCACTTAATAATTTCAAGATTTTCTTCATTTTTTTCTTCCTGAATATTTTGAATAAATTGGCGTACGATTAGGTGAACCGTAGCGCCATGTACAAGCATCACCGGCATGACCATAACAAGCATGAACACTTGGGTAGCCCTTAAATATTTGCCCTCTCTCTTTCCAGGGACCACTTCCAGGAGGTATTTGTTCAAAAGTGTAAGGATTTTTGCCAATCTTTGTACCCACAACGTCATATTTATGATTTTCCAAGTTTACATAATCCTGCTTTCCATCACTTAAGATATATAACGTATCTGCCATGTTTTGAGTAT
>NZ_JBHION010000056.1:0-2045 GCF_042195515.1 Bartonella sp. CB10SXKL | reverse complement strand
GGCACGATTGAAGCTGGTGGCACGCTTGATGCCAAGTTGACAGGCTATATTGACAATCATGCGGTGCGTGAGGGGGTTGAGCAAGTTGGCTTAAGCTCTGGCGATAAAGGTTTGGCTGGTGTTAAAAACACCGATTTTGACGGTTCCAAACCACTGATTAGTGATGATCGATTGGACGGCATCATCAATGGTTTGAAAGGGCACAAAGGACTTTTTGCACCAAGCACAAAAACACCCGCACCAGAATCCATACAAGTGCCAACGCAAGATGGGCTTAACTCTGTCAAGACAGAGTTAGCTGGCAGCCAATCACCGGATGTGCCGTTTTTAGTTGAGACGCGACAGGACTTTATCAACCCAAGTAAATTTTTAGGATCGGACTATTACTTAAAAAAGATTGGCAATTATAAGCCTGAAAACGTGTTTAAAAGATTAGGCGATGCTTATTTTGAATATCGTCTGGTGGGTGAGCAAATCTTTGAGCTGACAGGCAATCGCACTCTTCTTGATGTTGAAGATCCCAATGCTCAAATGCAAACGCTCTATGACAATGCTGTGGAGCAGCAAGGTCCCTTGGGGTTAGTGCTAGGCAAGCCCTTAACGCCTCAGCAGATTGCTGAGATCAAAAAGGATATGATCTGGCTTGAAACTCACCTTGTCGACGGACAAGAGGTCTTAGTGCCCCACGTTTATTTGGCGCCAACCTCCTCTTCAGAACAAGGGATAAAAAACGCACAAGGATTGCAAGGAAACCTTGCCAGTGCACGTTTAAAAGGGAATGGGGTCACCTTGAATGCGGACCGTCTTACCAATAGTGGCACCATCTTGAGTGATGATGCATTGCATGTTTCGACCACGCAAACATTGTTTAATGATGGTGGGTTTTTAGATGCCAGAGGTGCTGTAGAACTCACCAGTAACGGTCTTTTAGCCAATTCTTCCGGTGTTATTCATGGTGATACGGTTACCATGACGGGTGATACGATTGTCAATAGTACCGCTAAAATCCGTGACACGAATGAATATGGTTTTGTTGATCGAGCTGGGCAGAAGGGACAAATTCTCTCTGATCATGAATTAAACATTCAATCCCTTGGTGATCTTGGCTCAGAGGGGGGGGAATTCACCAGCGGCGGTCCGATGACGGTGATTGTCGGTGGTTCTGCTACGTTTGGTTCATTAGTGCTAGAGAGTGACCATAAGGAAACATTGGAAAAAGGGCATTATAACGCCCAAAGCAGTGAGCACCGTTTGACAGAAGTCAAAAGTGATGGAGATTTGACCATTGTCACAGGTGGTGAACTGAACCTTGAGGGAAAGTTTAAAGCCAAGGGCAATGGGGATTTCACCAGTGGTGGCGCTCTCAACGCGATTTCAGAGCAAGATTTTAACAGTTTTGATTTGGATCTGAGGGGCAAAGAAGGCGACAAATCGAAGCAAAAGAATAAGTTTCGTCAACAATCAACAGAAGTTACTACAAACAAAACCACGATAGAAACAGAGGGCAACCTCTCCATGCATGCGCAAAATGGGGATCTCACACTTGGTGCGGCAGGGCTATCAAGTGGTGGTCAGACGCATTTGGCATCAGATAAGGGAAAAATCAAGTTTCTGACCAACAAGGATCAAGATTTTAAGGATGTTTATCAGCGTAATGAAAACCTTGTGTGGTGGAGTGAGAGCGATAAAGGTTACCTTAAGGAGACCATCGAACATGTCACCATAGATGCTAAGGGTGGCATAAAGCTTGATGCGGGTGATGGCTTTGTTGTTGAGTATGAGGCAACTGGTGATTTAGACAAATCTCTTGAGCAATTGTCTCGCTCTCCAGGCATGGCATGGATCAAGCAACTGCGTGATGATCCAGAATTATCCAAGCAAGTGGATTGGCAAGCAGTTAAGGCTGAATTTAAAGACTGGGATTATAAAGCCCAAGGGCTGACAGAAGCCGGTGCGGCTATCGTGGCATTGGCTGTCACGGCGGTTACGGGCGGAGCAGCCTCGGGCGCTGCCAGTGCCATTACCGGTGCTTTGGGGCTTGGCTC
>NZ_JBHION010000055.1:0-2157 GCF_042195515.1 Bartonella sp. CB10SXKL | reverse complement strand
GAAGAAGAAACCTTTATTTGCTCTGAGATAATACGAGTTGCAAGCTGTTCAGATGACATTTCAAGTGAGAAGAAACCTACAATACCCCCTTCATTGGCTTGGCTGTTATCATGACGCTTGCAAGCATTGGCAATATTAAAAGCAATATTGGTAGCCAGAGAGGTCTTCCCCATAGCAGGGCGCCCCGCAAGGATAATCAAATCAGATGCTTGTAACCCTCCCATTTTCTCATCAAGTGTTTTGATATGGGTAGCTATCCCTGAGAGCCTTGAGGAACGCTTTTTCGCTGCACTTGCCATGTTAAGTGCTTTTGCAATGGCTGTATTAAAGTTTTCAAACCCACCCCCATATTTTCCCTTTTCTGCCAATTCAAACAACTGATTTTCAACAGTTTCAATTTGTTGTGATGTTGTAAGTTCTACAGAAACATCATAAGCTCTATTCACAACTTGAGTGCCAAGGTTAATTAAAGAGCGTCGGATAAACAGATCATAAATGACGCTTCCATAATCTTTAGTATTAATGATTGTGACTGCCTCGGTAGCTAAACGCACCACGTAATTATATACAGTGATGTCACCAATTTTCTCATCATTTTCAACAAAGGGCTTAATAGTAATGGGATCTGCAACTTTTCCACTTTGAATAATTTGTGAAATGATATCAAAAAGCTTTTGATGCAACGGTTCAAAAAAATGCTCTGCTTTTAAAAAATCAGAAACGCTATCAAGAGCATTATTATTGATAATGATAGCACCCAGCAAAGCTTTCTCTGCTTCAATATTATGGGGCAGTTGACGAAAAGAAGATTGTTCTTCTGTTTGAAAAGAAGGTAATTTAACAGCGTTCATTTTATTCATTATGATTTAAATTGATTTGATAAATGATAATTATAAATCACTGAATCTACAGTGTGAATCCCATTTTTATTTTACTTAACAGCTTGCTTTTTGATACGTTTTGTGCAATAAAGAGATGTTCTTTTATATTTCGATTGGTTATTTTAATCGTTTATTTGGATCGCTAGCTGTTTTGATAATAAAAGCCGTGTCTTAAAGGACGCGGCTTTTTTTAATTCTATCTTTTAGAAGCCGCTTTAGTCAATTTATCTACAGTCTTTATCTATCTACAAAAGGATATTAAACCTGTAGAAATCTCTTTTCTTCCTGTAACCCATGCCCCCAAAATAAGTTGCGTATCTCCAAAAACACGCGCCCTGCCACCAATAATTGCCTTTCCATAAGCACGTACATTACCGTAAACCTTCGCAAACCCATTAACACACGCCTCATCACAAATTATTGCATTTTCAAAAACCTTCGCATGCCCCCAAACCATAGCAGCATTATAAACCTTGGCATCATCACCAACCCAACAATTGCCATCATGTGATAAGTTGTATTCACTTTCAATAAAGCCCCCTAAATCTCCTTTTTTAACACTTCCAAAACTTCTTAAAGCTTTAATGCGATAAAGTGTTCTAACTCTACCATAGAGATGGTCTTTAACTTCTGTAGTTTCATTAGTAAGTTCATATTTTGGAGATGTTTCTTGATTTTTAACTGTAGCTTTCATGCTAGTAATCCTTATCAATGAAGTTTTTAATTAACAGCCCATAAGGGCGTCGGGTGCTAAAAACACGGTGATAAGTCCGCCGCTATGCTTTTCCCTCGCGAAGGGTATTGTATGGCATAGCTACACCCGACATAACCGTTATATGCCAATGATAGCATAAAAGAAAGTCAGTACTTTGAAGATGGGAGAAACCTTATCGTGGTTTATCCGCTTATCACTAAGTGTTTTTAGCACTTGTCGACTCTTCTAAACGAACCTTTCCTTAAAGTCAATACGTATTTTTTATTTTTTTCAATTTTTTTCATTTTGATACCTACCTAATTGAATATCAAGTGCTTTCTCTAGTTCACTGTCTATATCATCATAAGTTTTCACTGCTTTCACTGTACGTTTTTTGATTTCCCTATTCACCTCGTCTATCAATGCTTCGCAACTCAATACGCTTCTTGGCAAATCACCACCGTATATCCAAGCTTTCACTTGCGCCTTGGTACTGTAATCAACATTCTCAGGCATCTCATGATACTGACCACCGTCAAATTCTTCGTATTCTCTTGTGCCATCATCATATTCGTAAAGGTT
>NZ_JBHION010000054.1:0-2242 GCF_042195515.1 Bartonella sp. CB10SXKL | reverse complement strand
AAACTTCCTTAATCCGTGCATTTACATTCTTGATATTATCATCAAGACCAGTAAATGCACTACCAACATTATCAAAACTAGCACTTGCTACCGAACCATCCGTATCAACCTTCGATAACTTGTAGGTTGGTCCTGTAAACGTACCGCCAACAAATTTTGCATCACCACCAAGGAATTTAGCTACATTCTGAGAAATCGTGTTGATCTGACTACCATTAATCGCATCATGTGAACTCTCACCAATGGTACCATCTTTTACATTATGAAGTGCAACTGGTCCTGCATCCTTACCTTTTCCTAAAGTTACACTCGTGTAATCAATGCTGCCATTATCATCATCTTTTTTATCGTAATGAACCACTGCTGAATCATCAGACTGAAGGCTGCTGGAAAGATCCTTCAGACTTTTATCAAGCTGATCTTTATTAACAGCTTCATTACCTCTCACGGCTTCCTTCACACCGGAAAGCGTCCGATCTACTTTGTCTTTATTTGCAATATTGAGTTCTGTACCTTCTACTTCTTTACCAATATTGATAACTTTCGTCTTATCATCCTGCTTGGCAAGACTATCACTCACTACATTCGTTACATCATTATGAACATTCGTGATAGAACTCGCAACACCAGCAAATGCTTCCGCTACACTATTGTAAACCTTTTCCTCACCAGTGCTACCATCTTCATTGACAGTTTTAAGTTTGAATGTAGGCGCACTCCAAGTTCCATTCTCATAACTAGCGCCACCACCAAAATAGCTAGCAACCGTCCGATTGACTGAATAAAGCTGACCACCTGTAATAGCATCTGTTGATTTAGCGCTAATCTCACCATTTGCTAGAAACGTAATTCTACTGTTTTCTTGTGTCCTTACAGCTCTGCCTTTTTCTTCTTTGCTCTTTTCATGACGCGCTACAAAGGCATTGGCTTCCTTGCTCCAATTCAAAGAATCCTGCGCTACCCCTTCAGAAACTTCCTTAATCCGTGCATTCACATTCTTGATATTTGCATCAAGACCAGTAAATGCACTACCAACATTATTAAAAGAACTGTCTGTTATATTACCATCTGCATCAACCTTGGATAACTTGTAGGTTGGTCCTGTAAACGTACCGTCAACAAATTTTGCATCGCCACCAAGGAATTTAGCTACATTCTGAGAAATCGTGTTGATCTGACTACCATTAATTGCATCATGTGAACTCTCACCAATGGTACCATCTTTTACATTATGAAGTGCAACTGGTCCTGCATCCTTACCTTTTCCTAAAGTTACACTCGTGTAATCAATGCTGCCATTATCACCATCTTTTTTATCGTAATGAACAACAGCTGAATCATCAGACTGAAGATTGTTAGAAAGATCCTTCAGACTTGCATCAAGCTGCGCTTTATTGACTGCTTCATTGTCATTCTCTGCTGCCTTAACACCTGAAAGTGTCCGGTCTTCTTTGTCTTTATTTGCAATATTGACTTCTGTACCTTCTACTTCTTTACCAATAGTGATAACTTTCGTCTCATCATCCTGCTTGGCAAGACTATCACTCACTACATTGGTTACATCATTATGAACATTCGTGATAGAACTCGCAACACCAGCAAATGCTTCCGCTACACTATTGTAAACCTTTTCCTCACCAGTACTACCATCTTCATTGACAGTTTTAAGCTTGAAGGTGGGGGCAACCCATTTTCCATTTTCATAGCCAGCGCCTCCACCAAAATACGTCGCAACTGTTTGATTCATTGAATAAAGCTGGTTACCGGTAATCGCTTCTGTTGAACCTTTAGAAACTTCTCCATCTAAAAGAAACTTCAATTTGCTACTGCTTCCTTCCGTTCCATGCTTAGCTACAAACGCATTGGCTTCCTTACTCCAATTCAAAGAATCCTGCGCTACTCCCTGCGAAACTTCCTTAATACGTGCATTCACATTCTTGATATTATCATCAAGACCAGTAAATGCACTACCAACATTATTAAAAGAACTGTCTGTTATATTACCAGCTGCATCAACCTTCGATAACTTGTAGGTTGGTCCTGTAAACGTACTGCCAACAAATTTTGCATCACCACCAAGAAACTTGGCTAAATCCTGAGAAATCGTGTTGATCTGTCCACCCGTAATCGCATCATGTGAACTCTCACCAATGACACCATCTTTGACATTATGAAGCGCAACTGGTCCTGCATCCTTACCTTTACCTAAAGTCACACTGCTATAATCAGTTTTACCATCTGC
>NZ_JBHION010000053.1:0-2271 GCF_042195515.1 Bartonella sp. CB10SXKL | reverse complement strand
AAAGCAGGTTTTACCCTAGCTGCACGTGCTTATAGCCAAGGCTTTGAGGTCTTTATGATGCAAGCTCCAAAAGGAACGGATTTTAATAACGTATTACTTTCTTAAAAGAGGGAAACTATGAAAGATAGTAATTTACAAAACAATAATGAAAATACTCCCGTCAATGATAACGATAATGTCTCTTTAAACGAAAATACTTGTTTAAAAGCCATTCCTTATGAACAAGCCTTGCAACAAAATGGTTGGGGGCAATTAAAACCGATTGCTACGGCTCTCTTACCTGTCGAGCCTTTTAGCTTATTACAGCTTCCAATGCCATTAATGGACTATATTTATGAGGTTGCCGATCTTCAACAATCTTCTATCGATTTTATTGCTATCTCTGCTTTATGTGGCTTGGCTGCTGTGATTGGCAATGGCGTGCGGATTGCTCCCAAAAAACATGATAATAATTGGAAAATTGTTCCTAATCTCTGGGGTGCTCTTGTGGGGCAACCTTCAACACTCAAAACACCTACCATGCAAGCCGCTTTAACTCCTCTCTATGCCTTTCAAGAGGAATGGCATCAAGAATGGTTAAAGAAGAAAGAACAGCAAGAAAAGAAAGATATTCTTATTGAATTAGATAAACGAGAAAAGAAAAAACAAGCCTATAAAGCACTCAAAGATCAAGATGAGGAACAAGCCCTTGCCCTTCTTTCACAATCTATTGAACACAAAGAAAGTGATGATAACACTCTTGATAAACGACGTCTTATTGTCAACGATGTGACTGTCGAAAAGCTTGGGGAACTCTTAAAAGAAAACCCCCGTGGTCTCTTGATGGTACGAGATGAATTGGCTGGGTTTTTAGCTAATATGGAAAGAAAGGAATACCAAACAGACCGTGCCTTTTATCTAACAGCTTTTAATGGCAATACGTCATACACCTATGACCGTATTGAACGTGGAACCATTCATATTCCCAATGCAACCATTTCCATTATTGGGGGCATTCAACCCTCACGCATTATTCCCATTATTCAAGCCATGTGCCATGGAATAAATGATGATGGTTTCATGCAACGATTTCAAATGATTGTATGGCCCGACGAACGAAAAAAGCGGTTATGGACGGATAGACCTCCCAATCAAAAGGCATGGGAAAGCTATCAAGGGGTCTTTCGTTCTCTTTATGATAAACCGTTAGGCTCACCAAAGCATCCGATAACCATACACTTTTCTACTGATGCCCAAGAGATCTTTCGTGTATGGTGGGAAGATTTTCAGAAAAAAATAAATAGTGGTCATTTCTCTACAAATTTACAATCGTATCTTTTGAAAATGGATAAAACCATACCAACACTTGCGTTGATTTTTGAATTGACCGAAGGGGGTCGTTTTGAAATCAATAGAAATGCTCTTGAGAGAGCCTTGTATTGGGAAAAATATCTGTTAAGTCATGCCAAACGTCTTTATGCGGCGCATGATACATTAGCAACAGAAAGTGCAAACTTGCTTGTCAAGCGCTGTGATTGTTTACCTAATGTTTTTACTGCACGGGATGTTTATAAACGTGATTGGAAATGTTTAAAAGACAATGAAGCTGTGAAGCAAGCTTTAGAGCTTTTATGCCGTTGCAATTATATTCGTGAAATCTCTGGAGACAATAACTCCCAAGGCGGTCGACCTACCATACGCTATGAATGGCATCCTTTAGTGAAAAGTCATAAAACATTTCAATGAATGAATTTTAAATTCCAATAAAACATATAACTTATGTATTCATAAAATGAAACCTTCAAAACACTTCCCATCTATTGGTTTTGGAGGTTTTGGGGGTTTTGGAGGTGCTTTTTATTCCCCTCTTTATATATTTTAAAAATCAAAATAAAAGTCACTATATTTCAATATGTTAATTTTTATCAACTTTTCAAAAAACAATCTATATCAACATTACAACCTGTAAATTCAACTTATAGCATAGGTTTTGTAGGGGTTTTGGGGGTATAGGGGGGGTATATGCTTTTTATCTTTCTTACAAAGCAAGCAATAAAAGCCTATCAAAACATACATTCTGATATCTTAAAAGCACATATCAAATTTGTCTTTTTTCCATAAAACGAACAGCAAAATTCACTATTTTGCTGATTTTACCTCATGTCATAGGCTGTGGATAAGTAGCCTTTAATAAAATTTCTTTTTAAGCAGGTCGTGGGTCTTTAGCACCCTTTTTTTATTTTATTATTGCTATTTGTTTTAAATAGATCTAGCAGATTCTATTTAAAGTTT
>NZ_JBHION010000052.1:0-2304 GCF_042195515.1 Bartonella sp. CB10SXKL | reverse complement strand
ATGGAGCAAGCCAAGGGTAAAGCCGAGGTTATTATAGCAAAACAACGCCATGGTCCGACAGGAATCGTTCCCCTTGCATTTCAATCCGATTTTACACGCTTTAGTGATTTAGAACATAATGTAAAACATTAAATAATTGTTATTAGCTAACTGAAAACATTGTAAAAACACATAAAACATGTTATGATCTTTACATCATTTAATGGGACTTACAAACATGCTTAATAAAGTGATTTTAATTGGTCATTTAGGTGCCAATCCAGAAAGCAAAACAATGTCATCTGGCATCGAGGTGGTCAATTTTCGAATGGCAACGTCTGAGAGCTATACAGACAAGGCAACCAATAAGAGAATAGACAAAACCGAATGGCATTCCATTGTGGTGTTTAATCCACATCTTGCAAAAATAGCTCTCCAGTATCTGAATAAGGGCAGCAAAGTTTATATCGAGGGGCGACTACAAACCCGTAAATGGCAAGATAAAAACGGTGTTGATCGCTATGTAACAGAAGTCATATTGCCTCAGTACAAAGGCGAGTTAAAGCTTTTAGATGGCAAAAATGATGATAATCAAGATCAGTCATCTGCTTATGACAGAAGCATTTACAGACCTCTTGATACGCCCCATACCGTTATGAATGACAGTGTTCCTTTTTAAACAGAAGGTGCTTTAATGGATAGTAAAAAGAAGCCTAGGGTTAGTACAGAAGAATCTGAACCCGTTTATATGCTTACAGAGAATGATATAGAGCTGTTAAGAGATTGTATGTCATCTACATCAATGAGTTATTACAGTATAGTGATGGGTGCTTTATTGAGTACACTTTTCATTCTGCTCTTAAAACTTTCTTGGGATCAAAGTCACTTAAAACTTAAGTTAGGTGTTGCTGCTGTAATATGCATTTTAGTGGTTTTATTGTTCTTTTTAAATCGAATTTCATGGTCAAGATCAGAGAGAATTTGGCAAGATATTAAACAGACATCTGAGGACATAAGTGAAAAAAAATAAAAAGAGGGGACGCCCTAAAATAGCAGGGCAGGTAAGAGAACCAAACGGACGTATATCACGTGCAAAAGCACCGCGTGAAGCCGTTGATAAATTGGCAATAGAAATGCGTGCAAAGCGCTTCGGTTTAACGCTACAGGAGGCAAAAAATCCACTTTCTGGTACCTATATCGGGCGGCTTTACTTGCAAGGCGTGATTACTCAAGAGCAATATGATGCCGCGCAACAATATCTACAGATAAGGAATAATTACCTTTGTGCAAAGGGCTTGCCTAATGCTATTTATGATGATGTTTCTACAAACTCAGACCCTAATAGCTTTGAGCAATGGGTTGAAAAAGCAACGCGTCATTATCAATCTGTTCACGAGGCAATAAAAGAGGCGCAACATCTCTATAGACAGTACAATCTTTATGCAGCGCTACAGTACCTTGTTAGTGAAGATCAAGAATTACTACATCTTGTGAGTTCGCTAAAGGTTGCTCTTAATGCGCTTCAAAAGTATTTTTCGCAAAATTATGTAACTATCAATAAAAGTGAATGATAAACTTATATAACGCTTCACTTTCATAATCTAGTTTATGAAGTTTTCTTTTATTTTCAATTATCCGCTTTTCAATTATAGGAAGGGCTTTCAGAATTTCTGATTCCTCCATATGGTTCTTAGATTGTTTTGCTTTATTTAGATCCTCTATTGCACTTATTTTTTGTAGCATACTGCCGGTTAAATCGCTAAAACTATTGTTTCTTTCCCACAGTATATCATGCCATTCTCTTATCATATTTACATGTTGTTCAAAACGTTCTTTTGATAAAGTCGACATGTTATGCAAGAAATATACTTCTTCTATCATTCTAATTTCTTTGAATCTTTTTTCCCACCATTCGTTTCCATGAATTAGGTGATTATGAAGTTCGGTTTTTAATTCTGTGGTTACTTTTGAACAGAATAACTTATTAAAAAATGAAGAAGATTCTTCAGAATTAGCATATCCATTTGAAGTGGATATAAAACACGTTGTAAAAAGTGCGATAATTAATACGCTTCTAAATAAAGATTTTTTTATAAACATCATTTCTACCTTATATGTCTACCTTAATGTGCACTTTATCTGTTTAACTGATTCACTTTGAAATTATCAATATGTGTTATTTTAGTGTTGACAAAGTGTAGCAAATCGTATTTAATGACAAATACGGCACTTGTCGTATTGTGTCTAGACGAGAGGCAGTGCAGTTTGGAATCCCCGCAAATGCGGGGTTTTTTATTATCTGGAGGGCGTATTTTATGACATCAG
>NZ_JBHION010000051.1:0-2306 GCF_042195515.1 Bartonella sp. CB10SXKL | reverse complement strand
AGGAAAAGAGATTGAAAATTTTTGAGGAAAAGGTAAGCGTAGGGCGTTTACGTCGTGTGCTTGAGGAAGCTTTAGATGAGGCAATGACTGAGGTTGATCTGGGACTGAGGTTGATCTTGGCAGCGTGCTTGGCTTTCAATATGGGGGCACCACCTTGGGGAAAGGGGTGTTTTGGCTTGTAAGCGCGCATGTATAAGCGCGTATAGGGCAAATAAATAAAATACGTAGAGGGGATTTATAGTGCTTGCATTACTCTGAGAAGGGTGCTAAGCGAATTTACCGCGCTGGTGGCGTGCTATCAAATATTGAAGAGTGGGAATTTTAGAAGTGGGGGAGTATCCGTATGATCGAAGATAAATCACAACACCAATTTGCCCATAAGGGAGATAAGGCTTTTGTATCACAGTCAGTGTTGGATCAATCGGCAACTTTCAAAAAATGGATGATGCTTTCAACAGGCGATTATATCATCATTTGTTGTTTGGCTATCCTCTTGTTGGTGCTTTTTTCCGCGTCTGCCTATATGAGCCCTTTGGAATTTTTTCACGTTATATCCAAGGAACAGCTCCAAGCACTGGGAAAAATGAAACAAGAAGATCTTCAAAACATGAGACAGAGTTTTATATGGGTTCCTGCGATCGAATTTCTTCGTAACTTAGGGTGGAATGGTGTTTGGGCTTTTTTATGTCTCTTGCCGCAAATGATTTTTGGCGTTCTTTTTGGGTTCTTTCCGCTCTTTTCTATTTTTAACGCCATATTTAAACGGGATGCGAAGGAAATGATGCTGCAATGGGAAACCTTGCCAGAACAGCAACAGCTAGACAACCAATCTCTCAACAAATATGATAGGGGGGGAAAGTGACCGCTTCTATAACGCCTTTTTTAATAAATCTATTATTGATCTCCTTAGGGATAGCTATCTTTATTTATTCTGCGTGGAGCATGGTACTCTTTTCTACCGTGAAGATCATCTTGGCCATTTATTATTCTTTGATAAAACGGGCAGTACTGTTATGTAAGATGCGAAGGAAATTAAAAAAGGGTGCAGCGCAGAATTTGAGGCATAATCAGGCAGAGGGTAGGGGACAGAATACAGTTCTTGCAACACAGTTGCGTGCCTTTTCTTTTCAAGAATCTTTGCTTCTCTCAAAAAAAGATTATAAAATAATCTCTTGGATGGCTTTCATTGCAGTTGCGCTTTTTATACATGCTGTGCTTTTTTCGTCTTTTACTATACGATGTGCGATTGTTTCACACAATAATCCGTTGTTTTTTTTGTTATTGATTGAAGCGCTGCCGTTTTTGTTTATTTTGGTATGTAGTGCCATCACTTTGCCTGTTATTTTAATTCTCCATAGTCTCCTTCATTATGGCGTGAAAAAAACAGTAAAGAAATTAGAAACATTTGCTTGAGAAGAGAATGAAAATGATGATTTCATATCAATGCGATAGGGGGAAAAAGTGAGCATTATGATACAATATTTGAGTTTTTTAGGGGGCATCATCATTGCCGTTTTAATGGTTATGGTTATGGTCAGGCTTCCTTACCTGTTGATCAAGCATATCAGGTTATCTTTTAAACTCGCTCAAGACTTGAAAAAGAGTACGACGCAACAAAAGCAAGCCATACAACAATTGCGCAATGATCAGGGAGAAATGAAAAGACACAATCTCGCGCTTGAGACACTTGATGCAAAAATGCGCTTTCTTAACTTCAAAGAATCTCTGCCTTTTTCTTCAAAAGAATGTAAAATAATCTTTTTTATTCTTATTCTCTTTTCTGTTTTGCAATCTGCTTTCTCTATCGTACATTTGGTATCGGGGAAGGATAGTATAGTTAGCTTTATAGTGCCGTCGCTTTCAAGAATTCGCATTATTTATAGCTTTATATGGTTAGGGATTTTTCTCTTTTCTCCGATCATTGGGATCATGTGCATAAAATTAACGAGAAAATTGAACAAAATACTTCCACAATTGGAAGAAGCGATACAACAACGCGATCAGGCAATGCGTATGCAGAATGTGGAAGGGGGACAAAATGACGAGTAGTCTTATAACATTAATAGCCATTTCTTTCCTGTTCTTTACGCTCTTAAGTGTTTTAATATGGGTGCCAATCGTTGTCATTTATTACCTGTTTATCAAGCGTGCGAGGCTTTATTGTCGCGTGAAAAAGGAACTGAAATGCGTGCTGAGTGAACGCGATATTGCCTTAAAACAGATCTCCCAAAAATAAAAAAGCAGCAGAATGTTTGATAAAAAACAGCTTTCTCTTGTTTGGCAAGACTATAAAAAAATATTCTATC
>NZ_JBHION010000050.1:0-2393 GCF_042195515.1 Bartonella sp. CB10SXKL | reverse complement strand
TCTGATTCTAACAAATCTTTTTATGATTTTCTTCAATTATTACGAATCAAGAGTTCTTTTCGGGGTGGTTTTTTAGCCGTACCTGCTGTCCAAAGGGTCTTTACTTCTAAAAAGTCAAAATCTTTAAAGATCTCTCGAACCGCATCACAATCATTCAGACTCAAGACAAATTTACCTTGCATGCTTTTGCTGAAAATAAGCAAAAATATCGTCTAATGTCTCTATACAAAAGCAATCATCAAGCATATAAATAATTTAGGATTTTTTTACCTACTTCAATAAAAATAAATAGAATAAAAAGCTTATTGGTGCACTCATGCTTGTCAATCTTAAGGCTATAATCCGTGATCTTTCTCCAAAAACAAATATAATTACAGTTCTTAAGGAATCTATAGTTAATTCTATACAGGCTCACGCAACAAAAATTGATATTTTATTCCAACTTTATGGCAACAAAGATTTATTGCAGGATCAACCGGTTTTTGCGGTAAGCGTTTTTGATAATGGAGATGGTTTTACAACAGAAAATATCAAATCTTTTTCTACCTATAAAAGTGATTATAAAATTGAAAAAGGATGTAAAGGTGTTGGACGTATTACTTACTTAAAAGTATTTGAAAAAGTTGAAATTACGAGTTTTAATAAAAGTGAAAATAATGTCCGAGTTTCATTAAATTTCACTCCAGATTTTACACAAGATTCTTTTAAGAAAGAAAATGGTAAACAAGATAAATGGTGGACAACACAATTATTTTTTGAAAACCCTTATACACAAACTGATTTAAATATAAGCATCGTTCGTGATGAAATTTATTATCATCTTCTTCCTTTACTTTTTTTAAATAAAGAAAAAGATATTAAAATCAACTTTTATGTACATGAAGCGGAAGATTTAGAAGACTTATATAAATTAAGAAACGCAGAAAATTTAGAAAGCTTGAAGAAGAGCACAATAAGTACACAAGATTTACCTTATTTAGAAGTTAAAACTTTTAATATTGGTCTTCGAAATATTCCTTTTACCCTTTCTTATTATTTTGAAAATAATGAAAATTATAGTGATGAAATAAAAGCATTCTACTGTGCTCATAATCGTACTGTTATGCCTTTTTCAGAGTTTATCAAAATTCAACCAATAAAAAATGTTATAATGATATTTTTATTGGAATCTCATGTTCTGAATAAGCATGTTAACGATGAAAGAAACTGTTTTGATATTGATGAAAAACAAGCTGACTTAGAAACGCAACTAACTTGGGGTGATATTAATAAAAAGTTAGAGCATATTCTAGATGAAATAATTAACCATCATTTCCCCCAAATTAAAGAAGAAAAAATTGCTCTTCTCGAAAAGGTTTCTGAAGAATACCCTTACTTGGTAGAATTTCTAGACACCAAAGATGTAATTGGAGGTATCTTTACAGAAGATTCATTGATTGAAAAAGCAGAGAAAAAATATTCAACAAAAAAATTAGCATTCAAAAGAATTCTTCGTGAAGGTAAAGGAAGACCAAAAAATAATTTTAAAAAAGCACAAAAATTTGCTAGTCTAGAATTAACCCAATATATTCAATTCAGAAACGATATTCTGTGCCAATTTTCTAATTTACTACAGCCTCAAACTTTGGAAAAAGATATTCATAATTTATTTGTTCCACAACAACATACTGCTGATAAAAACTTACCTTTAGCATTGGAAAAGAATAATTTATGGATACTTGATGACGCCTTAATGGGCTACAGTTACTTACAAAGTGAGAAGAATATAAAGAACTTCCTTTCAAAAGTTAATAAAGCTTCACTTGATGTTGAAGAAAATAATAAAGGGTTATCGAGTCGACCTGATGTAGCTTTATATTTTGATTCTGAGGAAAAAAAACGGGCTGTCTTAATAGAGTTTAAAAGTCCTGTAGCATATTATAAAAATACAGGCGTTGCTCAATTAATGTATTATGCCAAAACACTTAAAGAATATGGTGTTGGGGAGATGTATCTTTATCTCATTGCTGAAATAGATGACGCTTTTTCACAAATTTTATGTTTTACAAATCATTTCACTAAAGTTTTTTCTCCAGAAGGAGAATATTATCGGAATTATTGGCCTTATTTCAATGCTTGCATACAAGTTGTATCTCCAAAAACTCTTTTAGAGAACGCAAAGTTAAGAAATAGCACCTTTATGGATATTATTAAAAAGGATTCTTTACGTCATAAAAAAATATAAACAGATTATATTTTCAACTCTTAGTTATCCATTTTTTAAAGTGTGAGAAGCTATTCTCTATGGCGTCCACAAAACGGGAAAAATCTATTACGAACATAAAGACAATAAAGGCTATCAATTTCATGATGCGTGACATCATCTTTAAACCTTGATAGGTCTCTATCATCTC
>NZ_JBHION010000049.1:0-2719 GCF_042195515.1 Bartonella sp. CB10SXKL | reverse complement strand
ATAAACATCTCGCTTTACTGGTATCGGTCCTCCGGTTTTAACCCGAATATAATGACGTGTCATCAAAATACCTCTCAGTGATTAGTCACGAATTCAACGACTATACTTGCTTGCCCAGCTTGTACTGTCTTATCAGCTTTAGCATAGAGAGTAAGTTCTTCATCATAAGGGATAAACTCCTTCTGATTGGTGGGCTTAACCTCTTTTACTGCCTGTTGTTTGATTTCTGCTTCACCAAACTCATTGCCGCCAGCAGTGCACCCTATTTTTACCTTCGTGTCCGAAAATGCTGTCTTGACATACACTTTAATCGAAGTGATCAAAGCACCACGAGGTAGCGTGCCTATTCTCATAGCGTTTTCTTTATCTTCATAGCTAAAATTAAGCCGCAAAAAGCTTACCTGCTGGGTATGAAGATTTCTCCCTTGCAAGGGCTGTGGTAAATAATCTGCCATGTCTTATCCCCTCAATGATTTGTTACGAATTGCACAACCACAATACATTCACCAGCCGCAGTTGTTTTATCCCGTGTTGCATAAAGGGTCATCTCCTTATCATCTGCAACAAAAGACTTTTGATCTGTTGGCGTAAAATCTTGCGTGCCTTGGGCTTTGATGTCTTTTTCACTGAACTCATTGCCGCCATAGGTGCTGCCTATCTTTAATTTTGCTTCAGAAAACGCGGTCTTGACAAAAGCCTTCATCGAAGTGATCAAAGCGCCACGAGGCAAAATTCCGATTTTTTCCGTAAGATGCTTATCTTTATGCGAGATATTCAAACGTAAGAAACTCACCTGTTGGGTGTGAAGATTTCTTCCCTGTAATGGAGGTGGTAATTGATCTGCCATGTCTTGTTTCCTCCCTATGATTAATTATCAGGTTCACCACTGTAGGTGGGGATAACAATCGTTCCAAAATCTTGCGCTGCTTGAGAGCTATTTGGAAATTTGAAACGGGTTTTCTTCATGCCAATCAGTGTTTTCGCAGACAAACCATAGTAACGTTGATAGTCGAAATGCTCTTCCACCAATTTATAGCGATTGACATTGCGATTATTTCCAAAAGCCATAACGATACTTTGTGCTCCAAGAAAAACAGCACGACGCACACTTTTTTTCGCTGTATGATCGGTAGATTTTACCCCATGGGTGACATGTTCAGATTCACGTAAAATCACACCATTATACATGCCTAAAGAACCATCAAAGATTGGGTTTTTCGCACGAGAGCCTGTGTAAGCAGCTTTCTGAATATCAAGCCACTGACCAGTCTCTGTATTGGTACGCAATTGCATCACTTGTGTTGGATGCAAATAGAGAACATAAACACTCTCCCCATTCACACGTACTGGTCGAATTTTGGGATTAGCAAGTTTCGCCATTTTTACAGCTTCGTCAATAAGCTTCAAACTAAAGCTGTGTTTTGGCGCTTCACTTAGCTCTTCATCCTTGGTTTTACCATCTGGACGGATAATTCGCTTACTACTTGGTGCAAGAGGTTCATTAAATCCATAATGCACATTCTCGATATCTATCATCCGATCTTCAAAAGAGATTGTCCTTGCTGTATATCCGCAAGCTTGAATGAAAAACATCAAGCTTAAGCGATCTGCATACCAATCAACTAAGCCATCTTTTGCTTCGTCACGCAAATCAAACGTTGTACGTTGTTGCGCTATACTACCTTCATTTTCTACACGAACTGCATGCGAAAGCTCGTCAATATATAGTCTGTCATGAAGGAATTGTAATGCCTCTTCATTCCCCTCAAGCGTCTGTCCTGAGGTAACACCCCGTCCCAAAAGCTGTGTACGTAAGCTAAATGTAACACAATCCCCTCTGCCCTTCTGTGTTTCAGTTTTAAGTTGAATAATGCTGTTTGAACCCCTGCCTATAAGAGGGGCAATAGGTATCGCCTTTGAAACTTCTGTATTTAATAATTTTGACCACGTGCTTATCGCATGAGGATCATCTGCTCTAACTGTTGTTAATGCCATTGATTTTACCTTTCTTTGCTGTAAAAAAAACCGGCTTAAAAGCCGGACCATAACCCTGCATAAAACAGGCTAATTTCTATAAAAATGCACTCTTAATACCCGTTACCAGCACCATGCAATTGCCGAAAAATTGCTTTATTTTTCGGATTTGATATCCAAGCGTCAAATTCTTCTTCTGACATCCTATCAATGCTTGCTAAAGTGATTGGTCCAACACTGCCCCCTCCTCCAGATGCTGTTAAGGTTCTCGCAGAATTCTGCCGGCTTTGAAGCGCAGCAACTTGATTATTCGCTTGAACCCCTTGGTTCTGATAGCCAAGATTTTGCGCTATTCTATAAATCTCTTCTGCCGGATTGAGATCTCTTTGTGCACAAGTCGCTACAAGAGCATGCAATTGATCTCTTATAATCGCATCTATTGTGTTTTGTTGTCCATACTCAGGATAAAGTGACGACCAAGAACTCAATTCCTTCGCACGCTTCTCATAAAGAAAATTTGCCGCATCACCAAAATCACTGGATTTATTTTGAAACGACTTAACAGAATTGTTGAAAAACTGACCAAGACGTATATCATGCTGCTGCTGTTCCTCAGCTTGTCTTAGCGCTTCTTTCTGTTCCCTAATATACGCATCCTGCTCTCGAATCTTTTTTCCCATCCAACTCATATAGCCAATAATGTCTTGTGTAGGGTCTGGGGGTGCATTTTCACCTTCAACCATTG
>NZ_JBHION010000048.1:0-2722 GCF_042195515.1 Bartonella sp. CB10SXKL | reverse complement strand
ACCGCGGCATTATCATAGACCCAGCAATTGCCATCATGGGATAAGTTACTTTCATTTTCAATAAAACCGCCGAGGTCTCCCGCCTTAACATCATCAAAATCTCTTAGAGCACGTATACGGTGTAAAGTAAGACCATCAAAAGTGAATTTTTCATTGGTAAATTCGTATTTTTTTGCAGACTCTTGTTGATTAACAGATGTGATTTCGTTTGCAATGTTAGAGGAAATTGTATTTTGGGAAGTTTTTATTATAGAATTTTTCATTTTAAATTCTTTCTAATCGTAATGAAGTTTTCAATTGACGCGCTATAAAGGCGCCGGGCGTTGAAAACACGGCGATTAGTCCGTCGTCACACTTTTCCCATAAGGGTATTGCATGGTGTGACACACCCGACAAAATCATTATACGCTTTAATACGTATAAAAAACAGTCAGTATTTTAAAGACTTTGGAAAGATTGTTTCGTAACCTATCCGCTAATCGTTAAGTGTTTTCAGCACTTGAATATTTATATAACAAAATACGTGTTTATTGTCAAATAATATTTCTATCTTTTTGATATTTTTTCTTATTTTTTAATACGTTGCGTGTTGATAATATCTTATGCTTATCAATTTCTTCTTTTATATTTATGTGCTTTTAAAACTATATTATAGGTTTTATGAAACGATAGCGTTATTTTCTGAATCTATACATTTATAATATTTAGAAACGCTCTCATAATGCGTATTTTAAACTTTATAACCTATCAATTTTGTTACTAAATGAATTTTAAATTTTTTGTGAATTTTGTTTATAAGGGGCTTTAATTTAAACGACCTTAATAGCACCGCGCTCTCATAACAAATGCTTTCATTTGCATATGAGTATTCAAGTTTACTGTTTTTACGCTTTCTCTATAGCTGTTATGTTCTTTATAGCCATGGCATCATTTTTCAGTTTCATAAGAGAAATGATAAATAGGATATATGATAATTGCGATTTATTGTCTGTTATGAAAACACTTATGAAAACATCTCAATAGAAACTGATCATTATAGAGATGAGCAAAATCCCTTTTAA
Organism: Bartonella sp. CB10SXKL; assembly: GCF_042195515.1. Classification (NCBI taxonomy): domain Bacteria; kingdom Pseudomonadati; phylum Pseudomonadota; class Alphaproteobacteria; order Hyphomicrobiales; family Bartonellaceae; genus Bartonella; species Bartonella sp. CB10SXKL. The sequence goes on along the minus strand of NZ_JBHION010000048.1, from coordinate 1,661 downwards.
TAAACTTTTGTCAGTCTTGTCAGTTCTTTTTAGAACCTATATCATTTTTTTTAAATGAGAAAAAATTAAAATCATTATATTTCAATAAGTTGAGTTTTGTCTATTTTTCAAAATACAACCTATATTAATAATGCAACCTATAAATTCAACTAATGCTATATATTTTTGTAGGTTTTTTTGGGGGGGTAGAAACATTCAAAACCTATAAGTAATATAAGAAAATGAATATACATAATTCTGTTTAAACAAAGCTTTTGAAAAGGATAAAGCTATCATTTTAGATTACGATATAATCTTTTAAAGGCAATCAAAATAAGAGTATTTAAAAGTGCAAATGATTTCTTTTTAGAATAACGCATATAAATACTCCTTTTAAAGATTGTATGTAAGCAATTTATAAAAGTGATATAGAACCTATAGGTATAAGACCTTATACCCCTTGTGAGGTTAATATGCCTATCATGTGAGCATGCTTTATAAGTTATTTGGTTTCTCTAATTTCTAATTTTGGTAAGTTCTTAACAATTTTCATTGTTTCTAAACTTACAGTAATAACCCTTTGAAACAACTCTAATGGATAAGCAGGGTTGCCAATGGTTTCAACAGCATAGCGATTGGCATCATTCACAATACCACTCTTTTTATCAGTCTTTACACATTGACGCCCCATAACCCATTCAAGAGCAGGCTTGCCATTGACGATATACTCATAAGCTTACTTAGGGATATCTGTCATGATGATATTGCTATTATAAATAACAGTTGATTTATTCTTTTCCTTACTATCCTTAATTTTTGCAAATTTCATTTCAGTCACATAATAGAATTTTTCTGGATTAGAGATCTCTGTAACTTTTGGATTACCTTTTTTAAAGGTTACGGGATAAGGTTTTACAGTTTCATAATTCACGTGCAAATGACCCAATTCATGCCCTGCTGTTACAAATTTCCAAAATCCTTAGCAGTTTTTATATAAAGAAGACGAGGCAATTCTTTAGAGAGGTTATCGACATAACGAGTGCGATAATCTTCTGAATGCAAAAGACCGTAAACATAATAAAAGATATCATCTCTTGTTATGGTTTTAGTAAGTAAGCAGAGAGGCACTTCTTAAACCTATATCTGTACTATTATCGCGTTTTTTTTCTTATTTTAGCATAAGCGATTGTCATGCTATTTTTCTTATCAAGCGATAATAAGTGGTAGTCTTCTTGTTGTCTCTAATATGTAACAGTTCCAATAAATTTGGTCTATTCTATGAATAAGAGTCTTTACTTTAAGCTCAAGATTATATTACATGCAACACCTTAAAATTAAGAAGCATATAGAGCATATGATTGTCATTTAACAGTGTCATTGTAAAATCTTCACAAGCGGGGGAAATGATATGGTTTGCACAACACATAAAGCAGGTGTATACAGTACAGTCTATGCTTTTCTCTCAGATGTTATAAGTATTACTCTCATCAAAAAATTAAAAAATTGTTACGCGGTTGGCGATTTTTTCTGTGACGCTGATGATATGGTTCATTTTGTTGCTCACTTTGAGGGCACAATGAATGCATAGATTTTTTTTCATTTTTGTTTTTGCGGCTTTTTTGTGCCTTTTTTCGTTGCCGAGTTTTGCCCAAAACATTCGTGAGAAAGCGATTAATCAATCA
>NZ_JBHION010000047.1:0-2895 GCF_042195515.1 Bartonella sp. CB10SXKL | reverse complement strand
CCTCTTTGTTTATCTCCTTCATGCAAGTTCTTCAGCCCCTTGGCAAAAAGTTGCCATCCAGATGAATTTGGACTTGCTGTTATCGCCCCCATAAGAAAATCATCAATATTTTTACTAACATCAGACTGTGAAAAACGAGAAAGTTTATCCCAAAAACTAGGTTCTGGTTTAGAATTCTGTTCTTGTGGTGTCACTGGTTCTGTTACAACAGATGCATGATTTCCTACACTAGGTGGAATTTTTTCTCTTGGAATTGGAAACGAAGGTTTATTTTCCTCATTAGGATAAATAGAGCCTATCGGAACTAGAGAACCGTGATACACATCATATGGATTATTCATAGAAATCATACTAGGGAGAACTGGTACTTGAGGAATAAATGGTAATTTTCTATCTTTATCCAGTCTTTGACTTTCATCTATTCCTTCCTGCAATCGCTCTGTTGTCGTTTTTTTTCGTTTGAGTTCGAAATGTTTATATCTCGGGTCAAAATCTATAAAAACCATTACTTTCCCTTTAACTATTTATTTTTTCTAAGATTATTCAAACTAAACGGCAGCATTTGCTGCCTTTTCCGCAGCCTTCTTTAATCCAAAAAGCACCATCATAGCATTCTGCCAAGGGTCGTTACCATGCATCTTAGATTCTGACACATTATTCGTCGTCGTGCCGTAATTCCTTGCAAAGCCATGACCGGCGTTCATAAGCATATTCAACCTATTCCAGCCGCTATTGTCTTGTTCCAGCCAACGTTCTCTATTGGCATCAACAAGGCGTTGATTGTAGTCATTAAGAACAGATGACCCCTGCAACATATTCGAATATGCGTTATTATAAGAGGGGAATAAGTTGCCTATCATGCCTAAGCGGTTCTCATTCAGTTGATCAATCATCGAATTGGCTTGCATCATATGCTGTAAATCTCTATCACGCTGGCGATACTTGATACGAGCTAATTCATCATTAAGCCCCCTCTGTAACTCATTGTTATGCGCACTAGAGCCATAAAGACCACTCCCTAAAAACTGTCGATTAATACTATTTCTTATTTCACTTAAGCCCTCTTTAAGTTCCTCATCAAATTGAGAATTCGGTCCCATCAAACCACCAGATGCAATCCAGTTAAGGTTTCTCGCAGACGATGTTGGAGTATTCATCAAATGATTCATATAATTCTGATACTGATGAGGAATAGCTCCAAGACCTCCAATTGCTTGATAAGTTGGAGCACTTAAAGGTGCAACACGAGGTCCCCCATAAACATTACCACCCATCCCTGTGTCATACATGTTATACGCATCTGCACCCCCACGCTTAAAGACATTCTGCATCCAAGCGGGAGGAGCGCTTGTCTGCACCTGCTTTTGTTCTGTCGTTGCTGGTCTACTGCTCCCCATGTCACAATTCCTTCCTATAATAAAGCATACCTATGCTATAGCCTTGCTTGGTTAGTGCACGCTTCCAACCTAAACGACCCAAGATCTCCATTTCAGAAGCACCATTCTCACGCGCCCAATCCTCTACAAATTTCAAATTATCAACTTGATCAAGAACGCCCTTCCCACTACATTCACAAATCAGTGCGCGCTTCTTTCCTAAAACTGTCTGCTGTATCTGGGTCGTGAATGCCGCTAAAAAGCGCTCGTCGTCATCCAAAACAAGCCATAACTGTTTCTTGCCACTGCAAATCGCTTCAATCAGTTCCTGCAACGTGATTTCATGTTTGAAACGCTCTACATACTCTCTAAAGGATGCAATGATGTCTTCCAGATAAGGCGCTATACGCTCCATATCCCAAGACGTGGTCAAAAAGACTTTTGCCATTACCCTCTGCCTAAAGGACGTAAATCCACATTAAATCCTGTGATTTGGTTCCAATGAATGCCTTCAGGAATACGCAATTTAAAGCGGTGATAACGATTGCGCGAACGACCGTGATAAGCACCCGTGACATACGAACACACCCTCTCCTTGTGCCATATGATCGGCGTCTGATTATTGCGAAGCCGACGCTCTCCAATGCTTAAAAGACCTTCCGTCGTATCAACTTCGGCAAACATCTTCGTAATAAAGTTAAAACTTCCATCCGGTGCCCCCATCTCTTGTGAAACAACCGTTGCCTCCATCGGGGCTCCCGTAAACATAACAAGCCGATTGTTATCATCAAAAGCACCAAGCATTGGCGCGCCACTTTGCCAACGAGGGCTGTCTAAAGAAGCCGGCAATGCCTCAAGATTGATCGAAATCTCATCTAACTGTTCTAAAGTATAACCTGTCGTAAACACTGGAAAGAACGTGAAAGGCTTCCCTTGTAGCGTCGACCATTTCTGCAATCCCCAATCATAGACAAAGGTCGTTTGCTCGTTATTGCCTCTCTTTAAGGACCAGTAAATCCGGTTATCAATGGGGTCTATAACCCCTTGCATCTCATCAAGAGCAAACTTATCAAATGTTTTAAAAACCGTTCTATCAACCTTTTCAAAACCTATCGGTAAAAGTTGACCATCCAAACTCATCTGATAAAAACCACCATCACCTGCAAAAAAAGCATCACTCCCTCGACACGCTATAGAGGCTGCACTGCGCGCTCCACGCTTGTCTTGGATCTTTTGAAAAGCAAACGGGCTCTTGGAACCTAACGTCAAAGAACCAGCATAAATAGCAGAACGAAGAAAAATAAGGGGATTGGTTGTTTCTGTTGCCCCCTGAACGTATTCTCCATCTTGGAAATCCATATAACCACTAACATTATATTGAGTCTCCCATAGAGTTTCATCGCCTTCTCCAGACCAATGAATGCGATTGGGATTATCTGTCAATTGCATCAAACAAACAAAAGGTCCCCAAATTTTGACCAATCCCGCTTTCGGTGGATTTCCTTCTAAATCTTCAAAC
>NZ_JBHION010000046.1:0-2968 GCF_042195515.1 Bartonella sp. CB10SXKL | reverse complement strand
ACGCCTTCATATTCTGCCCAAATTAGGCTGTCTTCCCGTTTCTGAGATTACACAAACAGAGATACGCAATGTTCTTGTCCCTATTTGGCATACAAAAGCTGGAACTGCTCGAACAGCACTGATGCGTCTTAATCTTTGTCTCAAACATGCGGCTGCATTAGGGTTAGATGTTGATTTACAAGCAGTAGAAAAAGCAAAAGCTCTCTTAGGCAAACAACGTCATAAAAAACAAAGCTTACCAGCCATGGATTGGAGAGATGTGCCGGCTTTTTATAAAACACTCTGTGAAGCATCAACCATAACACAACTGGCTTTGCGTTTGCTTATTCTGACAGGCGTTCGTACCAACCCTTTGTGTCATATTCATAAAGACCAAGTTGATGGCGATATCTGGACAATCCCTGCTGAAAATATGAAAGGTCGACGTGATACTACAGAAGAGTTTCGCGTGCCTCTATCATCAGAAGCATTAGAAATCTTAAAACAAGCGCGCTTGCTTTCTCGCAATGATTTCTTCTTTTCTGCAACCGGTCGGGGTCCCCTCGCTGCAAATTGTATGGCTCAATATATGAGAGACAATAAAATTGAGGCATGCCCCCATGGATTTCGTTCTAGTTTACGTGATTGGCTTGCTGAAACAACCGATGCTCCCTATGAGGTCGCTGAAACCATTCTAAGTCATACGGTCGGCGGTAAAGTAGAGCGTGCCTATCGTCGGACTGATTATCTAGAACAGCGCCGTGTCTATATGGATAAATGGGCGGCTTATGTCACGGGTCAATCTTAAGATATGGGGTGAATAACCCCATTATCTGTGGATAACTTTAGCTCTCTTTTCTCTCATTCTTTCTCAATAAGAGTCATAATTTATCACATCAGAAATTGTATGATAAAATATTGTTTTCTATGAATAAAACATCTTTCTAAATGAACCAAAATGTGGTTAATAAATGGTTATGATTTGTTGCCATTTTTTGAGAGTGAAAGGATTTTAGTATGACAGAAAATGATATTCTTTTAACAGACCGTGAAAGTGCAAAATTGCTTCATATGAGTGTTTCAACATTCCGGCGTCATGTAACCAATGGCTCTCTCCCAAAACCTTTAAAATTTGGCTTTTTATCCCGTTGGTTACAATCAGATCTTTTGAATGTCATCGAGCAAGCAAAACAGCAACGTCAAAGTGACGCGGCATAAAAAGAAAACCTTGTCACGTAAGAACGGACAAGGCTTTCTCAAGCTCATCAACCTGGAACTTTATTTGGTGTAAATTCAAAGCTTTCTCTGCTGAAGCAAGACCTAAGGTTTGCATTCAAGTTGTTCTGAATGCTTTTTACAATAAGGGCTATTTAAGCGTCTCTCAACACTTCGCTGAGGCATGACAGCACCAGGACGACATATGGGAAGGTTGTCCGATTTATGGTTCTCACACCAATCTTGTATTGTAAAGCTAGGGCGAAAACCTGATTGCGCCATACACATTTCAATACTGGCAAATTGATTCAAATCTAGCGCCACAACCTTATTAAGGTCCGGTACTCCACATTCTAAAAGTATTTTATTTCTCCATAATGCTGGAGAAAGTGAGGGAATTGAGTTAACACATCCAGCGATACTTAACAGAGTTATACAGCTCAATAGTTTTAAATTTTTCTTCATTTTTCCCCTCTTTCAATGGATTTATTTACAATAAAAAAGCTCATAAGCTTGTTTATATTTTCTGTCACCGCTTCATTAAAACAACGGTGAACAATATTGAGATGATGGATTGAGAAAACAATCCCGCCATTCCAAGCAAAGGCACGGAGGGCGGATTGTTGATCATCACAAACAGTGCTTAAGGTTGGCATTCTGGTTTATTTTTATATTTTTGGCAATAAGCGCTATTTAAACGCTTCTTGACACTTCGTTTTGGAATGACAGCACCTGGCACACAAATCGGAAGATCTTCGGCATTATAATTTCTACACCGATCTCTCCACTTCCCTCCTAATTTACTATGAAAACCTGCTTGGGTTAGACATGCATAAATAGATGTATTCGCATTTATACTTAACTCTCTATAATCCATCATATAATCATCATGAGGATTCAGCATTCCACATTCTAATAGTGCTTTTTTAATCTCAATCTTATCTTCTCCTAGCTTCTCTAATACATCCACAGCCTGGTAAGGACCTGGAAAACATCCAGCTATAATAAGCAAAGCCAATCCACTCAATAACTTTAAAGTTGCTTTCATTTTTTCTCTCCTTCAATGATTTTTTATGATAAGATTGCTTATAAGCTTGTCGATGTTTTATATTCCTCTGTCCATACCAATTTGAAACATGTTGAGTGCCGATACAATTGGCCCACACACTTATGCAAAAGATAAAAAAACTAAAGATTACTCTTAATCATACCATCATCAAAAAACTACGGTAGACATTCAGGCTTGTTTCTATTTCTTTTACAATGGGGGCTGTTCAGGCGTTTCTTAACACTTCTTTGAGGAATGACAGCACCTGAATGACAAATCGGAAAACGAGCATCAAAAAACTCACACGAACTCAAATATCCGGATTTATATCTAAAACCTGCTTGAACCATGCAAGCTTCAATTAATGCGTTCGCATTTCCGTCTAACTTTCTGTTGTATTCATCACGATTATAAGGTGTTGGCATGCCACATTCTAACAGCGCTTTCCCTATATCAATTGTATTTGCACCAGGCTTATCCCATAATTCCCAAGCTGATAAGGGAACCTCAGCTTTATACTCACATCCAGCTATACTTAACAGAGCTATGCCGCTCAATAATTGCAAGACTTTCTTCATTCTTCCCCTCCTTCAGTGGGTTTCTTTACGATAAAACAGCTCATAAACCTGTTGATATTTCCTGTCACCGCTGCTTAAAACAACGGTGAACAATATTGAGATGATGGATTGAGAAAACAATCCCCTCATTCCAAGCAAAAGCAAGGAT
>NZ_JBHION010000045.1:0-3068 GCF_042195515.1 Bartonella sp. CB10SXKL | reverse complement strand
CCTTTCTTCAAACTATGATAAGTCGATTCAATGTTAATGGCTGCTATGTAATAAGCCAGTAAAACAATCTCATTGGCATGGATATCATGACGGAACTTATATTCCATATCCTCTGGTTTTATGAGCTTTGATTGTAAAAGCCTTGTGATAAAGGTCCCCGTTCCAGTGAAAGGGTCAAGAATAGAAACTCCACGTGACCCTAAGCTTTTTCCAAATTCATTACGCAACACATCATCAACAGAATGAATGATAAAATCCACAACTTCAACGGGGGTATAAACAATGCCAAGCCTATCCGTGGTTTTCTTAAATGCCTTGGTAAAAAAATCTTCGTAAAGTTTGATAATAAGATTTTGTCTTGCCTGTGGTTCGGTAATGCCAGAGGCACGGAACTTTACGCTGTCATAAAACTCTTGTAATTCTTTGGATTCTTCCTCAATATTGGTTTTATCGAGTTCTGTTAAGATTTTTTCCATTGCTTGCGAAATGGCATTGTTTTGTACAAATTCATTGCCCTCAAACAAGGCTTCAAACACGGGACGCGTCACAAGATGTTGCGCTAACATCTCAATCGCTTCTTCTTGCTTTATCTCACTGTTTAAGTTGTTTTTTAATTCCTTATAAAACGCATCAAAGGCATGATAAGCTTCGCTTGTTTGATCAGAAAGCATAGTTTGAAGGCGTGTGATATGGTTTTGTGCAATCTCAGCAACATTGCCAGCCCAAATGCCCCAATAATCACTCATGGTAGATTTTTTAACAATCAGTGTTTTGAGAGCATTGGGAAACTCAACAAAAAAGGGCAATCTTCCTTGTCCTTCATATGTTTGGTGCGGTTCATGAGCTTGTGTCCCAATACGAAGTCCGGATTGTTCTGATTTTTCGTGGAGCGTGATTTCGTCAATAACCGTGGTGACATTCTCTAATTCGGTCTTTTTAGAAACTGTAACAATGTCGATGATAGAGCTTACGTCTTGCCCTAAGACCATCTGGTTAAGGGTTTTACTAAAATTCTCATCATGGGCAAGCAAAGCATTGAGAACTTGCCAGACAACACTGTATCTCTTATTGTTTTTTAATGCCTCTTCTGGTGAAACACCAGCAGGAACACCAACCGGCAAAATGATATAGCCCATCTTTTTGCCTTTTGCACGACGCATCACACGTCCTACCGCCTGTATCACATCCACTTGGCTTTTACGCGGGTGTAAAAACATAACCGCATCAAGGGAAGGAACATCAACACCTTCTGAAAGGCAGCGTACATTGGTTAATATACGGCAGACATTCTCACCCGCATCTTCTTTCAACCAATCAAGTTTTATCGTACGGTTTTTGGCACCAGATTTTCCATTAATATGATCTACTTGACAGTTAAGAGGGGGAATATTTTTATGGTTTTCATGAAGATTACGTAAATCTTTCTTAACTTCTTCATCGTTGAATGTTCTACATATGCGTTCAGAAGTATCAATATCTCTACAAAAAGCCAAAGCCCGGTGCATGGGTCTTGTATCATCCCCAAGATCAATTTTCAGATCCATTTTGGTAAGAGCTTGATAACAACCCATGATCTTTGTTCTATCATCAAGAATAAGTTCATAATTCTCATCTGTCATCAGATGCTGGATAGATTTACTCACTTCTCCTTCATCAACACCTAAAACGATAATCTTGTAAGGCGTTAAAAGTCCATTTTTTACAGCATGGGAGAAACTATAAGAATAAAGGATTTTTCCATAAAGCTCTTCATCATCCATAGAAGCCAGAACAGCATCAATCTCATTAGCTTGTTTTTTGGCATTATCACTAAAGATACGAGGGGTTGCTGTCATATACAGACGTTTCTTGCCCCGAATAAGGCTATTATTATGAACCTTGATAAACTCAGATTCACTCTTGTCTGTTCCTAACACAGCTCCAGTGGTACGGTGTGCTTCATCACAAATGATCAGATCAAATTCCGGTAAAGCATATTTCTTTTGCGCATCCGAAATCACTTGTATCGAATGGTAGGTAGCAAAGACCACTGTCATGGCATCAGGAGAAACCTTATTGGCTTTTTCTCCAAGCTTTTGAGAATCTGTTGTTGCTGGTAGAGCGAGATCCGAGACATCGAGTTCGGCAGCATCATCTTGGGCTTTACGACGTTTGCCAACTTGTGTATCAGAACACACAGCAAAGGAACGCAAGGGGATTGCTGTATCTGCTGTCCATTCTCTTATTGTTTGTGACATTAAAGAAAGAGAGGGGACAAGGAATAAAACACGTTTACCTTGACCAGCAAGAGCTTCTGCTATCTTCAGACTGGTAAAGGTCTTTCCCGTTCCACACGCCATAATCAGCTTGCCGCGGTCTGCTTCTTTTAACCCTTCACAAACAGCTTTAAGCGCTTCTTGTTGATGATCTAAAAGATTTTTCGGTTCTTTTTTCTTAAGAGTAGCTTCCCCTTTGCTTTCAAAGGTTGACCAATCTATTTGACTGTTTTCCAGATCAAAAAGATTAATCCGTTGAATGCGGACTCCTTGTCCTTCACAGGTGAGATCGGCATTGTTACTCCAATTACCTTCGGTGCTATCAACCAGAATACGGCGTGTGAAGATCTTTTTTCCTGAGGCAGCAATAAAGCTATCAATATCTTCCTTCTTGATTTGATGATTTGCACTATAAAACTTACATTGAATAGCGGCATATCCTTCTTCATCACGAATTTTAGCAACCAGATCAATGCCGATATCACGCCCATCTTCTCCATGCTCTTTTGCCCATTCACAATAGGTTTGAACCTTTTCATATTCTTGGCATTGCAGAGGGTCTTGCGTCAAATAAGCAATTACAAACTTTTCAAAAGAAGTTCCTCTATCGCGCGCATTTTCTGTATGATCACGGTAGGATTGTAACAGAGAGCGTAATGTCAGTGGTTTGTTATGAGATTGAAGCATTTATAATAAAACCCCACCGCTATATAAGCGTTGATCTATCGATGTCAAAAAACTTTAAATAGAATCTGCTAGATCTATTTAAAACAAATAGCAATAATAAAATAAAAAAAGGGTGCTAAAGACCCA
>NZ_JBHION010000044.1:0-3072 GCF_042195515.1 Bartonella sp. CB10SXKL | reverse complement strand
TTTACAACAGTATTTGCACAGACTTTTAAAGCTAATAAGTTTAGCACTTGTCGTTTTAATTTTTCCAAATAGTTATACTGTATTTTGGTATTTAGATATCGTTATTTGGTACTTTTTTTTAGTTTATTCATTCTTTCTCATGTTGCATACACGCAGTTTAATAAACATGTCCATTTACGCGATACAATCATCTATTAAAAAGAAAGAGAGCTAAAAAAAGCACTTGATATTCAATTAGGTAGGTATCAAAATGAAAAAAATTGAAAAAAATAAAAAATACGTATTGACTTTAAAAGGTCATTCTGTTAAACGAATCATTAAGTGCTAGAAACACTAAACATGTAGCGAATAGATTACGAAACAATCTTTTCCTGCTTCAAAATTTGGCTTTATTTTTATGCTATTATTGGCATATAACGATTTTGTCGGGTGTGGTTACGCTATACAATACCCTTATGGGAAAGGCGTGACGACGGACTACATGCCGTGTTTCTAGCGCCCGGCACTCTTTTAGAGTGTCAATAGAAACTTTAAACATGTAGGAGTTCCCTATGAACAATTTAGTAACAATCAACAATGCTGGTATTGCTGTCACAACTTCTTTGAAAATTGCAGAGGGTGTAGGTAATAAGCACAAAACAGTTATACAGTTGGTTCGTCAAAATATTAAAGACTTTGAAGAACTTGGAAGGGTCGCATTTGAAATGCTACCCTTTGAAACCAAGGGTGGAATACAAAAGAGAGAAGTTGCCATCCTTAATGAATCACAAGCAACTCTACTGATGACATATATGCGCAATAATGGCACGGTGCGTGCATTTAAAAAAGCGCTTGTTAAAGCTTTTTATGAATTAAAAAGCCAATCAAAAAATCATGATTTATTCTCTAGAGATAATGATTTATTTTCTTATGAAAGTTTAAAAGCTCCTGAGGGAATTGGTAAAGTTTTGGGAATGATTGCTGCGCGTTTATCGTATGTAAATGATCTACAAAAAGAGCTTGATCACTACAAATTGGTTACGACAGAAGCCAAGCGCGTTTTAACAAATGCTATTGTAAAAGCAGCGTAAATAACGGCGCGGGCGGTGCGGGGGCGCCTCCTTATAACCATTTCATTCAAAAATTTTCTTTAAAAGGCATTTCACTATGAAAAAAACATATGAACTTATTGATCTCATAACACGCAATAAAGAAGAAGAAAGTGAAAATCATAATCTCTTTGCTCTTAAATGGACGATATATGATCAAAGCCTTCATAGTCCTTTACGTCCTGAGAATGAAAAGCAAGTACCTAGAAAATATGAATTAACAAGTGAGACAAGGGAATTTAATGGACATATATTACACCGTATTAGAGCCATTAAAGATTTTAAACATTTTTTTGGTGATAATAATAACTTTTGTATAAAAGCAGGTACCTTAGGCGGTTTTATAGAGAATGAAAGCAATTTAGATCATCGTTATGGTTGCTGGGTTAGTGATGATGCTATGGTTTACGGTGGCGCACGTGTTGTAATGGATGCTCTTGTATACGGTAATGCTGTTATTTATGAACAAGCGTGTATTGGTGGGCATGCACATATTTATGACAATGCACAGATTTATGGTAAAGCCAAGGTTTGTGGTACTGCTCATATTTATAACAATGCGCATATTTATGAAAATGCTTGTATTGATTTTAGAAGCCATGTTTATGAAAATGCTCATGTTTATGGCAATGCAGAAGTTGGGTTTTCTCATGGTGAAGATAAACCTGAGATTTATGGCAATGCACGTGTTTATGATAATGCAATAATTGAAGACAATGCTAGGATTTATGGGAATGCACAAGTTTACGGACGCGCTCGTATTAGAGAGAAAGCTAAGGTCCGTGATAATGCACAAGCATGTGGAACGTTAGATCTTTTAAACGATGCGGTTTTAGCGGGTGATAAAAAACTCACAAGAGGTTATAGAGATTTTATTGGCAAAACTAAAATCACTAAATTTGGTCATTTTAAAATAATAGAAAAAATACACAAAGTTGTTTAATAGGCGGGCTGCTTTATAGCAAAAAAGCCGCGTCCTTTAAGACACGGCTTTCTTTTTTTGTTTAACGCAACAAAACTTTTTCTGATAGTTTTTCTTGTATACATAAAAGCCTCTATTCAATAGATTTAAAATGATTAACTAGGAAGGTTTAAAATGATTAACTGGGAAGGTTTATAAAATGATTGACTAGGATTAATAGTGATACTATTATTGGTTATGAACAATAAAGTTGAAAAAATAATCAGCTTGATGCAAGCATCACCAAGGAACATTAAGTTTTCAGATTTGTTGGCTGTGTGTGTACATTTTTTTGGAGAACCACGGAACAGTGGTACGAGTCACTTTGTGTTTAAAACCCCGTGGCTTGGTGACCCGCGTGTGAATATTCAAAAAGATTCTGGCAATAAGGCAAAAGCCTACCAAGTCAAACAAGTATTGCAAGCGATAGAAAGGATAAAACATGAACAGTAATCATTATACATATCGTGTTTTGTGGTCGCAAGAAGATCAGGAATATGTCGGATTGTGTGCAGAATTCCCATCCCTTTCATGGTTAGCATCTCAAGCAGAGAAGGCTTTAAAAGGCATTATGGATCTTGTTTCAGAAGTTGTTGAGGACATGCAACATAACGGAGAAGAAGTTCCTGTGCCTTTGTCGCATGGTAAATATAGTGGTAAGTTTCAATTAAGAATCCCACCAGAACTCCATAGAAAACTTGCAATACAAGCTGCCGAAAATGGTGTAAGCTTGAATAGATACATTTCTTCTAAGCTTTGAAAAGTCTATACGACCAGAAGATACCCTCCGCCCCTTATTTATGTTGCTTAGAATTTACATAATAAAAGCCGCGTCCTTTAAGACACGGCTTTTATTATCAAAACAGCTAGTGATCCAAATAAACGATTAAAATAACCAATCGAAATATAAAAGAACATCTCTTTATTGCACAAAACGTATCAAAACGCAAGCTGTTAAGTAAAATAAAAATGGGATTCATACTGTAGATTCAGTGTGTTATGATAAATTCTGTTTGTAAAAAT
>NZ_JBHION010000043.1:0-3077 GCF_042195515.1 Bartonella sp. CB10SXKL | reverse complement strand
GAAACCACGGCGCCTGCCAATGTGGTGTTTGCCCCACTCGTGGTATGAACAGTGCCGGTGCCTATAATATGGCTGTTCTTCTGTTGAACCTCCTCACTGGACCCCTTGCCTTTACCAAAAGAAGCATTCCCCATCCACCCTGTACCCACCGGTACCATAACTATACCCAACATTCATTGAAGCGCTTTGCGTGTGGTTTTCTGTGCTTTGCGTGTTTTGCGCACTTTCAAAGATGATATCTTCACCTGCTCCCATGGTGATATTTCCACTCTGTTTATCATTGCTTTGCATCGGGTTTGTGCCGGCAATAATATCGGCTCCAACACCATGGATGCTGCCTTTGTGGGCTTGCATATTAACAGCGCGTCCTGCTTCTATTGTTGTGGTCATCGCGGTGGAAGCTTGAGAAGAAGCTTCTGCTTTCTTAAAGCCCACTGTCATACTGCCAGATGCGCCAGCCTCGGTCAAACCGCTTAACGTATCCTGTGGATTGCCCCACGACTTTGGCTTCAAAATACGCATCCCCCGTAATGAAACCTCACCTGCCGTATTGTCGACTATCTTAAACACCAAATTAAAAGTGCCCGTTGTGTGGATAAAGAAGGAGACAGCTTTGATCCTCTACTTCATTCGTGATTTTATCTAACGACCTTTTTAACGATGGGGAGGACGCTTTGGTGATCGCTTTTGTAAAGCTTTCTGCTTTTGCTGACGTTTTCTTTCATCCTCAAAATGCGTTAGTAAAGCGCGTTCCTGTTTCGTTTTGTTGGTCACACCAAAGGTATCATTGTCCATAAATTGCTGATATCCAGCTAGCATCAAATTAGCTAAAAACGAGTCACTTTTCAGAGGTTGTACAAAATAGAGCCCTTTTGAATCTTGCAATTTATACCGGAAACCTGCTTTTTTCATGCACTCATAAACTGAGGCAAATTCACTCGCATACGAATTCATATCACTAGAAGAAGCATAAACCGGTTTCCAGCCACATTTTGATAAGGATTGTTGGATCATCGCTTTATCGACACCTGGTTTTTCCCATAATGCTAAAGTTGATGGAGGAGGTTGGTTAACACATCCAGCTGTATTTAAGAGAGCTATGCAACTCAATAGTTTTAAGATTTTCTTCATTTTTTCCCTCTTTCAATGGATTTATTTACTATAAAACAGCTCGGAGGCTTGTTGATATTTTCTGTCATCGCTGCTTAAAACAACGGTGAACAATATTGAGATGATTGGTTGAGAAAACAATCCCACCATTCCAAGTGAAGGCAAGGATAGCGGATTGTTAATCATCACAAACAGCAAAAATTAAGGATAACATTCATATTGTTCTGGATGCTTTTTACAAAAAGGGCTGTTTAAGCGCTTCTTGACACTGCGCTGTGGTATGACAGCACCTGGACGACAAGCCGGAAGATTCTTTCCTTGAAAATTCTCACACCACGTTCCTGCCTCTGTATCTTTATAGCGGAATCCTGATTGAACCATACAAGAATCAATAAACGCCTTTTTATTTAAACTTAACTTTCTATTTTCTGGATCCTTATCATAAGGGGTTGGCATTCCACATTCTAATAAGGCTTTTCCTACCTCAGTAAAATCAGTAACACCATTTTTCTCCCACGCGCTCAAATATCCTCCAGGAGTTTTATTAAACTGACATCCAGCTATACTTAACAAAGTTACAGCGCTTAATAATTTTAAAGTTTGTTTCATTTTTTTCCTCCATGATTTAATTCAAGGTTTTTGTTTTAAATGAGATGAGCCATACCTTTTTTGGCATTTTTGACCCGCATCTCCAAGACAGGTATGGGAGCTTATGGGATTCATGATCACTCTCCACCATTCTTTCCACCAGTTACTGCCAGCAGGTATTGTCTCGTAAGTATAGCCATTGCCGCCAATCCATCGGCTTACAAAGTCGTATCTATTCCCATCAAAGCCAACAATGGTTTGTTTGCCATCACTCACATAACCTA
Source organism: Bartonella sp. CB10SXKL (assembly GCF_042195515.1). Lineage (NCBI taxonomy): Bacteria > Pseudomonadati > Pseudomonadota > Alphaproteobacteria > Hyphomicrobiales > Bartonellaceae > Bartonella > Bartonella sp. CB10SXKL. Next base: position 1,095 of record NZ_JBHION010000043.1, on the reverse strand, counting down.
ACAGACCGGATGCAACTAAAACATTAAAGGCTGATCCATAGAAATTGATCTTCGTGTTGTTGGCTATACCGTGAACACCTTCTTGTTTGAAAGAATTCAGCATATTCCCCAATGTCATTGTCCCGCGACTATGTCCATAAAGTTCTAATCCTGTAAGACCATAGCTATACATCAAATCTTTTGCTTCTTGTGTTGAATTGGTCAAACCCCAAAAGTTATTTTCCATAAACTTCTGATAACCCGCGACCAGAAGTTCTGAAATAGCAGAATCGGCTTGAGGGAACACAACAAAATAAAGCGGTACATTTTTATTCTCCGCATGTTGCTCTGCATAAACAGCCGCCTCATAGGGTGTTGTAAGAATACCATTGAGGAAAAAATGAACCTTGCCATCAGAACCTTTTTGTAAATTCTGTTGTTCTTCATCCGTTAAATAATGTGCGTGAGGAAACAATCCCGCCATTCCAAGCAAATGCAAGGATGGCGGATTGTTAATTATCACAAACAGCAAAACTTAAGGTTTGCATTCAGGTGCATTTTTATACTTTTTACAAAAAGGGCTGTTCAAACGCTTCTTGACACTGCGCTGTGGTATGACAGCACCTGGACGACAAATGGGAAGGTTTTCAGCTCTAAAAGTATAACACCAATATGGTCCTCCCCATTTGTAGCGGAATCCTGCTTGAATCATGCAAGCATCGATGGAAGCCTCTGCATTGATGCTTAGCTTTCTATTTTCTGGAAAAACATCATAAGGGGTTGGCATACCACATTCTAACAATGCTTTTCCTACCTCAGTAAAATCTGCTCCTGGTTTCTCCCATGCACTCAAAACTCCTGGTGGAGGCTTATCAATGTTACATCCAGCAATATTTAACAGAATGAGACCACTTAATAATTTCAAGATTTGTTTCATTTTTTTCTTCCTGAATATTTTGAATAAATTGGCATACGATTAGGTAATCCATAGAACTTTGTACAAGCATCACTTGGATGTCCATAACAAGCATGGACACTTGGGTAGCCCTTAAATATTTGCCCTCTCTCTTTCCAGGGACCACTTCCAGGAGGTATTTGCTCAAAAGTGTAAGGATT
>NZ_JBHION010000042.1:0-3356 GCF_042195515.1 Bartonella sp. CB10SXKL | reverse complement strand
GATAAAGAGCAAGAGAATGCAACAAAAAATTCACCCAAAGGGCAATTTTCCAAATTGTCTTTTTCTCTAGGCTACGTGCGTCCTTTTTCGCTCAAACAGTATAACTTTCGCTATAACACACTGTTTTCAGGACAATTATCACCCGACACGTTGTTTAGTTCAGAGCAAATATCGCTTGGTGGTAGTTCCTCTGTGCGCGGGGTGCGTGAGGCGATTTATTACGGCAATAATGGGGTGTTTTGGCGCAATGAATTGTCGCTGTTGTTGCCAGGTTTTTCGTCGAGAATGGGGCGTAAATTTATAAGCCAATTTTCCCCTTATATGGCGCTTGATCTGGGGGCTGTAGCCAATGATGCAAACAAAAACAGTTTTGGCGGGAGCCTCGTTGGGGCAACTCTTGGTTTCCATGCAACCGGAGACATTACGGATATTGATGTATCTTATTCGAATATTTTAACCCAATCGACAGTGCGAGAAAAGGGAAATTCGACAGGGTTATTTCAAGTACGGGCATTATTGAGATTTTAGAGCAAAGGGGCGGTAAAAATATCGCTGCGCTGTTTACATCCCTTTGGGTTGTTTTTTTTAAGAGATAAAGAATTTTATGAGGAGCTGAAGATGCGGGGATTGAAAAATCAAAAGCATAGATTGGGATATGGATACAAGCTATGGCAGCGCGTTCTTTGTGTTTTGCAGCGAGGGATCCATAAGGGGCTTTCACTTGTTTTAAGTTTTTGCTTAGCTTTTCAGCCTTTGTTGTTGCAAGCACAAGCGCTTGGAGCGCGAAGTCCTGTTGCACAAGAGAGCCAAGGGATAAAAGCAGCTGATGGGGTTGGCTCTGTTTTCCGCCCCACGGTGGGGAAAGCCGGCAATGATGTGCCGCTGATTGATATTGTTCGCCCCAATGGACAAGGTCTTTCTCATAACAAATATGACAGTTTCAATGTTGATACCCATGGCGTGATTTTGAACAATTCGACTGAGGAGGTTTCGCGTTCACAGCTTGGGGGATTGGTGCCAGGCAACGGCAATTTGCGTTATAGCGGTGCAGCAAAGGTTATCCTCAATGAAGTGGTGAGTGCCAATCGCTCGCGTCTTGAAGGCGTGAGCGAAGTACACGGGCATATGGCGGATGTTATTATCGCCAACCCCAATGGGATTACCTGTAACGGTTGTGGCTTTATTAATACACCACGGGTGACGTTATCGACCGGACAACCGATCATTGGAGCCGATGGCGCTTTGAGTGGGTTGCGTGTTGAGGGTGGTGATATCACCATAGGCTCTCGTGGGGCTGATGGGAGTGCATTAGATATTTTTGATCTTGTTTCGCGCAAGATCAGTATCGGGGGTCCCATACAGGTCAAAGGAGATTTGGCTGTTATTGCTGGTCACAATCATTTTGATTATGACAAACGCGAAGCAACTTCTCTTGGTTCTGATGGCAAAGAGCCAGAATTGGCGATTGATTCCAGTGAGTTTGGTGGAATGTATGCGGGGCAGATCCGCGTGATTGCCAATGATAAAGGCGCCGGCGTTAAGATGCGAGGAGACATGGTTGCCAATGCAGGCGCCATGAGATTGACAAGTGATGGCAAGCTGGTGATTGCCAAAGCACGTGCCAAAGGAGCAGTAAAAGCGCGTTCCCACCACGATAGTGTGCATGTGAAAGATCTTCTTTTTTCAGAAGAAGCGGTTGAACTTAAGGCTTTGAAACATGTTGAATTGGCTGAGCAAGCTCGCGTTGCGGCAAGCGGTGCTGTTGATGTGCATGCCGATCTGATCAAACTCCAGTCCCATGCTCTTCTAGCAAGCGGTATTGGGAGTGATGGTCAACAGTCAGCGACGGGTTCTTTGCATTTACAGGCAGCAAAGCTTGAGGCGGGGAATGGGCGGATAGCCGCCGGTGATCTTTTAGAGATCCAAGCAGCAACAATTGATCTAAGCCGCATGCAAGACAATGATCAAACAGGGGTTTCTTCCCTTGGCGATCTGACCATTAAAACCAATCAAATCACCGCTTTAAACAACCATATTGGTGCCAAGGGGAATATTGTCTTGAGCGCCGATGATGCGCTCACTGTAGGCGCTGGACATTATAGCGCCGGCGGCTCTCTTTTGGTGGAAGCAGCAGAGCTTACATCACGCGCGCGCTTAGTGGCAGAGCAAAAAATTGACCTTTATGCGCATCACGGTGCCCTGATCCAAGAAGGCACTGTCTGGTCTAATGGGGAGATAACGCTGGATGCCCATGGTGCCCTCAATCATACGGGTGATATTGTCAGTATGCAGCAGGTTGCCTTGACAGCGGGTGGCATGCTCACAACCGGTCAAGAGAGCACGATTTTAAGTTATGATGTGGTTTTAAGTGCTGATGCTTTAACCCAAGCAGGGACTGTGGAAGCCCAAGAGGGAGCATTAACCCTTCAAGTGCGTGATGGGGTCGCAAATAGCGGCACAATGCGCGGTGAGAGTGTCGATGCTCATATTGGTGCATTTACCAATCAAGGGACGTTTATTGCAACCGATGATTTGCATTTGATGGTAAGCGCACAAGAAGGCGCCGATCCGCAACAAGCCTTTCTGAAGAATACATCCGAAGGGGTCCTTCAAAGTGGTGGTGTTTTTGTTGTGATCGCAGGGCAATTAGACAATGCCGGTGTGCTTGGCTCCAGTGGTGAGAATGTTGCCCTTAATGTGGCAGGAAATGTCAGCAATAGTGGGCTGATTTACGCCAAAAAATCTATGGATCTATTCAGTGATGGTAATCTGAGCAATACACAGGGCAGAATTATTGCTGAAGAGGCTCTCAGCATTGGTGGGCTGAAAGAGATACGTGCTGGTCATATAAACAATGAGGCTGGTCTTCTCAGTGCTTTAGCCGGTGAGATGAAGATTGTTGCAACGTCTTTTGTCAATAAAAGCGCTGAAACGACAAATTCAGACCAACAAAACGCTACACATGATGAAGGTGCGCATGTTTTAGCGCGGGATGGTTTGCGCATTGATGTGGGCAGTTTTGAGAATGTTGATGGTCTCATTTCTACGCAAGGGGCAGTTAATATTGTTGCTGATAGTGTGATCCAAGCAGGGCACATAGAGATTGAGCGTGGTGACCTTCAACTGACCAGCCACGGTGATTTAAGCAATAGTGGCACAATAGAAAGCAATGATACCATTGCTTTGCATGCGCAAACAAATCTCAGCCAAACGGGGCGCATTGTTTCTAAAAAACAGGTGGAGCTTTCCAGTGATGGCATATTAACAATAGGTGAGACAAGTGAGGTTGGCGCCTATGATGTAACGCTGAAGGCAGGCACACTCACCCAGGCTGGGCTTGTGGAAGCGCAAGGCGG
>NZ_JBHION010000041.1:0-3416 GCF_042195515.1 Bartonella sp. CB10SXKL | reverse complement strand
CCAGCCGATGTGATTATAGCCAATCCCAATGGGATAAGCTGTGATGGTTGTGGCTTTATCAATACGCCCCATGCGACCTTAACCACAGGTGTTCCCGAAATTGATGCGAGCGGTTTTTTGAAAGGCTTTGAGGTGCGAGGTGGGGATATTACCTTTGGCGCCAAGGGAGCCAATTTTTTCTCTGGCCAAGGGGCTGTTGATATTGTCGATATTGTCTCACGCACGGTGCATTTTGAAGGAGCTGTTGCGGGCAGAGAAATTGGAGTGACAGCAGGGACGGGTCACTTTGATTATGCTTCACGGGAAATGAAAGAGCTAACTGATATTACCGGTAAACCGGAATATGCGATAGATGGCTCTGCTTTGGGGGCTCTACAGGCGGATCAGATTAAACTTGTGGCAACAGAAAAAGGTGTTGGTGTTCGCATGCGCCATGATATGGCCGCCAATGCGGGGCAGTTGCATCTTTCTGCTGATGGGAAAATCTCGTTGAAGAATGTTTTTGGTCATGGGGGCGTTGTCCTCAAATCGAAAAGCCAGAGCGTATTGGCAAAACACATCACCTCGAAAAAGCATATTGATATTGCCGCCCATAAGGATGTGACGTTAGAAACGGTTGGCGCTGATGGTCATTTGAAGATAGAGGCGCAGGATGGGCTTTTATCGATTGCCGGTAAGGCAACCTCTGGGGGCAATATGGAGCTTTCTTCGCGCCAGACACTTCAAGTTTCAGGGCTAGGGTCAGGCGCTGATATGGCTCTTGAATCGGGCGGAGACTTGAAGCTTGAGGGGATTGTTTTAGCGCAAGGGAACCTCAAGGCGCATGCCGGTGGTGATATACAGGCGCAGCTTTTAGCCGGTGGGGTTGATATGGCGGCAACGGGTGCTGCTGGTGTTGTTGTTCTTGGCACCCAAGGGGATGTTGATCTCCAGAGCAGTCAAGGTGCGATTGTCGCTGAAAGTGTTTATGGAGCAGGAGATATCACCCTGGTTTCTCATAACGGGCTTTCTGTTTCTCAAACAATTCTGTCGCATCAAAATGTTGCCATTCAAGCACAACCAGAAACAAATGCTCCCGTTCATTTTAGACAACTTTTAGCCTATGGCAAGGCAAATATTGAGGGTGGGGCGGTTGACTTTTCTTCACTGATGACGGGTGAAGAAGCTGTTTTAAAGGTTGGCAGCCTTGATGCTGGCACACTGATGACAGGTGTCGTTTCTACGGGCGGTTCAGGGGATCTTGTTTTAGATAAAAACGGCTTTCTTTTGATTACAGCAAAAGAAGGGGTGAAGGTTGGTCAGATTGCCAGTGGTGGCAATATTGAAATTTTTGCAGGCAACGACATCTATTATGATCAGGTCATGGGCTATGGCAGCGCAACATTGACATCGGTGTCTGGAGAGATCAGTGTTGAGAATGTGTTGTCTGCTGAGGGGGATGTGAGGTTGACAGCAAACACTCTCGATTTAAGCAATAATCGTTCTCATATTTACACGCCGCAAACGCTGTATTTAATTGCAGATCATATTGATGTCTCAGAGAGCAAATTGGCTTATGGCGGTTTAGACTTTCAAAGCACCAATGCCCTTGATATTCACAATGCGCGGCTACAAGCCGTGACAGATCAGGGAGGGACTGGAGATATTCTCTTTGTTGCTCCAAGCGTTATGGTTGATGAGACAACTTCTGTTTTAGCGGCACGAGATTTCGTGATCAAAACGGGGGAGCTTGGAAATAGCGGTCAATTGGCATCGGGGCAGGATTTAGTCTTTAGCGTGACGGGCAATGTGACCAACAACAAAACGGGCTTAATTTATGTGAAGGGCAATGGTGCTTTACAAGTTGATGGTGCTTTGCTCAATGATTTTGGCACCATAATGACAGAAGGTGATTTATCTTTCACCAATGCAGCTGGCAGCGGAAAAAGCCTTTCGCTTGTGAACAAAGCAGGCTTTATTCAAGCTGGTGGAAACTTAAATATCCAAACCAACACCCTAAAAAACGAAGCCGATAGCACGCCTGTCATCACGGAAAAAACGGAATATAGCGATATTTCATTCGAAAAACCAGACAAATATAATTTTCTCGATGGTAGGGATTTATATCATGATACGAGATCGAATAGCTGGGGCAAAGGAAAGCTTTCTAAGTGGCCGGCACTTAAAGACAAGAAAAACTTTATATTTGAACAGCAGGTTTGGGCGAGCAAAGAAGAAATCTATGGCACCGCAATTTCAAGCGATGGAACAATCTATAAGGCTTTTACTTGGGAATATAATGATAACAGAAAAGGCATAGAACAGTATTCTTGGAATGGTTCTCGGCAGAAGGGAGGATGGTTAGGGTCAATAAACGAAAATTGGTCACACATGACAGAAAAGACTGTCACGCAAGGGTTTTCTCATAAACCAACTGTTTCGGGGGTAATACAATCTAGTGGCAACCTCATCATTAACGCTGATACCATTGATAACCATTATAGCTCTATAGAAGCAGGGGGTAATGCCGATATCCACGCCAATGTGCTCACCAATTTGGGGGCAACAGCTTATAAAAACACTTATCTTGGTTGTCAGGCTTATACAGACAGTTGTTATGGTTATAAAGCTGATGGAAGCCGCGATGTTTCTTTAGATATAGCCAATGGCAATGATCGCCAGATTGGTTCAGAAGCTCTTGATGCAGCTCCTGGTCTTGTCCAAGCGGGTGGCACGTTGAATTTGGTGGTCGATCAACTCAATAACACGGCAGCGGAAGGTTCGATTACAGGGGATGCGCATTTTAAAGCACAAGCAGTTGAACGTAAACCACTGGAGTCCTTAAGTGGTTTAACTGGGGCTGGCGCTCTCTTTACACCAAAAGTCGATCTCAATAATGCAGGGGAACTTGCTGAGGGGCTCCCTTTACCAAAGCCCCAATCGGGTGGGGTTGGGGGCACACTGCCCAATCAAAATTTTATTTATGAAACGCGGGCAGAATTCCTTGATGTTGGCAAGTTTTATGGCTCAGCCTATTATTTGAACAGAATTGGCTACAATCCTGACAGAGAGATTTTTTTCTTAGGCGATGCATATTTTGAAAAGCAGCTGATTGAGAAACAAATGCGTGATCTGGTTGGTCAAGGGTTGGGCAAAGGTTCCTTTATTCCTGGAAGTGATGCCATTGAACAAGTCAAAACTTTGCTGGATGTCGGGGCAGACTATGCAAAAGCCCACAATCTCCCTTTTGGTGAGGCTTTGAGTGAAGAACAATTGGCATCCCTAGAAGCCCCAATGGTGATTTATGTGCGCCAACAGGTCAAGGGCATGGATGTTTATGCACCGGTGCTTTACATCCCCGAAAAAGACAGAGCCTCCTTTGTTTCTGCTGGGGCTTTGATCATGGGCGATGATGTCAATATCACCAGCCAAAATAC
>NZ_JBHION010000040.1:0-3428 GCF_042195515.1 Bartonella sp. CB10SXKL | reverse complement strand
CCAGCCGATGTGATTATAGCCAATCCCAATGGGATAAGCTGTGATGGTTGTGGCTTTATCAATACGCCCCATGCGACTTTAACTACAGGTGTACCCGAAATTGATGCGAGCGGTTTTTTGAAAGGCTTTGAGGTGCGAGGTGGGGATATCACCTTTGGCGCCAAGGGAGCCAATTTTTTCTCAGGCCAAGGGGCTGTTGATATTGTCGATATTGTCTCACGCACAGTGCATTTTGAAGGAGCTGTTGCGGGCAAGGAGATTGGAGTGACAGCAGGGACGGGGCACTTTGATTATGCTTCTCGTGAAATGAAAGAACTGACCGATATTACTGGTAAACCGGAATATGCGATAGATGGCTCTGCTTTGGGGGCTCTACAAGCGGATCAGATTAAACTTGTGGCAACAGAAAAAGGTGTTGGGGTTCGTATGCGCCATGATATGGCAGCCAATGCGGGGCAGTTGCATCTTTCTGCTGACGGGAAAATCTCGTTGAAGAATGTTTTTGGTCATGGGGGTGTTGTTCTCAAATCGAAAAGCCAGAGCGTATTGGCAAAGCACATCACCTCGAAAAAGCATATTGATATTGCCGCCCATAAGGATGTGACGTTAGAAACGGTTGGCGCTGATGGTCATTTGAAGATAGAGGCGCAGGATGGGCTTTTATCGATTGCCGGTAAGGCAACCTCTGGGGGCAATATGGAGCTTTCTTCGCGCCAGACACTTCAAGTTTCAGGGCTAGGGTCAGGCGCTGATATGGCTCTTGAATCGGGCGGAGACTTGAAGCTTGAGGGGATTGTTTTAGCGCAAGGGAACCTCAAGGCGCATGCCGGTGGTGATATACAGGCGCAGCTTTTAGCCGGTGGGGTTGATATGGCGGCAACGGGTGCTGCTGGTGTTGTTGTTCTTGGCACCCAAGGGGATGTTGATCTCCAGAGCAGTCAAGGTGCGATTGTCGCTGAAAGTGTTTATGGGGCAGGAGATATCACCCTGGTTTCTCATAATGGGCTATCTGTTTCTCAAACAATTCTGTCGCATCAAAATGTTGCCATTCAAGCACAACCAGAAACAAATGCCCCCGTTCATTTTAGACAACTTTTAGCCTATGGTAAGGCAAATATTGAGGGTGGGGCGGTTGACTTTTCTTCGCTGATGACGGGTGAAAAAGCTGTTTTAAAGGTTGGCAGCCTTGATGCTGGCACACTGATGACAGGTGTCGTTTCTACGGGCGGTTCAGGGGATCTTGTTTTAGATAAAAACGGCTTTCTTTTGATTACAGCAAAAGAAGGGGTGAAGGTTGGTCAGATTGCCAGTGGTGGCAATATTGAAATTTTTGCAGGCAACGACATCTATTATGATCAGGTCATGGGCTATGGCAGCGCAACATTGACATCGGTGTCTGGAGAGATCAGTGTTGAGAATGTGTTGTCTGCTGAGGGGGATGTGAGGTTGACAGCAAACACTCTCGATTTAAGCAATAATCGTTCTCATATTTACACGCCGCAAACGCTGTATTTAATTGCAGATCATATTGATGTCTCAGAGAGCGAATTGGCTTATGGCGGTTTAGACTTTCAAAGCACCAATGCCCTTGAGATTCACCATGCGCGGCTACAAGCCGTGACAGATCAGGGAGGGACTGGAGATATTCTTTTTGTTGCTCCAAGCGTTATGGTTGATGAGACAACGTCGGTTTTAGCAGCCAGAGATTTCGTGATCAAGACGGGGGAGCTTGGAAATAGCGGTCAATTGGCATCGGGGCAGGATTTAGTCTTTAGCGTGACGGGGGATGTGACCAACAACAAAACGGGCTTAATTTATGTGAAGGGCAATGGTGCTTTACAAGTTGATGGTGCTTTGCTCAATGATTTTGGCACCATAATGACAGAAGGTGATTTATCTTTCACCAATGCAGCTGGCAGCGGAAAAAGCCTTTCGCTTGTGAACAAAGCAGGCTTTATTCAAGCTGGTGGAAACTTAAATATCCAAACCAACACCCTGAAAAACGAAGCTGATAGCACGCCTGTCATCATGGAAAAAACGGAATATAGCGATATTTCTTTCCAAAGACCAAAGGGTTCTGATCAACTCAGTGATGGGATGTTATATCATGATGCGAAAGTTGGTCTTTGGGGACAAGGGCACGAACATCAAGATGATAACGGAGTTTGGAAAGGACACTTATACATTTACTTAGATAATCCACTTTGGAATAGTAAAGAAGAAACCTATGGCACCGCAATTTCAAGCGATGGAACAGTCTATAAGGCATTTACTTGGAAATATATTGACGAAAGAAACTCTGTAGAACAGTATCGATGGAATGGTGATAGGTGGAAGGCAGGAGGGATCTGGTCAATAAACAAACACTGGTCACATATGACAGAAAAGACTGTCACACAAGCATTTTCGCATAAACCAACTGTTTCGGGGGTAATACAATCTAGTGGCAATCTCATCATTAACGCTGATACCATTGACAACCATTATAGCACTATAGAAGCGGGGGGAAATGCCGATATCCAAGCCAAGACGCTGACCAATTTAGGTGCAACGGCTTATAAAAAAACCTATATGGGTTGTAATGCCAATACCCAGGATGGTTATTGTTATGGCTATAAAGCTGATGGAAGCCGCGATGTTTCTTTAGATATAGCCAATGGCAAGGATCGCCAGATTGGTTCAGAAGCTTTGGAGAGCGTTCCTGGTCTTGTCCAAGCGGGTGGCACGTTGAATTTGGTGGTCGATCAACTCAATAACACGGCAGCGGAAGGTTCGATTACAGGGGATGCGCATTTTAAAGCACAAGCAGCTGAACGTAAACCACTGGAGTCCTTAAGTGGTTTAACCGGGGTTGATGCTCTCTTTACACCAAAAGTGGATCTCAATAATGCGGGGGAACTTGCTGAGGGGCTTCCTTTACCAAAGCCCCAATCGGGTGGGGTTGGGGGCACGCTACCCAATCAAAATTTCATTTATGAAACGCGGGCAGAATTTCTTGATGTCGGCAAGTTTTATGGTTCAGCCTATTATTTGAACAGAATTGGCTACAATCCTGATCGGGAGATTTTTTTCTTAGGCGATGCTTATTTCGAAAAGCAGCTGATTGAAAAACAAATGCGTGATCTGGTTGGTCAAGGTTTGGGTAAAGGCTCCTTTATTCCTGGAAGTGATGCCATTGAACAAGTCAAAACCTTGCTGGATGTCGGGGCAGAATATGCAAAAGCACACAATCTCCCCTTTGGTGAGGCTTTGAGTGAAGAACAATTGGCGTCCCTAGAAGCCCCGATGGTGATTTATGTGCGCCAACAGGTCAAGGGCATGGATGTTTATGCTCCGGTGCTTTACATCCCTGAAAAAGACAGAGCCTCCTTTGTTTCTGCTGGGGCTTTGATCATGGGCGATGATGTCAATATCACCAGCCAAAATAC
>NZ_JBHION010000039.1:1765-3517 GCF_042195515.1 Bartonella sp. CB10SXKL | reverse complement strand
AGCAATGCGGTTGGCTTGAATGGTGGAAACAATGCTATGCGTGCAAGTGATTTTGTCAACCGTGTATTACAGATGTATGGTGGGCAGCCTCATAGAGCAAGTCCTACAGCGCATGGTGGCATTAGAAATAGAGACAACTTGTTAGAGGTTTTAAGGGCATTATTAGCATCACAAGAAGAGGCTTCGGAAGAAGAAGAGAGTGATGAAGATGATAATCCTTTGATGACGCAATTCATGCGGGCGTTTTACGGACCATTTTACCGGAATTAGGATTTATGAGAGATGTCAACGATCTATGATTGGTCGCTTAGAGCGGCGGATAATACGCGTTCTGATAATTTGATTGATTGGTCCGAAGGACAGTATCCTAGCAGTGTGAATACGAGCGCCCGTGTGATGATGCAGCGCGTAAAGGAATACTTGTCAGACACGGGTGGAGAGCTTGAAGGCATTGTGACAAATGATCATGTCCAACAAACGAGTGTGATAAGACTTGCAAGCACTTCACAGTTTTTAGAGTATAAGAATGGTATCGTTTTGCGCTTTATGGCGACGGGCAGGAATGTTGGAGCGACCACGATTGTCTTAAATGCTTTAGATGGCAAGCCGGTTTATAAGGCAACGGAAACGGGTTTATCGCTTTTATCAGGGGGCGAAATCCAACAAGGGTGCATTTATACATTGTTTTATAATGGAGATCATTGGCATCTTGTTAATCCTACCTCTATCCCTTTAGAAGAAGAAAGCAGTCTTTATCCCACGGGTTTTATAGGAACGTTTGGAATGCGTGGGATTCCAAAGGATTGGTTAATTTGCGATGGGAAGGCTTATTTACGTCGTGATTATCGTGATTTATTTGAGACGATAGGCACGGTTTGGGGAGAGGGGGATGGCGTTACGACGTTTAATGTTCCCGATTTTCGAGGAATGTTTTTACGGGGGTTTGATGGAGGGCGCAATATTGATGAAGGGCGTTCTTTTGCAAGTGTGCAAACAGATTTAATCGAGTCGCATCAACATCAAGGACAGAGCCTTTCGATGTCTCATTTTACCAGCAACGAAAACTTTTGGGATGGGAATACGACAGATGTATTGGGCTATCGTCTAGGCTTGTTTGGGGGAAGCTCTCTAGCGAATTTTATGGGTATAGAGCGTGAGAATTTAAGGAGTCACGTTGCAAGTCCTTATACTCTTGATGAGAACCAAGAGGTTGTTTTGGAGAGCACTGGTGAAGGCGAGACGCGTCCAGTTAATGTGAGTGTTCTGTTTGCGATTAAGACATGAGGTGTAAGATGTCGACGATCTATGATTGGTCTTTAAATGCCTCCTTGAATGCCTATTGTGATGATTTAATAGATTGGTCAAAAGGACAACGTCCTAGTAGTCTGAATAATAGTGCTCGTGTGATGATGCAGCGTGTGCGTGAATATTTATCCGATACGAGTGGTGTGATTGAAAGCACTTTTACGGTTGATGCTGAACAGCAGACGACGTTGATAAGACTTCAAAGCCAATCGCAATTTTTAGAGTATAAGAATGGGATATCAATTTGTTTTAAAGCGAAGGGTAAGAATGTTGGGGAAACCGCAATTGCCTTGAATGATTTAGCTGCTAAACCTGTTTATAAGGCGACGGAATTAGGCATTCGTGCATTATCTGGAGGTGAACTTCAAAGGGGGTGCATTTATAGCTTGGTTTATAGGGATCATGCTTGGCATGTTTTAAATCCTACGCCTCTCTCTTTATCACAAG
>NZ_JBHION010000039.1:0-1665 GCF_042195515.1 Bartonella sp. CB10SXKL | reverse complement strand
GTTCCCGATTTGCGTGGTGTTTTTTTACGAGGTGTTGATGATGACCGCGAGATAGACCGCTTTCGTTATCTTGGCACTTTACAAAATGACGCTATGAGAAAGCATGATCATAGTGGTCAATCCTTTACGATTTTGAATGATGAAAATCAGGAAGAGAGTTGGCATGGTGATATGACGATCATCTGGGGATATGTGTTGAATGAACAGCAAAGGTTGAAGCTTGCTGAACGTTTGGGCGTGAGAGCAGAGGATATACGTGTGCACCATAAGCTCGCCTTTCCCCATTCCCACCTTCACATGCGTGATGTTGCATTGGCAAGTTCAGGTGTAAGTGAGACGCGCCCGATTAATATGAGTGTTGTGTTTGGAATCAAGACGTGAGGTTCAGATGTCCACGATTTATGATTGGTCTTTAACGGCATCTGAGAATGGTGGTGCTGATGCTTTAATTAATTGGTCAGAGGGACAGCACCCTAACACGGTTAATAATAGCGCTCGTTTTATGATGCAACGGGTGCGTGAATATTTATCGGATACGGGGGGTGTGCTTGAAGGGATTGTGACGGTTGATAATAACCAAAAGACGAGCGTGATAAGGCTTCTAAGCCAATCGGCATTTTTAGAGTATAAGAATGGCATATCGGTTTGTTTTAAAGCGAAGGGCAAGAATGTTGGGGCGACAACAATTGCTTTAAATAATTTAGCCGGTAAGCCCGTTTATAAGGCGACAGAAACCGGTTTATTAGCCTTATCGGGAGGAGAGATACAAGATGGCTGTCTTTATACGCTTGTGTATGATGAAGATATAACCGGTTGGCAAGTTCTCAACCCGACAAGGGGCAAAGTTTCTTCCTTAAAACGCTTACCCACTGGTCTGATAGGACCGTTTGCAATGGAGCGCTTGCCGGATGGTTGGTTGCCATGTGATGGGAAGGCTTATCCGCGGCTTGTCTATTGGGATTTATTTTGTGTCATAGGAACGACGTGGGGAGAGGGGGATGGCGCCACGACGTTTAATGTTCCCGATTTTCGGGGGCTATTTTTACGGGGACTTGATAATGAACGCAATTTAGACCCTTGGCGTTCTTTTGCAAGTATACAACCCTGTTCTTTAAAAGCGCACGAACATTTTATAGGTCCAGCGTCATCAGAAGGTCTTTCTTCTCGAAAAAAACGAGATGTTTCTTCTTCTGAAGCTCACTTGCAAAGGCGCAAGAGAGCTATAGACGAAGAGTGTGTAGGTTTGAGTGGGGATGCCTTGGAAAGGTGTAATCAAGAATTTGACCAAATAGCAGGAAGTCCACAGGTAGAGCTTCCATTTTGGTTTACAGAAAAAGATAAGCCGCCGCGTTTACCTTGGTTTATCAGGAGCCCCTTTGAAAGCTTTTTAAGTTTTTCGATGCCGATTAAAGAGGGCATCTATGACAGAGAGCATCATGAACATCACCTTATGGCAGAGAGGGTTGGTGGTGTTGAAACGCGCCCCGTTAATGTGAGTGTAGTTTATGGGATCAAGACATGAGGAGTTGAAATGTCATTAAAACCGTTTGCGATATCAGAGATTAGCGACCCGTCTCAAGTACGGGTCGTTTTGTATTCGGGGGAAGTATTTGTACATGCGCCGCTTAATGGCGTTTTTGATTTACTGAAAGCAGCTTTGAAAAC
>NZ_JBHION010000038.1:0-3798 GCF_042195515.1 Bartonella sp. CB10SXKL | reverse complement strand
CCCTCCATTCGCCACCTTCATAGCTAGCTCCTCCTCCTAAATACATCGCTAGCGTCTGATGCAAGGAATAAAGCTGATTGCCCGTAATCGCCTCTGTCGAACCTTCAGAGATATCGCCATCTAAAACTGACTTCAGTTTGCTCTTACTTCTTTTATCTCCCTTCCCATGAAGCGCTACAAACGCACTGTCTTCATCACTCCACAACAACGCATTCTGCTCAATATTGTCTGAAATCTCATTATGAAGCTTTGTAAATGAATTGCTTACACCGGCAAACGCTTCAGCAATATTGGGATAGCTATGCTCTTCTGGACTACCATCATCATTAAATGTCGTAACTTTGAAAGTAGGTGCTACCCATTGACCATCTTCATAGTGAGCGCCACCACCAAAATAAGTCGCTAGCGTCTGATTCAAGGAATAAAGCTGAGAACCATTCACTGCTTCTGTCGAGCCTTCAGAAAGTGTGCCAGCTTTCACGCCAGAGAGACTACGTGCATCACCATTCATATTTGCAATTGTGATTGCACTACCCTCTTTTTCACCACCTATCTTGATTACCTTCGTAGCATCATCCTGCTTAACAAGACTATCTCCTACAACTCTATTAATCTCATTCTGAAGCTCTTTATGAATATTCGTGAATGAATTCCCTACACCTGCAAACGCTTTAGCAACATCATCATAGCTCTGCTCTTCAACAGCACTACCATCCTCATTAACGGTCTTAACTTTGAAACTTGGAGCTCTCCATTGACCTTCCTTATATTCAGCGCCACCACCTAAAGATTTAGCTATATTCGTAGCTGTTGTTTCAAGATTGTTTGACACACTGCTTACATTTTGATTGGTCGCAAAAAGCTGTGAACCATTCACTGCATCACTCGATGCTTCCGAAAGCGTTCCTGATTTCACACCAGAAAGGATCCGTGCAGCACCATCAATATTCGAAAGCTTAACTTCTGTACCACTCTTTTCACCCCCTACACTAATAACATGTGTCTTTTCATCTTGCTTAACAAGACTATCTCCTACAACTTGGTTAATCTCATTCTTAAGCTCTTTGTGAATATTTGTGAATGAATTCCCTACACCAGCAAATGCTTTGGCAACATCATCATAGCTCTGCTCTTCAACAGCACTGCCATCTTCTTTGACAATCTTAACCTTAAAGCTTGGAGCACTCCATTGACCTTCCTTATATTCAGCGCCACCACCTAAATAAGATGCAACAGTCTTATTCGTATCAAAAAGCTGAGAACCATTGATCGCATCACTTGAGCTTGCAGAAACCTCTCCATTGGAAAGAAACTTAATTTTACTGTTGCCTTTCCCAGCACCCTCTCCATGTGTCGCTACAAACGCATTATCTTCATCACTCCACAACAACGCATTCTGCTTAATATTTTCAGTAACCTCCGTGTTGTTTTGGGTGAACTCTTTTTGAAGATTCTCAAAAGATGTTCCTACACCAGCAAATGCTTCCGATACATTATCATACTTCTTCTCTTCAACTTTAGTACCATCCTCATTAACGGTCTTAACTTTGAAACTTGGAGCTGTCCAAGCGCCACCTGCATAACTAGCATCACCACCTAAAGACTGCGCAACACTGTTACCTAGAGCATATAGCTGATTTCCTGCTACAGCATCGCTTGAGCTAGCAGTAATGTCACCATTTGCAAGCGACGTTATCTTGCTGTTGGTCTTCTCACCGTCTTTTCCTCCATGCGTCGCTACAAACGCCTCTGCGTCCTTATTCCACAACAGCGCATCGCCTTGAACTTCCTGAGTAATATTCGTGACTTTGTCATTAAAGTCTTTAACCACATTCGTGAAAGAATTACCAACACCTGAAAGAGCTTCTGAAACACTATCGTACTCAGCTTCTTCTGATGTGCCATCTTCTTTAAGGTGTGTAACTTTAAATCTAGGCAACAACCATTGATCTTTCTCATACTTAGCATCACCGTTTAAGTACGATGCAAGATCTTTTCCTAAGGAATAAAGTTGGGAGCCATTTACTGCATCTGTCGATTCTTTCGTAATATCTCCTGCCGCAAGGAACTTAATCTTGCTGTTTGTCTTTGCACCATCTTTTTCTCCATGCAAGGCGACAAAAGCACCATCAGCCTTGCTCCATGATAAAGAATCTTGTGCAACTCCTTCTGAAACTTCCTTAATACGAGCGTTGATAGTGCTCATGCTGTCATTAATGTCATTAAACGCACCTGCAACATTATTACTGCTCTTCTTATCACCTTTCGTACCATCATTGCTGAAAGTCTGAATTTGGAAATCCGGATCTTGCCATTCGCCTTTCTCATTATAACCAGCACCTCCACCAAAATAGCCAGCAAACTGTTTTTGCAGATCATAAATCTGTCCACCCGTAATCGCATCACTCGAGCCTGATACTATAGAGCCAGCTGCAAGTGATGTAATCTTACTCTTGCTTTCCTTCTCTCCATGCGTCGCTACAAATGCCTCTGCGTCCTTATCCCACAACAGCGCATCGCCTTGAACTTCCTGAGTAATATTCGTGATGTTTTCAGTAAGTTCATTAAACTTATTCGTTAGGTTGCTATTTACATTCTTGAAATTCGTATCAATGCTTTCAATGGCTAAACCAACATCACTATAGGATTTTTCTACTTCCTCGCCTTTTGCATCAACACTGGATAATTTATAGGTTGGACCCGTGAAAGTACCATCTTTAAAGCTTGTACCTCCACCTAAGTATTCCGCAATATCCTGAGAAACCTTAGAAATCTGACCGCCATTAACCGCATCATGCGAATTCTCACTAATCTGACCTTCGGCAACATTATGCAAACCAACAGATGCAGAACCCTTACCTTTACCCAAAGTCACACTCGCATAATTAGTGATGCCATTATCACCATCTTTTTTATCATAGTGAACAACAGCCGATTCATCAGACTGAAGATTGTTAGAAAGCTTCTCTAAACTTTTATCAAGTTGCTCTTTGTTGACTGCTTCATTATTCTTCGTTGCTTCCTTCACACCGGAAAGTATTCTATCCCCTTTGTCTTTATTTGCGATATTGATTTCACTGCCTTCTACTTCTGTACCAATATTGATAACTTTTGTCTTTTCATCCTGCTTGGCAAGGCTATCACTGACAACATTAGTAATTTCATTGTTAATCTCTTTGCGAACATTGGTGATGGAAGCACCAACTCCAGCCAATGCCTCCGCTACAGTTTTATATTCCTTATCTTCAACATCACTACCATCACCTTTGACAGTTTTAACTTTAAAGCTTGGAGCACTCCATTGACCTTCCTTATATTCAGCGCCACCACCTAAATAAGTTGCAACATTGTCCCCTAAGGAATAAAGCTGACCACCTGTAATTGCGTCCCTTGAATCCTTAGCAATATTACCTTCGGCAACATTATGAAGTGCAACTGGTCCTGCATCCTTACCTTTACCTAAAGTCACACTGCTATAATCAGTTTTACCATCTGCCTGTTTATCGTAGAGAACCACTGCTGAATCATCAGACTGAAGGCTGCTGGAAAGATCCTTCAGACTTTTATCAAGCTGCGCTTTATTGACTGCTTCATTGTCTTTCTCTGCTGCCTTAACACCTGAAAGAATCCTTTCTTCTTTCTTACTGCTGGCAATATTGACTTCTGTACCTTCTACTTCTTTACCAATAGTGATAACTTTCGTCTTATCATCCTGCTTGGCAAGGCTATCACTGACAACATTGGTTACATCATTATGAACATTCGTGATAGAACTCGCAAC
This sequence comes from Bartonella sp. CB10SXKL, assembly GCF_042195515.1. Lineage (NCBI taxonomy): Bacteria > Pseudomonadati > Pseudomonadota > Alphaproteobacteria > Hyphomicrobiales > Bartonellaceae > Bartonella > Bartonella sp. CB10SXKL. The sequence goes on along the minus strand of NZ_JBHION010000038.1, from coordinate 17 downwards.
ACCAGCAAATGCTTCCG
>NZ_JBHION010000037.1:0-3911 GCF_042195515.1 Bartonella sp. CB10SXKL | reverse complement strand
ACCGCGGCATTATCATAGACCCAGCAATTGCCATCATGGGATAAGTTACTTTCATTTTCAATAAAACCGCCGAGGTCCCCCGCCTTAACATCATCGAAATCTCTTAGAGCACGAATGCGGTGTAAAGTAAGACCATCAAAAGTGAATTTTTCATTGGTAAATTCGTATTTTTTCATTGGAAATTCTTTCTTAACGTAAAAAGTTTTGAAATTGACACCTTATAAAGGCGCCGGGCGCTCAAAACACGGCGTTAAGTCCGTTGCTATGCTTTCCCCTAAAAAGGGTATTGTATGGCATAGCTACACCCGACAAAATCACTATATATGCTAACAAAAGCATAAAAGATAGTCAGTATTTTAAGAAGTGGATAAGGTCGTTTCGTAACCTACCCGCTTAACGTAAAGTGTTTTGATCACTTGATTATTTATATAACAAAATACGTATTTATTGTCAAATAATATTTTATCTTTTTTGATATTTTTTTCTTATTTTTTAAATACGTTGTGTATTGATAATAACTTATGCTTATTAATTGCTTCTTTTATATTTATGTGCTTTTAAAGCTATATTATAAGATTTATAAAACGATTGCGTTATTTTCTGAATCTATACATTTATAATATTTAAAAACGCTCTCATAATGCGTATTTTAAACTTTATAACCTATCAATTTTGTCACTAAATGGCTTCTAAGATTTCTGTTAATTTCTTTTAATAACACATTTTAGACTTAACAGCCTTATAGGGACTGTCTTTATAACAAATGCTTTCATTTGCATTTTTGCTTTCTCTATAGTTGTTATGTTCTTTATAGCCATGGCATCATTTTTCATGTTCATAAGAGAAATGATAAATAGGATAATTGCGATTTATTGTCTGTTATGAAAACACTTATGAAAACATCTCAATAGAAACTGATCATTATAGAGATGAGCAAAATCCCTTTTAATAAACTTTTGTCAGTCTTGTCAGTTCTTTTTAGAACCTATATCATTTTTTTTAAATGAGAGAAAATTAAAATCATTATATTTCAATAAGTTAAGTTTTATCAATTTTTCAAAATACAACTTATTAAAACAGCCATAACAAATAAATACAACTGTAAATATATATTTGTCAGTTTATGTCAGTACATTGAATCGACAAAAGTGATCATTTAGTGAATGATTAAAACATGTCTTATGAGAGTATGTAATCTTTAAAGCCTTTCAAAAGATAGTTTGTAACTCATATGAAATGCTATCAAGACCATTATGGTTATGAGTTTTGAAGATTTTGAGTATTTTGAGGGGTCCTTTTACCCCCCTTTATATATTTTTTTCAATCAAAAAATAAAAGTTATTATATTTCAATATGTTAATGTTTTAAATAAACAACCTATATTACACAAAACACGTAAATACAATCTGTAATATATATAAAAAGGGGTTTTGAAGGTATTTTGAGGGTTTGAGAAACATTCAAAACCTATAAGTAATATAAGAAAATGAATATACATAACTCTCTTTAAACAAAGCTTCTGATAACAATAAAGTTATCATTTTAGATTACGGTATAATCTTTTAAAGGCAATGTAAAAAATCTAATTCACTTTAAGATGGGATTTCTTATAAGCCTTAAAGCAATCCAAAGTACAGTGTTAAAAAGTGCAAATGCTCTTTTTTAGAATAATGCATATAAACATTCCTTTTAAAGATTGTATGTAAGCAATCTAACAAGAGAGGTATAGATTATGGTTATAAGACCTTATACCCCTTGTAAGGTTATCACACTCATTATGTGAGCATGCTTTAATAAGCTTATTCAGTTTCTCTTATTTCTAATTTTGGTAAGTTCTTAACAATCTTCATTGTTTCTAAACTTACGGTAATAACCCTTTGAAATAACTCTAGAGGGTAGGCAGGGTTGCCAACGGTTTCAACAGCATAGCGATTGGCATCATTCACAATACCACTCTTTTTATCAGTCTTTACACATTGACGCTCCATAACCCATTCAAGAGCGGGTTTACCATTAACGATATACTCATAAGCTTCAAGAGGGATGTCTGTTATTGTGATATTGCTGTTGTAAATAACTGTAGATTTATCCTTTTCCTTACTATTCTTAATTTTTGCGAATTTCATTTCTGTAACGTAATAAAATTTTTCGGGATTAGAGATCTCTGTTTGTTTTGGATTACCCTTTTTAAAGGTCACTGGATAAGGCTCTACAGTCTCATAATTCACGTGCAAATGCCCTAGTTCACGTCCAGCATTAACAAACTTCCAAAAATCTTCAGCGCTTTTTACACAAGGGATGCGAGGCAACTCTTTAGAGAGGTTATCAGCATAACGGGCACGATAATCTTCTGAGTGAAGTAGACCGTATACGTAATAAAAGATATCTTCTTTTATTATAGTCTCATTAGGATAAGCAGCTTTAAAATGCGCTAGTCCCTCATCCGTAATGGCATCACTCCTCTGTAAATCAGCTGTTTTGCTGTCTTCTGTAGAATCCGTAAATAAATGAGTTTGTTTCTTGTTTTTATCTTTTGAGACCGTAGTGTCTTCGTAAATATAGCGTGGAAAGCATTGTCCATTTTCTATCACCTGAACATCGGGCAGAGCCGTAGTCATAAGCACAGAAAAGCCTCCCATTGCTCCTATGCCTGTAATTTGTATCACTCTGTTTTCAACCGCTTGCCCTATAGGAAATATCCGCGGCATTTGATAGACTCTATGGTTAAAAATACGACTATAGTAAAGCCATTGCTTCGTAAAAGGACGATATAGGCTTTGAATAAGACATTTATCTTCAAATTCAAAAACCTTTCCTCTTACAAACTCTTCTTTCAGACTACTACTCCAACAAATTTTTGTAGCATCAACACTAACAAAATCGTTTACAGCATTTGCACGTAACTTACGGTCAGCATGCGGATAGACATTATTAAAACGTTCCACTTCGCTATTATAGAAAGCAATCATATAACTCATGTTTTTTGCTAAAACCTCACGATTTGAGTTATATGCCCAAGCATCACGATTAGTTTGTATACCACACGAAAAAGTTTCAAAGAGCTTTTTCTTATTATTACCTTTCTTAACACCTATGGCTAAAAATGCTTTAAAATTGTCATCACGTTGATTTATCCAATCACCGTGCTTATCTGGTATAATGATTTGCCAACCTTGTTTACTCCGTGTAATACCATTAATGCTTCCAAGGGATTCAATCATTGTAAGCTTTTCTTGCCTCGTGAGATAGTCTCCAATATCACGAAAATATATCTTACCACGCTGTTGTGCATTTGGATTTTTTACGAGAATGGAAATCGCTATAGGGGCTCGAGATCCAGAACCAAAAATTTTACCACCTTCTTTTCGAGAAAGTTCTCCAGAAGTTCGTTGGTTACCCCGTAAATGGAAAATATAAAGGCTGCTAAATTCCTCAACGAGGCACTTTCGTAGACTGTCCGTAGAACTTCCATTAATAAAACCGGCATTTGTAACAAAACCAATAATACCACGGTCTTTTATACGGTCACTTGCCCAGCGAATAGCACGAATATAGCTATCATAAATTGCTTGCATATTGGTTGCTTTTGAATGAGCAGCATAAGTTTCACTAATACGTTTATCTAAAATCGGATAGGGTGTGTTTTTTGCATTATCATTTTCGTTTTTTTGCTTTGTTGAATAAGGAGGATTGCCGAAGATAACTTCAATATTGAGGTTTTTCTGAAGTTCTAAATATTCACTGTTTTTCTCTAGTAAACCTCTCATCAGATCTTGTTTTTCAAGCATCCGGAATGTATCGGTTAAACCAATATGTTTGAAAGGAATATACTCTCCTTTCTTCAAACTATGATAAGTCGATTCAATGTTAATGGCTGCTATGTAATAAGCCAGTAAAACAATCTCATTGGC
>NZ_JBHION010000036.1:0-3986 GCF_042195515.1 Bartonella sp. CB10SXKL | reverse complement strand
CAAACGGGTGGTGGGGGCTCCATGAGCGCCTCTTTCCAAAAGGATAAATCCTCCAGCGATTATCATAGTGTTGTGGAACAATCAGGCATCAAAGCGGGTGATGGCGGCTTTAATATCATAGTTAAAGACAAAACAACGCTGACCGGAGGCATCATTGCCAGCACCGCGCCGGCAGATAAAAACAGCCTGACCACTGGAAGCATTACCACCAGTGATATCAGCAACGGTGCCCATGCTAAAGCCAGCAGCCATGGGTTTAGCATTTCTGGGAATGACACGATAAAGAACATTGCCAAGAATGTTTTAAATCACGGCAAAGCCAAGGATGGAGCAGAAGGGGAAACCAAATCTGCTATCAGTGATGGGACTATCATCCTTACTGATACAACTGGACAGAGGGCGATGGGGCAAGATGCTGGACAAATCATTGATGCACTCAACCGCAACACCGCAGCAGCACACCAGGCAGTAGGACAGCTAGATGTCGCACCGCTTGAGGGAGCAGTGCATAATCGCGTAGATATGATCAATGATTTATCGGATGAAGGATTGGGATACTGGGACAAAATACGCGAAGTCGCAAATGTCAAAGAGCACCCAGTAGGTGAGGTTGCGCATGATGAAAATGGCAATGTCCTCTATTTAACCGATGAAAATGGAGAGTATATAAAAGGCAGTGATGGAAAACCAATAATTCTGTATCGCTATTTAAAACCAGAGGAAGAAAAGCATTTACAAGCTGGTTCTGATGGCAACAGGCGTATGTTCTATAATGGTATTTTTAACACACCAGATGAGGCTGCCTATCGTGCTGTCCAATTAGCTGATAATGCGCATGAACCCCTTTATTTTACATACCACCCACAAGCTAAAGACAGGCTCGTAGAGTATGGGGTAGCAATTTATGAGTATTTTGGGGGATGGAGTAATTCGGCCAAGAAATTCCAAGATTTTACCTCTCGTTATGGTAATGACAAGGCTATTGTTAGTGCGCATAGTCGTGGTAGCTTAACAGTAGGCAATGGACTGCGTGACTTTGAAAAGCGCGGCATTCACGGTATAGCAGAAAAAACAGATATCTATCTTTTTGGACCAGCGGATCATGCTCGATCTATAGCGAATGCATTATATGTCGTAAGCGATGGCAAAAATGATCATGTTTACTTACAAAGCCATGCATCTGACCCCATTAGCACGTTGTTTGGTTACAATGCACCTACTTTTTATAAAGTACCTTTAAATCTAGATGTTTCACTTTTGGAGAAAGGTATAAAAAATCCTTTATATATGACGCTGTTTGTAGGAACCAGTTTATTGACTACAGCAACCTCTCCATTGATAGAGGGAGGGAGGGCGTTAGGCGGGTATGATCCTAGTCCCCATAATTGTTATGGTGATGCAAGTAAAGCGTGTATAACTAATTATGGAATACCGCCTACTAAACAAATTAATTCAACTTATTCAATTTTAGAGCATTTATGGAAGAAAAAATGAGACAAATTTTGAAATTATTGAGTGGTATAGTCCTATTAAGTGTAGCTGGATGTGACATTGAAAACATTGATAAGCCTCCTCCAGAGTATGTGAGTATGTGGGAGAAGGTAGGTGCAGATTCTACTGAAGTAGGAAAAGCCTTGTTAGAATGCGGAATGCCAAGCATTTTTGATATTGATTCAGAAAACAGAAAGCTTAGTATTAATGAGGATGCAACAATTTATGCTTGCATGGTTCAATCAGGATTCCATTATAAAGGGAGAGGAAACTGGTGTTATACATTTAGAGAAGAAAACCTTCCCATTTGTCAGCCTGGTGCTGTCATTCCGAAGAGAAGTGTCGAAAAGCGCTTAAACAGCCCGTTTTGTAAAAGAAGTCCAGTACAACCTGAATGCAAGCCTTAAGTGATGATCAACAATCCGCCATCCTTGCCTTCGCTTGGAATGGTGGGATTGTTTTCTCAACTAATCATCTCAATATTGTTCACCGTTGTTTTAAGCAGCGGTGACAGAAAATATCAACAGACTTATGAGCTCTGTTTTATTGTAAATAAATCCATTGAAAGAGGGGAATAATGAAGAAAATCTTAAAACTGTTGAGTTGTATAGCTCTGTTAAATACAGCTGGATGTGTTAACTCAATTCCCTCACTTTCTCCAGCATTATGGAGAAATAAAATACTTTTAGAATGTGGAGTACCGGACCTTAATAAGGTTGTGGCGCTAGATTTGAATCAATTTGCCAGTATTGAAATGTGTATGGCGCAATCAGGTTTTCGCCCTAGCTTTACAATACAAGATTGGTGTGAGAACCATAAATCGGACAACCTTCCCATATGTCGTCCTGGTGCTGTCATGCCTCAGCGAAGTGTTGAGAGACGCTTAAATAGCCCTTATTGTAAAAAACATTCAGAACAACTTGAATGCAAACCTTAAGTCTTGCTTCAGCAGAGAAAGCCTTGTCCATCCTTACGTGACAAGGTTTTTTTTATGCCGCGTCACTTTGACGTTGCTGTTTTGCTTGCTCGATGACATTGATAAGATCCGATTGTAACCAACGGGACAAAAAACCAAATTTTAAAGGTTTTGGGAGAGAGCCATTGGTAACATGACGGCGGAATGTTGAGACACTCATATGAAGCAATTTTGCACTTTCACGGTCTGTCAAAAGAATATCATTTTCTGTCATACTAAAATCCTTTCTATCAAAAAATGGTAACAAATCATAACTATTTATTAACCACATTTTGGTTCATTTGGAAAGATGTTTTATTTATAGAAAACAATATTTTATTATACAATTTCTGATGTGATACGTGATGAATCTTATTGAGAAAGAATGAGAGACAAGAGAGCTAAAGTTATCCACAGATAATGGGGTTATTCACCCCATATTTTAGGTTTGACCCGTGACATAAGTCGCCCATTTATCCATATAGACACGGCGCTGTTCTAGATAGTCAGTACGACGATAGGAGCGCTCTACTTGTCCTCCGACTGTATGACTTAGAATAGTTTCAGCGACCTCATAGGGGGCATCGGTTGTTTCAGCAAGCCAATCGCGTAAACTAGAGCGAAAACCATGCGGGCAGGCTTCAAGTTTATTGTCTCTCATATATTGAGCCATACACTTCTCAGCGAGGGGACCGCGACCTTTAGCAGAAAAAAAGAAATCATTACGAGAAAGCAATCGTGCTTGTTTTAAAATGTCTAATGCTTCAGATGATAAGGGGACGCGAAATTCTTTTGTTGTATCACGCTTTCCTTTCATATTCTCAGCAGGTATGGTCCATATATCCCCATCAATTTGATCTTTATGAATATGACGTAAAGGATTGGTACGAACACCTGTCAGAATAAGCAAACGCAAAGCCAGTTGTGTTATGGTTGATGCTTCACAGAGTGTTTTATAAAAAGCCGGAACCTCTCTCCAATCCATGGCTGGTCTATTAGTGACCTTATGGCGTTGTTTTCCTAAGAGAGCTTTTGCTTTTTCTACAGCTTGTAAATCAACATCTACACCTAATGCAGCCGCATGTTTGAGACAAAGATTAAGACGTATCAATGCTGTTCGAGCAATTACAGCCTTTGTATGCCAAATGGGAGAAAGGGTATTGCGTATCTCTGTTTGCGTAATCTCTGAAACGGGTAAACAGCCTAATTTAGGGAGAATATGAAGGCGTAAAGGTGTAAACCATTTACCATTTTTACCATCACCTTTTAATTCAGCTTTACGAGTTTCAAAAGTATCTAGTGCAATATCTTTTAAGTAATGGAGATTGCTTATTGCCTCACGCTTTTGTTTTTCACGTTCTTTAATAGGGTCACGCCCTTCACGTAAAACAGCCCGCCATCCTGTTGCCAATTCACGGGCTTGTTTTAAAGAAACATCTCTTAAAGCACCCAAGCCCATTTCACGGCGCCGACCATGAATGGTATAACGATAAAGCCATTGAGCACCACCATCTTTACGCTTATGGAGAAGCAAGCCGGC
>NZ_JBHION010000035.1:0-4413 GCF_042195515.1 Bartonella sp. CB10SXKL | reverse complement strand
ATTGTCTAAACGTATGATGAATCCACCTTCAATCAAGGAATTCAAAGCTGCTTCAAACTCTTCTACTGGATAACCAACCCAAAAAGCTAATACCGTTAAGTCCTTTAAAATAGGTTCACCAGTATGGAGCATTAGAAGTCGCAACATGACATAGATACATTTCTCGGTCGGCGACAAACAACCAAGAGTAAGAAGCCATTTGTATGCAAAAAGCCTCGTCCATGGCAACTTAGTTGACATACCCCAATTCCCTTTCTTTAACTAAATATAAAATTGCTAAAGCATCTGCTTCGTTATCATCTTTCGGATTGTGCCCTTTTGCACGCACCGCCTTAATCATCTCTTCTTTCGACGCATTCCCCTTGCCTGTCGTCGCTTTCTTAATCGTACTTACTGGTATCCCCTCATACGGTATCTGATGCTGTTCACACCACGCCGTTAACGTTGCTAACAAACCACCGTAAACATGCGCTGCATCTGTACCTTTATGACGCCTCACCTCTTCAAAATACACCACGTCAATTTGACCTGCTGTCTGCTTTATTTCTGATAGCCATTGTTTAAAACGCAAGTAACGCATTCCACCGCCTTCAAAACGGCGCGATTGAAAATTCACGGTACCACTGAATATGTCACCACTTGCACCACGTATCGCCCACCCCGTCTTAGTTCCTAGATCAAAACAAAGAATCGTGTTATTCACCGCACCACTCCATACAAAATGTGTTTTATAGGATTGTTTTTTTCCCAAAATGAAGGAAAGAAGGGTGTAAGAAGTATGCAAGCGATTTTAAATTGGATAGAACAGCATCCTGTATTATTTTCTGCGTTTTCTGTTTTATTTTCTGCACTTTCTTCGGTTGGTGCTTTATTATCCGCAATTTTTGCTTTTCTTTCTATTAAACAGACATTTAAATTAAGAGAAGAAGATCGAATAGAAGCTGCAAAATCAAGAGAAGAAGATCGCATAGAAGCTGCAAAATTGAGAAAGGAAGATCGAGAAAAAGATGAAAAATTGAGAAAGGAAGATCGAGAAAAAGATGAAAAATTAAGAGAAGAAGATCGCATAGAAGCTGCAAAATTGAGAAAGGAAGATCGAGAAAAAGATGAAAAATTAAGAGAAGAAGATCGAGAAAAATTTAAAACAGAATTAGCCAATGCCATGGACATAGCTAAATCAACTAGACAACAAGCGATATCAATGAAAAAGCTTGCCACAGTTCTGGAAAAACAATTAGAGATTTTAGAAGAAAAAAAGCTCCGTGTTACCACACACAGTTCATGGATAAGTGATAATCCTAATGATATCTTTCCAGTAATATATGTATCTTTAATCATTACAAATGCTACAAAACAAACAATTAAAATCAACTCTATCAGCATACAGGATAATAGCCTTTTTATCTTTATGTCCGCATGCTATCGTGAACTTTTGCCACAATCACTAGGAGCACTACATTACATCCATCCTCAACAGGAAAAACACTTATGCTTAAAGAAACCTCGAGTCGATCCACCCATACATAGCGATATTGATCCATTTAGCCTCAAACCTTCTGGTCTATTAGGACTAATTATTGGTGTTTTTCCTATAGACAGAAACTCAGAAATTCCTTTAATATTGACTATGGAGCACACTGCCGTAAATCCTTTAAATCCACCAGAAAAAGTGACTTTTTGCCCCGAATATTTTAATATTAAACCACGTAATAAACTATCCGAGCTGTTGTATTCCAAGCGGTTTCCATTCAATAAATAACCGTTTTCCAACATGATGAATAACGCTGTTGTTCCTCAGGGCTTTTTTCAGCCAACTCGGCCCATGTCATTGGCTTTGGTTTCATAAGAAGAAATGATAAATATTGTGCCCTATCCCATTTATTGGCTTCTGCAACTGTAACCGATTGTTTTGCCATAAACCATCTATTGAAATCTTCAATAATTTCAATTGCTTCATTCTTTTTCTGCTCATCCTTCATCAATTGTATTAGTATCTTTTGCGTTCTATCATCTTCTTCATTTACAATTGGGGCTTTTTCTACAAACTCTCTTACAAGCGCACGAACATCTTCAGACTCTTGAAGATTTTCATAAATATTTTCATATTCAGTCAAATATTCTTGCTCTTTAGATTTCTTCTGTTCAGATTCCAACAAACGTTCTTGCACTTCTTTTTGTAATTTTTGTAAATGTTGTATTTTCTCTTCATTTTCTGCTAGCTGTTCTTCCATCAACGCTTTTTGTGACGCTATTAACTCATTTTTTTCTGCTAGCTGTCCTTCCATCAACGCTTTTTGTGACGCTATTAACTCATTTTTTTCTGCTAGCTCTTTTCTAAGCCTTCGCACTCTTTTAGAAGAGTCATGAACAGCATAAAACGAAATCACATTCGCAATTAAGGAAATAACAATTGCTACTAAACTCATCTTTCTCTCCTCACTTACCCTTCTTCTTACTCTTCTTATTCTTATGAGGCGGCGCTTTTACTGCTTCATCACGCTGTTTAAGCTTTTGTGTTAGTCTTTGAATTTCCGCATCACGTGATTGCACATCTGCTTTTAGTGCCTCTATCGTTTCACTTTTCCGTTTAAAGTCTTCTCGGTACGCATCTATCTTTTGTTTTAGTTCATCAATTTCCTCGTCACGTTCTTCAATCTCTTGCTTCAGTTCATCAATTTCCTCATCGTCACATTCTTCCATCTTTTGTTTCAGTTCTTCCATTTCCTCGTCGCGTTCTTCAATCTCTTGCTTCAATTCTTTAATTTCCTCGTCGCGTAATTGAACATCTGCTTCGAGTTCTTTAATTTCCTCCTCACGTTCTTTAATCTCTTGCTTCAGTTCATCAATTTCCTCGTCGTCACATTCTTCCATCTTTTGCTTCAATTCTTTAATTTCCTCGTCGCGTAATTGAACATCTGCTTTTAGTGCCTGTATCTTTTCACTTTTCCGTTTAAACTCTTCTCGGTACGCATCTATCTTTTGCTTAAGTTCTTCAATTTTCTCGTCGCGTTCTTTAATCTCTTGCTTCAATTCTTTAATTTCCGTATCACGTGATTGAACATCTGCTTCGAGTGTCATTACAACTTCACTTACATTTCTGAACGCCTTTTCATGCTCTTCAGTCTTTTGTTTCAGTTGTTTAATTTCCTCGTCACGTTCTTCAAGATCTGCATCACATTCATCAATTGTCTGCTTGCTTTCCTTTAAATACCTAAACTCATTCTCTTTCATTTTTTTCTTAATATCTTGAACCTGCTCTTTAAGTGCTTTAACTTGGTTGCGATAATGCAATGCAATACGAAACATCACTCCGCTTAAGAGCAAAACTGAAACCACTGCTATCCATAAAATTTCATTCGAACTCATCTTTATCTCCTTAATGCTGTAAAGTTTCTCCGGTGTGATCAACACCGCAGCTCTTGCTAATTTTCGACAATGGGGGGTGTTGCTCTTGCATTAATCTCAGCAAGCGCTCGGGATAAAAAAAATCTTCTGGACGCAAATCTATCCCATGATCACGTGCATAGTTCAGAAGCATAATTTGATACTTAGCTGGTATAATTCCGCCTTTACCCTCTAGTTTTTTTAAAGGATAAGTCCATTTATAAACAGCAGACACATGGCATTGAGAAATCAATGACACACGTTTCGCACCGCCTAAATATTTTATAATCGTACCTGCTGAATTTTTGATATTCATTTTAATTTCTCTATTTATCAAACGGGCATTTATTCGATTATAGAAAAAATGTCAACATTTTTTCTAAAATAGAAATGTTGATATTTTTTAAAACAATAGGAATATTGATAAGTATGGATATTCAAAAAGAAATAAAAATTTGGGCAAATGAAAAACTTAAAACAATGGGTCATGGGTCCCGAACTGAATTAGCTAAACATATGGGACTTCATACATCTGTTGTATCTAAAATGCTTTCTGTCGATGATGATAAAGAAAGTAGAAGCATATCTGCTGATGAACTCGTTAGATTAACTTCATTTTTTAAAGCTCTCCCCCCTCATTTTATACCCGATAATTGTGATGATTATTTTTTAAAATTATATTCCTCGGCAAAGCCAGAGCATAGAAAAGCCGTCATTTCTTTTCTGCGATCTTTGCAAGAAGAAGATGGAAAATAACCACCCGTTTTTGCTCATTTGTTAATGACGAAAATATTTTTAGAGCTTTTTTAGACTGCTTCATACAGAATTTTCTCCACATTGAAATGAAAATTAAATTACTTTTTTGTGTAGACTATTTGTCTATTACTAAAAAAATTTTTTCTGTTTTAGAAAAATTATATTGACTTATTCTAAAATCGAAAATATGTTCACTCCATATCTTAGAAAATAACTTTTGCCAATAGGCAGTATGGAGGCATTTGTGAATAAACCAGTGTTTATAAATTCTGA
>NZ_JBHION010000034.1:0-4714 GCF_042195515.1 Bartonella sp. CB10SXKL | reverse complement strand
GTTTTGTATTCGGGGGAAGTATTTGTACATGCGCCGCTTAATGGCGTTTTTGATTTACTGAAAGCAGCTTTGAAAACAGAGCTTAATGGTTCACTGAAAGATTTAGAGAAGCGCTTAGAGGCATTAAGAGAAGAGCTTGAAGATTTGAAAGAGTGTTCATTGGATGAAGCCCTCTGAATGAAGGAATAAAGCAGATGAAGATACCCGATCATGAACATGAATATTTGATACCTGTCGCGACGAGAGAAGAAATGATAGCAGGAACTTCTCAAGACAGTGTTGTTGTTCCGAAGCTTTTAGGGACGGCATCTTTGTATTCGTATGAAACCTTTGCGCCGTTAGAGCAGGTTGTTAATGCAAGGCAAGAAGCAGAAAAAGCCATGGCGCGTGCGAATGGGGCGCAACAAACAGCAGATCAAGCGAAAACTATAGCAGATACAGCAGCGAGTTCAGTTACTGTAGCTTCTGAAGCCAAGACGACAGCAGAGACAGCTTTAGAGCAGGCAAATACGGCATTAACAGTATCCAATGCCGCCAAGACAACAGCAGAGGTATCGAAAACCTCTTCAGAAGATGCCAAGATGAAGTCAGAAGCGGCTGAGAGGTTAGCGCAAGAAGCCAAGCGTATTGCGGATGATACTAAAGGTGCAGCCGATAGAGTGGCGACAACGGTCACGGAAAGCTCTCAAAGAGTGACACAAGTTCAAAGCACAGTAGAGACAGCTTTGACAGAGGCAAGAGAAGCCAAGGCAACGGCAGGAGATGCAAAAACACTTTCCGAACAAACCAAGAGCGCTTTTGATGATGCCAAGCAGGTGATGGGCGAGGTGAAGAATGTTGCAGAAACAGCAGCAACGAACAGTGGGCAAGCTCTCACGACAGCTTCTGAAGCCAAGATGACAGCTGATAGAGCCTCTTCGGTAGCCGGTGATGCAAAAGAAACGGCGTCTAAAGCCTTGTCGGTAGCTCATGGTCTTAAGCAATCGGTTGATCATGTCAAGAATACAGCTGAGGGAGCCAAAAGGACAGCAGAAGGAGTAGAGCAGAGGGCTTTAACAATAGAAGACGTTGCTACACAAGCCAAGACTAAAGCTGGTGAAGCCAAACAATTGGTTGAAGAAGTTAAGACGACAGCGCATTTAGCAGAAACGTTAGCGAATAATGCAAAGCAGTTAGCGGATAGTGCAAAAGACACAGCGGTGGAAGCGAAGAATAAAGCAGAGGATGCTCATGTCCTATCGCAAGAAGCTAAGAGCACAGCAGAGACGGCAGAAGAGAAAGCCGCAAGAGCCGAAAAGAAGGCAGATGATGCGACAGTTACAGCTTCTGAAGCCAAGACTATGGTGCAAGAAGCAAAACAGGCGTTAGAGACATCAACAGCGCAACAAGATGCTTCAGAAGCACTGTCTCAAGCCGCTGAAGCGAAGAAAGTAGCAGATCAGGCAGCAACGTTAGCCAATGAAAGTAAAACGACAGCTGTTGAGGCAAAAGGTTTAGTGGAGGAAGTAAAACAATCGGTAGCGACAGCGACAGCAACAGCAGAAAGCGTAGCTAAGGAAGCTAAAGTAGCATCAGAAAGCGCTGTTAGGGTGGCGAATACAGCGAGGACCACAGCAGAAGAAGCCAAGAGTGCAGCGGATAGTGCAACAGCAACGGCTCATCAAGCTCAACAGAATGCAGAGGAGGCTACAAAATTAGCTTCTGAAGCGAAAGCGGTAGCAGAGTCTGCGGCGCGTTCAGGAGAGACGGCAGGGCAGGTTGATGCAGAAGCGTTGAAGGGTATAGCTACAGCAGCAAAGAGTAAAGCGGAAGCAGCAGAGAAGGTAGCAGAAGAAACGAAAGGTGCTTTGGATGGTCTAAAACAATTAGCCAATAGTGCGAAGTCGACAGCGGACGAGGCAAAGAAGGTAGCTGATGGTGCACAAAAGAAGGCATCACAGGTAGAGACAGTAGCGGGTGAAGCTGAAAAGATAGCGAAAGAAGCCAAACAGACAGCTGGTTATGCTAACCATGAGGCGGCACAAGCGCGTAGTCAGGCAGAAAAGGCAGAAAAAACAGCAAATGAAGCGTGGAGTAAAGCTTACGACGCGAATGAAACAGCAGATAATGCTAAGACTATAGCAAGTTTAGCACGGATGTACTCAGATGAAGCCAAGAAAAAAGCTGAGACAGCAGATTCACAAACCTATCAAGCCAAGAGCGAAGCCGAAAAAGCCAAGGAAGTAGCCAATAACGCTAAGACTATAGCAAGTTTAGCAGAAACGGCAGGCGAAGAAGCCAAGAAAATAGCGGAGGCATCTCAAAGCAAAGCGTATGAAGCAAAAGATGAAGCCGAAAAAGCTAAGGAAATAGCCAATAGTGCAAAATATGCAGCAGGAGAGGCGCAGAAGGCAGCTGAAACAGCGGGTAAAAAAGCCGCGTCTTTAGAAGCAGCCGCAGAAGAAGCCGAAAAAATAGCTAAAGAAGCTAAACAGACAGCTGGTTATGCCAAGCATGATGCGGAGCAAGCGCGTAGTGAGGTGGAAAAGGTAAAAAGCACAGCGAATGAAGCGTGGAGTAAAGCTTACGACGCGAATGAAGCAGCCAATAACGCTAAGACTATAGCAAGATTAGCAGAAATGGCAGGCGAAGAAGCCAAGAAAATAGCGGAGAAAGCCGATGACCGAGCGTATGAAGCCAAGAATGAAGTAGAAAAAGCCAAGGAAATAGCTAGTAATGCAAAATATATAGCAGGAGAGGCACAGAGGGCAGCCGAAACAGCGGGTAAGAAAGCCGCGTCTTTAGAGGAAGAAGCGGAAGAGGCACAAAAAATAGCCAAGGAAGCCAAGGAGTCTGCTGGTTATGCAAGACATGACGCGGAGCAAGCGCGTAGTCAGGCAGAAAAGGCAGAAAAAACAGCAAATGAAGCGTGGAGTAAAGCTTACGACGCGAATGAAACAGCAGATAATGCTAAGACTATAGCAAGTTTAGCACGGATGTACTCAGATGAAGCCAAGAAAAAAGCCGAGTCGGCAGATTCACAAGCCTATCAAGCCAAGAGCGAAGCCGAAAAAGCCAAGGAAGTAGCTGATAGAGCGAAAAGGACAGCAGAAGAAGCTAAAACAACAGCCGATACGACGAAACAAGAGCTTGGAGGTATCAAGAGTTCCCTAGCAACGGCAACAACAGCCCATACAGTAGCCTCACAGGCAAAAGTGCTAGGGGAAGAGGTAAACAATTTACTGAAACAGTCCAATTTAACGGTTCTTTCAATTTCCACACCGTTTCTTGTTGCGAAAGGCAAAGCGGAATTAACCTTGAAAAAAGGAACACGCATAACCTTGGCATTAGGCAATGATATTTTAGTTGCAAGTTATACGGCAGATACAAGAATAAGCGTTCCTCCTCTTTCGGTGGGCAAAGATTATTATGTTTATTTGGTTTCTGATGGAGGACAGTCTCATAAACTTGTTTTATCAGAAAACTCTACGTATCCAAGGAATTACACAGTGAGTAATTCACGAAAGATAGGAGGGTTTCATACGCTCTGTGCGGATGTTGGTACGATTTCCGGTCACCCATTGTCTGGTTATAGAGCAGGGGATATTTTACCCAATTCAGTTTGGTGTCTCAATCACCGCCCGCATAGTTCACCAGAAGGAATGGTTTATGACCCCTCTACAGATCTTTGGGTTGATATTTATCTTCAGTCAGGGACGGGTCACAATACCCGCTCGGCGTATAATGTTCCTATTACGACGAACCGTCTACAAACAGATCACATATCCGATATGCTGCGTGTTAGGAAGGCTTTGCTCAATAATACAGAATTTGCCTCCGCGATGTATGGAAGCAATGAAGGTGGTGGGATTCAAGGCAAAAAAGCACCTTCACCAAAACATTCTGGAGGTTATAAGAATACGGCAAATATACGGATGGTTTCGCATATCGGTTGTGAAGATGGTTGCGGTTATGTTTGGCAATTTGTGAAAGATGTTTGTTTCATGCAAACGGTAACTGGAACCTCACCAAATGTACAGTTTAAAAAAGATATGTATGCATTGTTGGCTGGTGGAGACTGGTCAGATACTACGAATATCAATCCACATCTGCGTGCAATCATTATACGGAATGCCATTTATGAATCGGCTGGCGCCCGTGGCTGTAGTTATCCACGGCATTTTATTTAGGAGGGGTAGATGATAGATTATCCAGAGCATTTAAATAGCAAAGAAGATTATATGAATATGCTTTCCTTTGATAAGGCTGAAACCGTAAGGAGGTTAGAGGTTCTTTTAGAGACGCGTTTTTATTGGGTTTTAGTCAAGGAGTTAAGTGAAGGAGAAGAGGGGATTGAAGATGACACGCATAAGGTTTGTCTAACAACAACCATGCCGTTTGATTCAAATGGTGATTTTGTAGAAAAGCGTTGTCAGTATGAATTACAGGAAAGCGAATATGCGCCGCTTTTTCAACTTGGCTTTCGTGTTGAAGAAGTCGAGCAGCTGATCAAAGAGCATAGCCAATAGAGATCATAAGAAAACATTTTTATGCCGCCCCACTTTTGTGGGGCTTTTTTTATGGAGCGTCAGATGAGAAAGATATCGAAAGAAGGATTAGAGCTTATCAAACAATGGGAAGGTTTACGTTTAGAGGCTTATCGAGATACGGCATGTGTCTGGACGATTGGTTATGGCCACACCAGCAATGCGGGTCACCCCCTTGTCAAAAAAGG
>NZ_JBHION010000033.1:0-4721 GCF_042195515.1 Bartonella sp. CB10SXKL | reverse complement strand
CGTGTTCAAAAGTATAGCTACAATATACGTATAGTCTGGCATTTGGCTTGTTTAGCATTGACAGGTCAAATTGATGTTCTGAAATCTTATCAAAATTTTTTAGAAGCAGGTACGATTTCTGAAATTTTGGATGACCGTGAAGTAGAGAGATATATTAACCAGGCCGTTCAATTTGCTGAAGAATATCTGAAAATCCTTAATGAGCGAAAAGCTATAGATGATCGTCTTAGTTTACAAGATTTGTCTTTTCTTAATACAGTTTCTGAAGACTTAAAAAGGATGGACTGGACAGTCTATCGTGATAAAAATTACAATTGCAATGCTTATTTTATAAAGAAAGATCGTATCATTAATATAGTGTACAACCTTGATAAAAACGGAGAGACACCATTTGTTACCTTCAAGGTTTCTCTTTCAACACTTGGTTTTTCTACAGCTTATCGATCTATTTTCATCAATACTCCCCAATATACCGTTCTTAAAGAATCAGAAGAAGTTTATGCAGTTTCTAGTACTGAATTGGATGAAGGTAAACTGAAGCAGATCTGTGCGGATATTTTGTGCTGGGCTGATCGACAAAATGTGAATCAAATCATCTATGATTATGCGGCTTTGTCCCCAGACAGTGAATATGATTTTGCGAAGTTGCACCTTATTGCACTTATTCTTATTGGGGATGTTGAAAAACTCAAATTTTATAAGGAAAGTTTGAAGGATAAAAACTTTTCAGCTTTGATAAGGGAAAACATAGCACATATTATTGATAACGTCCTTGCTCTTGCACGCCGTTATCGGACTGGTTTTCCTAAAAACGCTCCGATTTTGAGCTTGGATCCGCAAACAGCATCTGTTGCTTCTAAAACAACTGCTGTTGAAGCGGCAGAGGAAGTGGATGAAGCGGATGACACTGATGATCGTCTCACCATGGAAAGTGCTCATGCACTTTTAAAAAGCCTAGGCTGGTCAACTGAGAAAATCAATGAGAATGACCATATGGCAAGCTATCAATTGGCTGATCGTGAAGTAGACATTCTTTATAACGACGAAATTGCCAAAGATTACCCACAATTTGATAGCGCCTTTTT
The DNA here is from genome assembly GCF_042195515.1 of Bartonella sp. CB10SXKL. Taxonomy (NCBI): domain Bacteria; kingdom Pseudomonadati; phylum Pseudomonadota; class Alphaproteobacteria; order Hyphomicrobiales; family Bartonellaceae; genus Bartonella; species Bartonella sp. CB10SXKL. Next base: position 3,636 of record NZ_JBHION010000033.1, on the reverse strand, counting down.
GATTAGCACGGGCATTCTTTCCACCGCTTGTAAATTCATTGATCCTACCCACACGGAAGATATTCCAGATATACAGCTTAATTTTGAAGCAAAGGGGTTAGAAATCTTTGAACCAGAAGTTACTGCGGATCGCTTAAAGCAAGCACTTGATGACGCGCTAAAATGGGCGGTAACAGACATTGACCTTTCTGAAAGACTTCGCTCTGATTATGGCGCTGCTCCTTGGGAAAAAAGCACCACGTCTGAAGCAAACGATGCACATTATGCTTTACTTCATCTTGGCGCTCTTGCTTTGTTGGGTGATGCTGAAACCTTACAATCTTATCAGCAAAGCTTTACGGCAGGTGATCACCTAGGTTTTGACGAGAGCATCAACAAAACCCACCTTGAACGTGCATTAGCTTTAGCCAAAGAAGTAGCAAAGGTGAAGCAAGTGAGTTACGCTTTGATTAAACAGGTGGCAGAAAAGCTTGATGATCCACAAGAGGTTACCAGCAAGGAGCAACCCCGCTCGTGGAAAGAGAAAATAGTCAATTTTATCGGAAAAAAAGACAAGAAATAGCACCTAAAAAATATCGAAAAGATTTCAGAAATTTAGAAAATAAGACGCGCTCCAAAGCCTTGATCACTAGTTGAGAAACTCAACAGTAGTGTGGCTCTGATCATGGTTTTGGTGCAAGATTTTAATGAAACAGCCTATTATTTCATAGATTATTAAAATTACTTTTTATGGGCTTTTGTCTATTTTATCGGTTATGTCAGTTTATTTAACAGACGAATCTTATGATTTTAGTGAATGATTAAAATGTGCTTTATGAAAAGCATATGATCCTTTAAGCCTTTCAAAAGAAAGGGATTATAATCATAATAGATGCTATCAAGACCATTATGGTTATGAGTTTTGGAGGTTTAGGGGGTTTTGGAGGTGCTTTTTACGCTCCCCCCTTTACATATTTTTCAATAAAAAATAAAAGTCATTATATTTCAATAAGTTAATCTTTCAAATAAACAACCTATATTAAACACAAAACATAAATACAATCTTTAATATATATTTAAGAGGGTTTTGTAGGTGTTTTGGGGGTTTTAAAAACAGACAAAACCTATAAGTAATATAAGAAAATGAATATACATAATCCTCTTTAAACAAAGCTTTTGAAAACAATAAAGCTATCATTTTAGATTACGGTATAATCTTTTAAAGGCAATGTAAAAAAATCTAATTCTATTTAAGAGTGGATTTCTTAAAAGTCTTAAAGCAATCCAAATAAGAGTATCTAAAAGTGCAAATGGTTTCTTTTTAGAATAACGCATGATAAATTATTCCTTTTAAGATTATAGGTAATCAACTCACAAGATGATACGTTTAAAGAATTTACAAAAGTCCATTAAAGAGATCTTGATAACGTAATTATTTCCTATCTTAGTTTATCTCATAACAGATGATAAAATAGACTGTTATTTAAACTAATACATAAGCGGATTTAATAAGATTGGCATGCCCATTATGTGAGCATGCTTTATAAGTTATTCAGTTTCTCTAATCTCTAGTTTTGGTAGGTTCTTAACGATTTTCATTGTCTCTAAACTTATGGTAATAACCCTCTGAAATAACTCTAGAGGGTAGGCAGGGTTGCCAACGGTTTCAACAGCATAGCGATTGGCATCATTCACAATACCACTCTTTTTATCAGTCTTAACGCATTGACGTCCCATAACCCATTCAAGAGCGGGTTTGCCATTGACGATATACGCATAAGCGTCAAGAGGTATATCTGTTATTGTGATATTGTTATTATAAATAACAGTGGTTTTATCTTTCTCTTTACCTGCTTTTGCGAATTTCATTTCAGTTACATAATAAAACTTTTCTGGATTAGAGATGTCAGTTAATTTTGGATTGCCTTTTTTAAATGTGACTGGATAAGGTTCTATGCTTTCGTAATTCATGTGCAAATGACCCAGTTCACGCCCTGCTGTTACAAATTTCCAAAAATCATCAGCACTCTTTACACAAGGGATACGAGGTAATTCTTTGCATAAATTATCAGCATAACGAGAGCGATAATCTTCCGAATGAAGCAAACCGTAAACATAATAGAATAGATCATCTTTTGTTATGGTTTCATTAGGATAAGCGGCTTTAAAATGTGCTAATCCCTCATAAGTAATGGCATCACGCTTCTGTAAACCAGCTATTGTGCTTTCTTCTGTAGAGTTTGTAAATAAATGGGATTGTTTCTCACTTTTACTTTTTGAAACTGGAGCGTCTTCGTAAATATAACGTGGAAAGCATTGACCTTTATCCACTACATCAAGATTAGGTAAATTTTTAGACATAAGTACAGAAAAACCCGATTGAGTTCCCGTACCTGTAACTTGTATCACCTTATTTTCAACCGTTTCTCCTATCGGAAATATCCGCGGCATTTGATAGACTCTCTCATTAAAAGTACGGTTGCAGTATAGCCATTGTTTCGTAAAAGGACGATAAAGACTTTGCGTGATGCATCTATCTTCAAATTCAAAGATTTTTCCTCTTACTAACTCTTGTTTAACATTATAGCTCCAACTTATCTTCCTCTCATCTGTATCAACGAAATTATTTACAGCCTTTGTACGTATCTTGCGACTAGCATGCGGATAGATATCATTAAAACGTTCCACTTCACTGTTATAGAAGGCAATCATATTACTCATGTTTTTCTTTAAAGTTTCATGGCTTGAGTTATACGTCCAAGCATCACGATTGGTTACAACCCCAAGAGAAAACGTTTCAAATAGTCTGAAATTACATCCCTTTTTATCACCTATGGCTAAAAATATTTTGAAATTGTTATCACGTTGATGAATCCAGTCACCATGTTCATCCGGTGTAATTATTTTCCAACCCGATTTATTTGTGATGCCACCAACACTATCAAAGTATTGAAGCATCTCAAGTTTTTTTTTGGTAGAAAGATTATCACCAATGTCGTGATAGTAAATTTCACACGGTTGTTTTTTATTTGGATTGCGCACAAAAATCGTTACAGCTATTCCATTTTGGCTTCCAGAACCAAAAACATTGCCTCCTTCCTTTGATAATTCTTTTGATTTTATATTTTTTCGAATATCACCACGAAGATTAATAATATAAATAGAAGAATATTCATTTCGTAAGCATTTTCGCATGCCATCAGCAAATGCTTTATCTATCCATCCATTTCCAGAAATATAAGCTACAATACCACCTTGAGAACTTAAGCGATTACTTGCCCACCTAATCGCTCGAATATAGCTATCATAGAGATTTCTTTTTAATGTTGCTTGAGATTTAAGTGCATACGTATTTTGGATACTTCTATCAAGTATTTCATATTCTACATTTGCATTATTATCATTCTCACTTCTTTGACCAGAAGAATAAGGAGGGTTACCAAAGATAACTTCAATATTGAGCTTTTTTTGAAGTTCTAAATATGCACTGTTTTCCTCTAGTAAACCTTTCATCAGATCTTGCTTTTCAACCATCCGAAACGTATCGGTTAAGCCAATATGCTTGAAAGGAATATACTCACCTTTCTTCAAACTATGATAAGTCGATTCAATGTTAATGGCTGCTATGTAATAAGCCAGTAAAACAATCTCATTGGC
>NZ_JBHION010000032.1:0-5020 GCF_042195515.1 Bartonella sp. CB10SXKL | reverse complement strand
GCAAGTCCAAATTCATCTGGATGGCAACTTTTTGCCAAGGGGCTGAAGAACTTGCATGAAGGAGATAAACAAAGAGGGCAGGTTAACCAGACTGTCGAGTATCTAAAGTCCAAAGGCTACAGCGAAGAAGAAGCTGCTGTCATGGCAAGGAATCCTCAAATGCTTAGTGCATTGTTAACAGGTGGTGATACTCCTAAGTTACCTCTGGGGCATCAATGGTATATCAATCCGGAGACAGGTGAACGTGAAGCGAGACCGATTAAAGGATCTCTACAGGAATTGGAGTATAATCAGAAAAAACGAGACATAGAAGAGTGGGAAACAAATAAGAGAGAGTATGTGAAAGAAGTTGCATTAGAAATTGATAATACTATGGGTGCGGTTAATCATGCCATTAAACTTATAGAGAGTAATCCAGATTGGGTTGCTGGTAAAGGTGGTACGGTTACTCAAATTTTCCCAGGATCTGATGCCAAAACATTAAAATATCTATTTACTCAGATTCAAGGCGGTGTCTTTAAGCGAGTGATTGCATCAATCAAAAAACAAAGTAAGAATGGAACCGTAGGTGTTGGTCCATTATCTGAGAACGAAAGCAAGTGGTTAGTATCATCTTATGGTACTTTAGATATTAGTGACAAGCCTGAAGTATTACATACAAGACTTTTAAATATTAAGAAGATGCTTGCACATTTTCAAGAATTTAATGATGAAGAAATTTATAGGTTATCACATGGATTGGAAGTAAAAGAGCGTAAAAAAGACCCTTCTCAATCTTTTACTAATGGGTTGGTGTCACAAGGAGGTAGTGAAAATATACCAAAGATGAGTTTAGAAGAGGCATCTATTAAGGATAACGTACTTTATTTTGTGGATAGTTCCAGTGGTGAATTTCTGGTTAAGGAGTAAATATTAATGGCCCCTTATAAGACTTCTGGTGCGATTAATTCTCAATATGTATATGCTAAGAATGGGACACGTTTTCGTGTAGTTGAAGATTCTGCTGAGATTGAAAAGATTATAAGATCAAATGCTAACAGTTCTTCTTCATCTTCTCCTCGATATGTATACGCTAAGAACGGAACACGTTTCCGCGTAGTTGAAGATCCCGCTGAGATTGCGAAGCTATCTAATCAATCAACTACAACAGATGATTTCTCATTTGATGATAAAGATCTTACGGTGTTGGATGCTGTTATGAGGAATAGCGCGTCTGGTGCGACGGCAGATTATTTTGACGAGATGAAAGCAGCCAATGAAGCGGGTTTTATAGATTATTGGCGTGGTGATAAGAAAGCAGAGGAGATATATAATAGACGGGTAGCTAAGGAGCGCGCTTACCAAAAAGCCTTGCAAGAGAAATATCCTATTTGGTCTTCTATTGCTTATGCTGCTGGTTCACTTGTACCGACAGGACTCTCACTTTTTGTGCCTCCATTAAGGGCTTTGGCTCTTGCAAAGCATATGTCAACACTTGGAAATATTGGTAAGGCGATGATGTTCGGGGCAGGTTCAGGAGCTTTACATGGCTCTGGAGCAGGAGAGGGTCTTTCTGGTCGTCTTATATCGGCAGGGTTTGGTGGTGGTATTGGAACAGTAGCTGGTCCTATTGGTTCTCTTGCCGGTACAGTTGCTTCTTGGGGTACAAAAAAAATGGCAAGGGGATTGCAACATGTTCCCTATATTCCCTTTATGAAAGGAGGGCGTTTTAATCCTGCTCATAAGGAAGTTCAAACCAAAGCGGTTAGGGAAGTTGCAAAAACATTATATGATGATGGTGTTGAGAATGTTGCAGAGCGTCTTGGCTCTGCGCCACGCCATGCATTTTTGACAGATATCAGTCCAAATTTAGAAGTATCCCTTGCGAATATGGGGAAAACAAATGCGCGTGTTTCTGAACTTTTGAAAGGAGCACATGGGGAACGAGTGCAGAATGCTATTCACCGTATTGGTCAGTCGGCAGATGAAAACATTACACCTCTTCAAGATACGAAAGTTTTAAAAAGGGTACTTCAAGAGCAAGGAGAAAAAGAATATCAACCTATTTATGCACAGGTGTATCGTACTCCAGTAGGAAAAGAGCATTATGCAGCTCTTAATGATCTTTTTGCACATGAAGCATTTCAAGAAGCAGTCGAGCGAGCCGTTAAAGTCTTAACAAAGGACCGTCGCCTTGCAAAACCAGAGATGTTTTATTCGAGAGAATTTAGGCACATTAATTACAAGCCTACGATGGAGTTATTAGATCAAACGAAGAAGTCTCTCGATTACCTTAGCAAGAAGTATCATAATTTTGGTGATAACCAAATGGCTCATGTATATAAATCGCTTAAAAAAGACTTAGTAGAGATAGCGGACCAAATTTCTCCTACTTATAAAGCAGCACGGGCTAGTGTAGCCAAATATGAAGGTTTTGAAGAAGCGATAAAACAAGGCAAAAACATTGCACAGAGGGACGTATCGGGAGAGGGGATTGCAGAAGGTCTTCGTAAAGGAGCAATGCCTAGTGGTCTCAATACTTATCATGTAGGGATGAGAGACTATATTGATGATCTATTAAAAGGTTCGCGTCCTATTAATAGCCTTTCAAATATTTTACAAACGGGTAGCATGTCAGATAATCTAAGCAGATCTTTAAGCTCTAAAAACATTCATGCGTTTAGAAAAGCTGTAGAGGGTGAAAGGTTCTATGAAGATGCGGCGAAAAGAGCACTGAAACCGTTTCAAGGAACGCCTGAACATAATTATTTAACAGGTGTTAATATACCGTATGGAAAAACTAGTGCAGCACATGCAGGGGCAAAAATTATACAAAATATTTTATCTGATACGATTAGAAAATTGCCACAAAAAGAAAGGCAAATACTTGAACGTGATATAGCGAAATTAGCAACTTTTGGCGTTAAAGGTATGAACCAGAAGGAAGTTGCTCAAATGTTACAAAGATTTATACGATTACATAAAGCAGGAATTGGTAGTGACCATTTTTGGCATTTCATTTCTTCGGCAGCGTTAGGAGAAGCGGGAAGATTTTTAAGGAGTAAGGGTTAATGACCCGTTATAGTCCTGCTATTAATCAAGCGATCCGTCAAGCAGCAGCACGTTATGGTTTGCCAGAGAGTTATTTATACCGTGTTGCGCAAGTGGAAAGTGGTGGGAATCCGAATGCAAGGAATCCCCGCTCTTCTGCTGGTGGGTTGTATCAATTTATAGACAGCACCGCCAAACAATATGGTTTGCAGGATAGGTTTGACCCCATGCAAGCGGCAGATGCCATGGGGCGGTTGACACTTGATAATCGCAATCATTTAAGCCGTCTGTTGGGAAGAGCGCCTAGTGAAGCGGAGTTGTATTTAGCCCATCAACAAGGCAACGTATTGATTTATAATGATAATCTAGCGTTATTCATATTGAATGAGAGTCCCGAATAACGTAAGATTCTCTCATTTCAAATCTGTTTATCTTGAATCAATCAAAATCACTTGCTTGCACACCACAAGCGGGGCTGGCGTGTGGGTAAAAACTATAGAAGAAAGGAGTAAAAATGGTTCTTATGAATCGGCTTAATGCAAGATCTGTCGCAACATTGGGGGCTGGCAAATATAATGATGGTGCTGGCTTGCTTCTTCACAAACGTAAAGATGGAGGTGCTCAATGGCTTTATCGTTATACCATTCATGGGCGCCGTCGTGAAATGGGATTGGGTGCCTTAAGACATGTCTCTTTAAAACAAGCCCGTGAATTAGCAAATCAATGGCGTTCTGTTTTACGTGAAGGGCGTGACCCTATTCAAGAACGCAATAAACAAAAGCGTGAGGCAATAAGCAATCTCCATTACTTAAAAGACATTGCTTTAGAGGCTTTTGAAAGCCGGAAAGCTGAATTAAAGAATGATGGGAAAGATGGGCGTTGGTTTGCTCCTTTACAACTTCATATTCTCCCTAAATTGGGCTGTCTGCCGGTTTCAGAGATTACACAAACAGAGATACGCAATACACTTGCTCCCATTTGGCATACAAAAGCTGATACAGCTCGTAAATCACTGAATCGTCTCAATATTTGTCTCAAACATGCGGCTGCCTTGGGATTAGATGTCGATTTACAAGCAACAACAAAAGCACGCGCTCTCTTAGGTAAACAACGCCATAAAAAACAAAACTTTCCAGCCATGGATTGGAGAGAGGTTCCGGCTTTTTATAAAACACTTTGTGAAGCAGCAACCCTAACACAATTGGCTTTGCGTTTGCTTATCCTTACAGGAGTTCGTACACGTCCTTTACGTTATATTCATAAAGATCAAGTTGATGGGGATATATGGACAATTCCTGCTGAGAATATGAAAGGTCGACGTGATGCTACAACAGAATTTCGTGTACCCTTATCATCAGAGGCATTAGAAATCTTAAAACAAGCGCGTCTGCTTTCTCGCTATGATTTCTTTTTTTCTGCTAGAGGTCGGGGGGCTCTTGCTGATAGTTGTATGTCACAATATATGAGAGACAATAAACTTGAAGCTTGCCCCCATGGATTTCGTTCTAGTTTACGTGATTGGCTCGCTGAGACAACCGATGCTCCCTATGAAGTCGCTGAAACTATCCTAGGGCATGTGGTAGGCGGTAAAGTAGAGCGTGCTTATCGTCGTACAGACTATCTAGAACAGCGCCGTGTTTATATGGATAAATGGGCGGCTTATGTCACGGGTCAATCTTAAGATATGGGGTGCATAACCCCATGATCTGTGGATAACTTTAGCTCTCTTCTCTCTCATTCTTTCTCAATAAGACTCATAAATTATCACATCAGAAATTATATGATAAAATATTGTTTTCTATGAATAAAACATCTTTCTAAATGAACCAAAATGTGGTTAATAAATGGTTATAGTTTGTTTTCTTTTTTTATAGTGAAAGGATTTTAGAATGACAGAAAATGATATTCTTTTAACAGACCGTGAAAGTGCAAAATTGCTTCATATGAGTGTCTCAACATTCCGCCGTCATGTTACCAATGGCTCTCTCCC
>NZ_JBHION010000031.1:0-5756 GCF_042195515.1 Bartonella sp. CB10SXKL | reverse complement strand
GCGTGCAGACGGCTCTTGAGGGCGGCTCTCTTGACAAGAACTTTTTTAACAATCTGCGCATCGCCCTGTCTGATACGGTTGGCAAATCATTGGCAGAAGAAATCGGTACCGCCAAGGCAGAAGGCAAAATAGACACGGTCACGCAGATCGTTGCCCACGCCGGTCTTGGCTGCTTAAAAGGCGCGGTTGCGAGTGGTGCTTGCACGGCCGGTGCTGTGGGGGGTGCTGTGGGCGAAGCCACAGCCATGCTCCAGTTTAAACTGTCGACCAAAAATTTTATACAAAAAGAAATAGCAGCATTGGATGGTCGTGTTCCAACGGCAGAAGAACAAGCGCGTATCAATGCAAAGATTGAAGCACAGTTTTCTGATTTTAATGATCATGCCATTGATATCGCGCGCATAGCGGGGGGCTTTGCTGCTGCCCTTGCTGGTGGTGATGTCAATACTGGCGCTGATGCCGCAGGTAATGCTGCCGAAAATAATTTTCTTCCTGCGGTAGCAGCTGCTGTAGCGTTCATTGTGTCGCTTACGCCACAAGAGTTGGCAGCTCTGTCTCTTTTTATGGCTGGTGGAGCAACTATTGTTCAATCTCCTAACAATAGAACCGCTATAGCTGATTTCCTTACCTATTGGTTTGCATCGAAAAATTCTGCAGAAGATAGCGAAAAAACAAATCAAAACTCACAAGAAGAAAAAAATAAAGATTCTCAGAAGGAAAGTAAAAATAAGAAAAAAAACGGAAACAATAAAGAACCACAAAACAATAATGATGGAACGGGTAACATACTTGGACAAGTCAGGAAGCATCATGATAAAAAACGCGATGAGAAAAAACAAGAATTAAATGATGAAGGATGTAGAACATGCAAAACAGAAATAGTATTCAAAACTAAGACGGATAAGGGGGTAGTAAGATCTCGTGCGGATATTGTTTATATAGAGAATGGTAAAATAAAAATTGGCGAGGTAAAAACGGGGAAGAATTCTAAATTAAGTGAACAACAAAAGATTTTAAAAGAGGCATATAAAGAAGGAAATGCAGAGCCCACAAAAGGCAAATTTACGGAATTTCTTAAAGATAACAAAGAGTTCTTAGAAAAATATCAAAAAGATTTCAAAGATTTTAAAGGAAGTAAGAAAGAATTGGAAAATGAGAATAGAAAATGGATTAAAGAACAATTGAATAATAAGTTAGACAAAACTGACGTTAACGTTTTTCATTATCCAGGACTTTTTGAATGAAAGTGAATAGCGATGCGAACTAAAGACGTGACAGAGATTTTAAAAACGCTTGGCTGGGAACCTTATCGTGCTGAAGATGGTAGTATGTTTGCGCATTATCATCTTCCCGATCGCATTGTAGGCATTAGTTATGATGTTGTAGATTATGGAGAGGATGGGGGAAAATTTCGGCTATCGGCTGATTTTACCACTGCTGCTTATTGCCTTGCTTGGGAATATGCTAGTGGTGAAGTATCACAGGATAAGTATGAAGATACGCTGTTTTCTGCGAAAGAGGATTTCGATGTTACAGCTTCAGATCTCTCAGAAAGCCATGTTAAGGAATCTTTAAATAGGGTTATCGCTTGGGCGAAAGCACAAGATATTGAACAAAAATTACGTGAAAAAGCAGCCAATCATTCTGCTGTTGCAGAAGCATTACTTGGTGATATTGAGGCTTTAAAAAGTTCTAAGTTTACACCCCAATTACATGTACCAGAATTTTCAGATTACAAAACAATAGGGTGGATTGAGCGCCTCATTCTTTTTGCGCAAGCTTATAAAAACGGGGAGTTAGATGACATTTTAGCGCGTAAAAAACCTAAACAGTGGTCGATGAGTCTTACAGCAGCAACTCGCATTTTTAAAATTCAAGGGTGGTTTGCCACAGAGCTTGGGAAAATGTGGTTGGTTTTGCCGGATCGTTTTATTAAGTTAGATTTTGGCTTTGTACATCTCTATGATCAGTACAATATTCATCTCGAAGCTGAAATATCTAATGAAGAGATTTCTTTGGCTTGCTTGTATATTCATTTTTGTGGACAACGTAATCTTGTACGACCTACGGATATTTATCGATCTTTTAATACGATTGGAGGAGAGAATTTTCGTGGGGTTGATAAAGGAATTGATATTTGTGTAGAGATATTGAATGAGCAAGAGTTGACAAAAATCTCTGAGCGGGTGATACAGTGGGCACGTGCCCAAGATTTACAAGCGTCAATAGAAAGCAAAACGCTTATCCAAAAATATAGCTATTATCCAGCTGTGATTTGGCATTTGGCTTGTTTAGCATTGACAGGTCAAATTGATGTCCTAAAATCCTATCAAGATTCTATTGCAGAGGATAAGATTCCTGAGCATTTGCAAAATCTTGATGAAGAACTGGAGGGGTATGTTAATCACGCTGTTGAATTTGCAGAAAGACATCTGAAAATCTTTAATGAGCGAAAAGCCATAGATGATCGTCTTAGTTTGCAAGATTTGTCTTTTCTTAATACAGTTTCTGAAGACTTAAAAAGGATGGGGTGGACAGTTTATCGAGATAAGAACTATGATCGCAATGCTTATTTTGTAAGTAAAGACCTTATCATCAATATAATGTATAACCTTCAAAGTGATGAAGAAGAGCCGATTGTTGTATTTAAGGCTTCCCTTTCAACACTTAGTTTTTCTACTGCTCATAGAGAGATGTTTCCTAGATTGCCCCAATATATAGCTCTCAAAGAGGCAGAAGAATTTTATACAGTTTCTAGTACTGAATTGGATGAAGGTAAACTGAAGCAGATCTGTGCGGATATTTTGTGCTGGGCTGATCGACAAAATGTGAATCAAATCATCTATGATTATGCGGCTTTGTCCCCAGACAGTGAATATGATTTTGCGAAGTTGCACCTTATTGCACTTATTCTTATTGGGGATGTTGAAAAACTCAAATTTTATAAGGAAAGTTTGAAGGATAAAAACTTTTCAGCTTTGATAAGGGAAAACATAGCACATATTATTGATAACGTCCTTACTCTTGCACGCCGTTATCGGACTGGTTTTCCTAAAAATGCTCCGATTTTAAGCTTGGATGCGCAAACAGCATCTGTTGCTTCTAAAACAACTTCTGTTGAAGTGGCAGAGGAAGTGGATGAAGCGGATGACACTGATGATCGTCTCACCATGGAAAGTGCTCATGCAATTTTAAAAAGCCTAGGCTGGTCAACCGAGAAAATCAATGAGAATGATTATATGGCAAGCTATCAATTGGCTGATCGTGAAGTAGACATTCTTTATAACGACGAAATTGCCAAAGACTACCCACAATTTGATAGCGCCTTTTTGATTAGCACGGGCATTCTTTCCACCGCTTGTAAATTCATTGATCCTACCTACACGGAAGATATTCCAGATTTACAGCTTAATTTTGAAGCAAAGGGTTTAGAAATCTTTGAACCAGAAGTCACTGCGGATCGCTTAAAGCAAGCGCTTGATGACGCGCTAAAATGGTCAGTCAAAGACATTGACCTTTCTAAAAGGCTACGCTCTGATTATGGTATAGCTCCTTGGGAAAAAGGCGCTACGTCTAAAGCAAACGATACGGATTATGCTTTACTTCATCTTGGCGCTCTTGCTTTGTTGGGTGATGCTGAAACCTTACAATCTTATCAGCAAAGCTTTACGGCAGGTGATCACCTAGGTTTTGACGAGAGCATCAACAAAACCCACCTTGAACGTGCATTAGCTTTAGCCAAAGAAGTAGCAAAGGTGAAGCAAGTGAGCTACGCTTTGATTGAACGGGTAGCAAAAGATTTTGATGATCACTCAGAGCTTTCTAGCGAGGAATAACCTCGCTCTTGGAAGGAGAGTTTATTTAAGTCTATTTAGAACAAAGAATAAATTGATTATTTTGAAAAAATCGAGGGGATTATGAATCATGAAATGGATAAAGAAAAAAAGTATGGGGGCAGCTGAGCCGGTGGAATTTAAAAGTCAAAAAGTTTATCAGGAAGATGAACTGTGTGAGCCCGAAACAGTTTCTTCTTGGAAAGAAGAAGGACAGATAGTAACGGGTACAAATGTGGAAAGAATGGTATCAGGAAGAGCACCTATTGGAGTCGATTTTAGACCTATTATGTTACATCCTGTGACACAAGAACAAGATAGTCCTCTCGTTGAGGTTCTCTACTCATTTTATCAAGGCAGGAGTTTGCTTGCTCCTATGAATCCAAAGACAAATTTTATCAGAAAAGTTATTTGTTGGATTTCAAAAAAAATTCCTAAGTAGGAAAAAAGAAAGAGTAATTATTGCAAATATTGAAATAATATCCCTAAAAGGCGCTCTCTAAACTTTAATGATCACCTCCTTTAATTCCATCATATATTGTAAATGCGAGATGATTGTACAGAGACAGATGAGAAAAGAGCTCCGTCAAGAACATATCTCTTATGATTTTATCAATCTCATCTCAATTCCATTGGCTATAGTAGAAAAAGATTGATCATTAGGAACACTCATTATGAGTAAAAACACGCTGTGACTTATGGAGAAAAATTTATGAAAAGTTATACTTTATCAGATGTTGCACAATATGTTGATATGCATAGTCATGTTATTAATTTTGGTACTCAAGATAATGCCCCTGATGATGTACGGATTAAAACAGCTGAAAACACTCTTGGTTTACAATTTACCTCTTCCTATAAGAATTTTTTAAAAAATTATGGAGGAGGAGAAATTGGAGGTGAAGAAATATTCAGTATTTATGAAGTCTGTGCAGGTATTCCTGCTGGTGATATTGTTTACCGAAATTTGCTCGATAGAAGAGATGGCTTTACGGACCCCAAACAACTTGTTATCTGCACAACTGATTTTGGTGAAACCTTTTATTTTGATTATACGCAGTTTCGGGATGGTGAATGCCCACTCTATCTCAAGTATACATCTGAAGATTCCGAATATTACGCAAGTAATTTTTATGAATTTCTCTGCAAAAGAATTAAAGAGTATGCAGGGGAAGATTCATGAAAACTTATACCTTAGATGATGTTATACAACTAGTTGATAAATAGAATAATTGCGATTTATTGCTTGTTATGAAAACATCTAAAAAGAGATTGATCATTATAAAGATTAGAAAAATCCCTTTTAATAGACCGTGTCAGTGTTGTCAGTTCTTTTTAGAGCCTATATTATTTTTTTAATGAGAGAAAATTAAAATCAATATATTTCAATAGGTTAAGATTTTACAGATCTTAAAAAAACAATCTATATTGATAATACAACCTATAAATTCAACTAATAATATACGTTTTGAGGGGGTTTTGACGGTTTTTACACCTTCAAAACCTATAAGTAATATAAGAAAATGAATATACATAACTCTCTTTAAACAAAGCTTTTGAAAAGCATAAAGCACTCATTTTAGATTACGATATAATCTTTTAAAGGCAATTCAAAAGAAGCCTATTCACTTTAAGATGGGATTTCTTTTTAGAATAACGCATATAAACACTCCTTTTAAGATGGTAGGTAATCAACTTAACAAGAGAGGTATAGATTAATCGCTATGTTCTATACCCCTTATGAGTTTATCATACCCATTATGTGAGCATGCTTTTAAGTTATTCAGTTTCTCTTATTTCCAATTTTGGTAGGTTCTTAACAATTTTCATTGTCTCTAAACTTATGGAAATAACTCTAGAGGGTAGGCAGGGTTGCCAATGGTTTCAACAGCATAACGATTGGCATCATTAACAATGCCACTC
>NZ_JBHION010000030.1:0-5872 GCF_042195515.1 Bartonella sp. CB10SXKL | reverse complement strand
CAAGTTTTAAGGTTAAGGCAGTTAAGGATAATGGTAAATCTGAAGAGATAGACTATGGCAATGTGGCGGATGCTTTGACTGGAGTTGGTAATTCTTTCACAAATATTAGAAATGAGATCAGCAAAGAGATTAATAATGAGATTGCCAATGTGAAAGGTGATAGCCTTGTTAAGAAAGATCAAGCAACCAATCTTATCACTATTGGTAAAGAAGTAGAAGGCAGTGAAATCAATATCGCTAATAGTGGCAAAGCAGATCGAACTCTTTCTGGTGTGAAGGCAGCAACGAAGAATAATGAAGCGGTTAATAAAGGTCAGCTAGATAAAGGTTTAAAGGATCTTTCTACCAGCCTTCAGTCTGATGATTCAGCCGTTGTTCACTACGATAAAAAAGATGGTGATAATGGCGGCATTGATTACACGAATGTAACTTTAGGTAAAGGTAAGGATAAGGCATCTGTAGGTTTGCATAATGTTGCCGATGGTCAGATTGCCAAGGATTCACATGATGCAATCACGGGTGGTCAGATTAATAAAATCGGTGAGGATGTAGCTAAGTTTTTAGGTGGAGAAGCATCCTTTAAAGATGGAGCTCTTACACAGCCAACGTATAAATTATCTTACATTGCCAAAGATGGAAGTGTAACAGAGAGTGCCTTTCAAGGTGTTGGAACCGCTTTTTCAGGCCTTGATGCAAATATCAAGAATGTGAATGCGCGGATTAAAGAGGTTTCTGAAGGAGTAGCACAGGATTCTTTGTTATGGAGCAAGGAAGCCAATGCGTTTGTAGCGCGTCATGAGAAGAGCAAAGAAGAAAAAGGCAGAGCTGTAAGGACACAAGAAAACAGTAGAATTACGTTTCTTGCAAATGGTGAGATTACCGCTAATTCAACGGATGCTGTCACGGGTGGTCAGCTTTATTCAATGAATAAGACATTTGCGACGTATTTTGGTGGAGGTGCAGGTTATGATGAGCAAGGACAATGGAAAGCACCGGATTTCAAGATCAAGCAGTTTGGTGAGGATGGTACTTCTTTTGACAAGAACTATACGAATGTAGCTGATGCACTTGCAGGTGTTGGAAGTTCTATCACGAATGTTCAGAATAAATTGACTGAACAGGTTAACGATGTGATTACCAAAGTGGAAAGCGAGAGCTTTGTTCAGCAAGACAAAACAACGCATCGTCTCACTATTGGAGCTGCTGTAGAAGGTAGTGAAATCAACATTGCCAATAAGGACAAAGGGGACCGGATTCTTTCTGGTGTTAAGAAAGCAGAGCGTGTGAATGAAGCGGTTAATAAAGGTCAGCTTGATGAAAGTTTAGAGAAGCTTTCTAACAGTCTTCAATCAGATGACTCGGCTGTTGTTCACTATGATAAAAAAGAGGGTGATAATAACACTATAAATTATGCGAGTGTGACTTTAGGAAAAGGTGCAAATTCTGCTGCTGTAGCACTTCACAATGTTGCTGATGGTCAGATTGCCAAGGGTTCACATGATGCAGTCACGGGTGGACAGCTTCATATCATCACAGATGATTTCTCAAAGATTTTAGGTGGCGATGTATCTTTTGATGGCAAAAACTTTAAAGGACCAAAGTATGTCTTATCAACAGTTTCTAAAGACGGTAAGGTAACAGATAAACCGTATGAAGGTGTTGAAAAAGCCTTTAAAGGACTTGATACGAATATCAAGACTGTTAACGATCGCATTAAGGAAGTCTCTGAAGGAGTAGCACAGGATTCCTTAAATTGGAGCAAGGAAGCCAATGCCTTTGTCGCACAGCATAAAACGGAAGAAGGTAAAAAGGAAAACAGCAAGATCACATCGCTGGCTGATGGTTCTATAGTATCAGGTTCGAGCGATGCTGTTACAGGTGGTCAGATTAATACCATAGCTGCAAGTTTATCAAAGATTTTAGGTGGCAAATCATCGTTTGGTGCTGATGGCACTTTTACAGTTCCCAGCTATGACTTATCGACAGTTTCTAAAGACGGTGAGGTAACAGATAAACCGTATGAAGGTGTAGAAAAAGCCTTTAAAGGACTTGATACGAATATCAAGACTGTTAACGCTCGTATTAAGGCGGTCTCAGAAGGAGTTGCGCAGGATTCTTTGTTATGGAGCAAGGAAGCCAATGCCTTTGTCGCACAGCATAAAACGGAAGAAGGTAAAAAGGAAAACAGCAAGATCACATCACTTGCGGCTGGCTCTATAGTATCAGGCTCGAATGATGCGGTTACGGGAGGTCAGCTTCATACCATAGCTGCAGATTTATCAAAGATTTTAGGTGGCAACGTATCCTTTGATGGTGAGAAGTTTAAAGATCCCACTTATACGATGTCGAAAGTTTCTGAAGATGGTGAAGTGACAAGCGAATCCTATAATGATGTAGGCTCTGCTTTTGCAGGAATTGATACGAACTTCATAAATGTGAATAAACATCTGTCTAATGAGGTCAAAAAGTTTAATGAAAAACTAAGTAATATTACGCAAGAAGTTCAAGGCGATGCGTTGTTGTGGAGTGATGCTGAAGGGGCCTTTGTGGCACAGCATGGAAAAGAAGATAAAAGAGTGAGCAGCAAGATTAAACATCTTGCCAACGGAGACGTTAGTGGAACTTCAAGCGATGCTGTAGCAGGAAATCAGCTATATGCTCTAGGTGACAGTGTTGCGCAGTCTTTAGGTGGTCATGCTAGTTATGCCGGTGGCGCTTGGACAGCTCCAAGCTTCAAGATTAAGACCATTAATGAGGATGGTACTAAAGTTGAAGAGAAGAAGTATAATACTGTATCGGAAGCTTTTGAGGGTGTAGGAACATCTTTTGAGAATCTTCAAAAAGAGTTTACCCAAAACAACACGGAGGTTACTGAAAATATTAAGCAGAATGCATTGTTGTGGAGTGATTCTGACAAGGCGTTTGTAGCAACACATGGAGAGAAGGAAAGTAAGAGTAAGATTACATTTCTTTCCAATGGAGAGGTCTCTGCAAGCTCAAGTGATGCGATCAATGGTTCTCAGCTTTTTGATACGAATAAGACTGTTGCAACTTATTTAGGTGGTGGCGCTGAATATAAAGAAGGTAAATGGACGAATCCTAAATTCACGGTCAAGACCTTTGATGCTGATGGTGGATCTAAAGATCAGAATTATCCTGATGTAGCGAGTGCTTTAACAGGGGTTGGTAGTTCTATCACAAATGTTAAAAATGAGATTACAAAACAAATTAACAATGAAATTAACAATGTTAGAGGAGATAGCCTTGTTAAGAAAGATGCAGATACAAATCTTATCACTATTGGTAAAGAAGTAGAAGGCAGTGAAATCAATATAGCCAACAAGACTGGTACGGATCGGACTCTTTCAGGTGTTGGTGAAGCAACAAAGGATAATGAAGCTGTTAACAAAGGTCAGCTTGATGCAAGTCTGAAGGAACTTTCTACCAGCCTTCAGTCTGATGATTCAGCTGTTGTTCATTACGATAAAAAAGATGGTGATAATGGGGGCATTGATTACACAAGTGTGACTTTAGGTAAAGGTAAGGATAAGGCAGCTGTAGGTCTCCATAATGTTGCCGATGGTCAGATTGCCAAGGGTTCACATGATGCAATAACGGGCGGTCAGATTAATAAAATCGGTGAGGATGTAGCTAAGTTTTTAGGTGGAGAAGCATCCTTTAAAGAGGGTGTTTTTACAGCTCCGACTTATAAAATCTCTAATGTTTCTGACGATGGTACAGTAACGACTAATTCACATAACGATGTTGGTAGCGCCTTTGCGGGTCTTGATACGAGTGTCAAGAATGTGAACACTCATCTGTCTAATGAGGTCAAAAAGTTTGATGAAAAACTAAGTAATATTACGCAAGCAGTTCAAGGCGATGCATTGTTATGGGGCAAGACTAAAGGTGCGTTTGTGGCGACGCATGGGGACAATAAAGAGAACAGCAAGCTTACATCACTTGCAGCTGGCTCTATAGTATCAGGCTCGAGTGATGCGATTACGGGTGGACAGATTTATGATCTGCAAAAACAGTTTGCTGGCTATTTTGGTGGAGGAGCAGGTTATGATAAAGATGGAAAATGGAAAGCACCAAGTTTTAAGGTTAAGACAGTTAAGGATGATGGTAACTCTGAAGAGATAGACTATGGCAATGTGGCGGATGCTTTGGCTGGAGTTGGTAATTCTGTTACGAATGTAAAAAATGAGATCAGCAAAGAGATTACGAATGTAGTGAGTGATAGCCTTGTTAAGCAGGATAGGATGGGTCTTATTACTATTGGTGCGGAAAGAGGCGGCAATAAAATCAATATTTTAAATCGTGATGGTGATGCTCGAATTCTTTCTGGTGTTAAGGCAGCGCAAAATGGAGACGAGGCAGTCAATAAAGCGCAGCTTGATGCAAGTCTGAAGGATCTTTCCAGCAGCCTTCAGTCTGATGATTCAGCAGTGGTTCTCTACGATAAAAAAGATGGTGATAATGGCGGCATTGATTACACGAGTGTGACTTTAGGTAAAGGTAAGGATAAGGCGGCTGTAGGTCTCCATAATGTTGCCGATGGTCAGATTGCCAAGGGTTCACATGATGCAATCACGGGCGGTCAGATTAATAAAATCGGTGAGGATGTAGCTAAGTTTTTAGGTGGAGAAGCATCCTTTAAAGATGGAGCTCTTACACAGCCAAGGTATAAATTATCGCATATTTCTGAAGATGGTCAGGTAAGCACGAGCGCCTTTGATGGTGTAGGTGGTGCGTTTGAAGGCCTTGATGCAAATATAAAAAATGTGAATCAGCGTATTAAGGAAGTTTCGCAGGGAGTAGCGCAGGATTCTTTGAATTGGAGTAATGAAGCCAATGCGTTTGTCGCGCGTCATGAGAAGAAGCAAGAAGAAAAAGGCAGAGCTGTAAGGACACAAGAAAACAGTAGAATTACGTTTCTAGCAAATGGTGAGATTAGCGCTAAATCAACAGATGCTGTAACGGGTAGTCAGCTTTATTCAATGAATCAGACATTTGCGACGTATTTTGGTGGAGGAGCAGGTTATGATAAAGATGGACAATGGAAGGCTCCAAATTTTGTAATCAAGAAAGTTAATGCAGAAGGGACAGAAAGTGAAGAAAGTTATAAGAGTGTAGCGGAAGCACTTTCTGATATTAGTAGTTCTGTCACGAATGTTCATCATGATGTAACCAATGTAGTGAGTGAAAGCCTTGTCAAGCAGGATGATGAGACGGCTCCTATCACTGTTGGTAAGGAAACAAATGGCACTGTAATTAATGTTGCAAACAAAAGCGGTGTGAAACGGGTTATTTCTGGTGTAGAGGATGCAAAAGATAATAATGATGCCGTTAACAAGGGTCAGCTTGATGCAAGTCTGAAGGAACTTTCTAGCAGCCTTCAGTCTGATGATTCAGCTGTTGTTCATTACGATAAAAAAGATGGTGATAATGGCGGCATTGATTACACGAGTGTGACTTTAGGTAAAGGTAAGGATAAGGCGGCTGTAGGTCTCCATAATGTTGCCGATGGTCAGATTGCCAAGGGTTCACATGATGCAATCACGGGCGGTCAGATTAATAAAATCGGTGAGGATGTAGCTAAGTTTTTAGGTGGAGAAGCATCCTTTAAAGATGGAGCTCTTACACAGCCAAGGTATAAATTATCGCATATTTCTGAAGATGGTCAGGTAAGCACGAGCGCCTTTGATGGTGTAGGTGGTGCGTTTGAAGGCCTTGATGCAAATATAAAAAATGTGAATCAGCGTATTAAGGAAGTTTCGCAGGGAGTAGCGCAGGATTCTTTGAATTGGAGTAATGAAGCCAATGCGTTTGTAGCTAAGCATGGAACGGAAGGAAGCAATAGCAAATT
>NZ_JBHION010000029.1:0-5917 GCF_042195515.1 Bartonella sp. CB10SXKL | reverse complement strand
TTATCGAGATTAAGCGTGGAAATATCAGAACGAGATCTTTGAGCGATATCAAGGAGATTGCCATCATCATCTTTTTCATTTTTGCTGATTTTCAACGTCCATTTTGTATTGTTTTTCAGATCAAAGTGCACATTTCTGTCTTTAGCAATATTTGCTCTGCCCTCTAGAATAGACTGATCTGCGCTTAAGGTGAAGGTGCCGTTGGAGATCGCTTTAACCTCTTTATTGTTCCAATAATTGTCATTTTTCCAAGATTTTGGATCTTCGAAAAGACCATCTCCTAACAATACATCAGCATGGATTTCTGAATTTTTGAGATTGACTGTACCGATTGACAAACCTGGAATATCTTCCATGTTATCGTTAGTAAAAGCTCCAACAAAAATTCCAGTACCATTTTCAGCGTGAACATCTGCATTGGTTAAATTGATTTCACTGCTACGTTTTTGTGGATCATCTGGATAATCTAGATCAGGATTAGAGAGAGCTATAAATTGCAAACCAGCAACTCCTGCTATCATAGAAGTATTCACGACATCAATATGTCCGTTAAATGCCGCCCATAGTGCAACTTTTTTTGCTTCTATTTTATTTTTTATTGTATTCTCTGCTGCTCCAATATAACCATTCGTCATCTTAATCGTGCTATTATTTCCTGCGGTGAGACCAACATCAAAATTTTGAATGATTGTTTTACCATTTAACTTAATTAAACTATCAGTTTCTGCAACGTTTACACCAACGGTCATTGTTTTACTTTCACCACCGGTTATAATTAAATCTCCGCTAATGATTTGACTTCCACCGTCTGCATAAAACCCTTCATCAACATTTTGAATGGTTGTTTTGCCCATTAACCTAACTTCACTACCAGAGTCCGATGTCCATATACCAGTGCGTTCGTTGTCGGGGCCGTCAAGTGCTTCACCACCGATTATTGTTAAATCTTTGCTGGTGATTTTACCACCGTCAACTGCTCCAAGGCCGCCCAAAGTATTGTTAATTATTGTATCTCCATGCAATTGAATTGTGCTGTCATTGCCACTTACAAATGCACCGTTTCCTTTTCCCTCTGTTTTTAGAGCAACATCTGTGGCATCAATATGCCCTCCGTTGATTGCGAATAACGCTGTTTCGTTCGCGGCTACGGATCCTCCCATCATTATGATCTTAGATCCTGAACCGTCTGCAAGGAGTCCTCCGCCATCAGATGATGTAATGTTAGCATTGTTTTTTAAGATAATCGTACTGCTGGCTTCGGCGCTTCCTCCTACATCACGTCCACTAAATGATCCTCCTGAGACCGTTATTGTTGAGTGATCATTTGCAACTATACTGGCGGCTGCCTGAGTCACTTCTACATTATTTAAAACAACGGTACTTTTGTCTGCTTTTATTCCAAAGTTTAGTAGCGCATCGTCTTTACTATTCGATATCTTCACACCTTCTAGCTTGTTTTCACCACTGTTACTGTTTAAGAAGCTGGCACCAACTAGAGAAGTTTTAATGGTTCCTCCAGTCATGTTTATTGCGCCACCATCGTTTGTTGTAAGTCCAATTTCACTATTACTAATCGTTGTTCCCTCAAGCAATTCAACTACACTGCCTTCACCATTAGAAAATACACCAGATGACTTATCGCTATCATTTGTTTTTAGGGTTACATCTGCAACAGTAATATGGCCACCATTTTCAGCAACCAATGCATTACCTTTCCCCGTGACGGTTCCTCCCGTCATGCTGATGGAGGAGTTTGAACTGTTTGCATAGAGTCCAACGTTATCAGATGATGTAATGTTTGCATTGTTGGTTAAAGTGATGGCGCTGCCGTTTTGAGCAGATATTGTTGTATTTTGTGCATGAAATGATCCTCCCGAGATTGTTATTGTCGAATCATGATCTGCAAATATACCGGCTGCTGCTTGAGTCACTGTTACATTATTTAAAGTGACATTACTGTTAGTTGCCTTGATTCCATTGATTAGTGGCGCATCATCTTTCCCACTTGATGTCACTACATCTTTCAGTTCGTTTTCTTTGCTTTTGCTATCCAAAAAGAATGCACCAACTTTGGACGCTGTAATGCTTCCCCCAGTCATTGCGATTGCGCCACTTTCTTGTGTTTTCAACCCGATTGTAGCATCTTTGATCTTTGTATCAGACAATTCAATCACACTGTTTTCACCTTGAGACAAGGCGCCGAATCCACTCTCAATTTTAGTACCCTTATTAGATGCAGGATTATCCCCTTCTGTAGTAGGTGCACTTGTGGTATCTCCCTTTGCTGTTAGAGTACCACCCGTGACTTTAATATGACCACCGTCGTTTGTATACAATGCTGCGTCTTTTCCAGTTACGCTTCCTCCAGTCATTTTTATGGTGGTATTTTCATCATCGGCATGGAGTCCGTTACCATTAGATGAGGTAATGTTAGCACCGCCATCTACAGTAATGGTGGTGCCGCCCATAGCATATACGCCATCCATTTTACCCTCGAATGAACCTCCGGATACTATAACTTGAGAAACGTCATCCGCAAGTATACCAGTTTCTGCTTGCTTAACTGTTACATTTTCTAAAGTAATTAAACTTTCGTTGTTTATTTCTATTCCAAGGAGTGATGATGCTTCATTTTTATTATCTGATATCACTACATTTTGCAGTACACTTCTACTATTCTTACTACCATCAATATAAACGCCAGTTTGAGAAGCTGTAATGTTCCCCCCGGTCAGGTTGATGTTAGCGCCGTCTTTTACAGAAATACCGAAACGAACATCAGAATCAGTGCCTTGAATATTTAAGCCATTTAATTCAAGCGCACTGTTAGCACCTTCAACTGTTACAACATATTTATCGCTACCTGTGTCTGTATTTGTGTTTTCATTTCCAGTTACAGTTACAGTACTGCCGGTGATTTTTCCTTTGTCTTTTACATAAATAGTCTCGTACGTTTTTCCGGATATATCTTTTTCTTCGTTGGCAACGCCAAGAGTTTCAGCATGTGCAGTGAACTGGATGTTGAATAGGATGATAGCAGCCGCAGCCGTGCATGATAAAAGGGATGTTTTATACACCAGTATTCTCCTTATGAGAGCCCCCAAATATTCATTTCCCCGCAAACTTCATAAGAAGAAGTGAAAATGGATAGTTGTTATTAATTTCGATAATTTTCTTTATTTGGTAAGACATTTTTGGTTTTTTGTCAAAATTAAAAAATAAATACTATTAAATTTGTATGAATTTATATTTAACACACAATGTGCTTGTAATGATTTATATTATATAATTAAATTTATTGTAAACCTACATTATATAAATTATAACTATTATTATACTTTACATAATTTATATTATTTTTTTATAAAGTAATAATAGTATTTTTGTAGTATTTCTGCATTTTTATAGCTTATCAAAGTGAATGATGACGGTAATACTATAACACTGTTGCTAGCACTTTTGATTATTTATACTTTATTTATCATAATATTATAATATAATTGATCTTGATATCCAAAGGAGTTGGGCGCTCTAGTATAAGAATACATTTTTTCTCCTGTTGGAGATATTTTAATAGTATACGACTAAGTTTTTATAAGCTGTTAATGTATCGATGACATTTGAAAGAGCCAGAGCCCAAGCTTATAAATCTTAATCAATTAAAGTTCTTGAAGTTGAAGGCTTGAAATCAACAGTGCTTTTATATCATCAAAGTGCACCTTCATTGAAGGATCATTGCTTTCGTTATTTCGAATTTTTGACATATTTTTGACAATAAAATCTAAAAAAATTGTCTCTGAGGAATTTTTTAATATAAAAAATATGTAACGTTTTTATGGTGATAGGTTTATGAGATATAAAGTTGAATTGGTAATCACCGTGATTGCTTTTACTCTCTCTGGTTGTTTTAATCTTGATTCTGAAAAAATAAAAAGAGACAAGAGGCTTCATCATGATGCATTCATGGATTGGTCTATGAAAGAAAAGTCTCTTACAAAAAATTATACTGCTATCATTATGGCTGATCCGCAACCGTGGCGTTTAAACTCTGGTGATGCCAATGGAATATCAAACAGAGAGCCATGGTTAAAGATAAATGAGCAGGTTGCTGGTGTGATAAAAGCGCACAAGGCTGCATTCCATATTGTCAATGGTGATCTGACGGAGTTTGGACAACAAAAAAACTATGATGATTATGAAAATGTTTATAAAACTCTTGGAGCACCTGTCTATGAGGGGCTAGGGAATCACGATTATGCCAATAATGTTGGTAATTGTACAAATCCTCAAGAATTCAGTTTTTACAAAGATGCTTGTGCTATAAGTGCAGTTTCAAGAATGGTATCGGAAATCAAAAAATACCGTAGTCAATTATCGCATTTCAATGCAGATGTTACTGAAAGCTTGGTTCCCATTTCGGGTGGAAATATTCGCTCGATAAGGGGGAGTTTGAGTTATTCTTGGGATTATGGAGATGTTCACTATGTGCAGCTTCACAATTATCCAAGCTATACGGTTGGTTTGAAGGGGCAGTCTACAGAAGTGCAAATCAATAAATCTTTAGATTGGCTTAGGAACGATTTAGCTGCTGCTGATGCAAGAGGTAAAGTGACAATCATTAATTTTCATGATGCGCGTGCTGCTTCCATTGATGGTGAATCCTTTTTTATTCGTAAAAAGAATGCTAAAGATTTGTCGGTCTTTAAGTCAATTATTACCTCTCATAATGTTAAAGCAATCTTCGTGGGTCACACGCATTATCAGTCTTATTGCCGTGCGAAAAATGATAAGGTTTTTGGAAATATCCCTATATATACAGCTGGTGCGCTTTTTAATGGAGATTATTACCTCTTAGATGTGAAAGGCAAGACCATTCACGTTAAAGCCTATAATGGAGAAATAGGAAAACCGCTTTTAATTAAAGATCTTGGTGTTATAGGGAAAGACACTCAATTTTCGGCAAGTTGCAGTAAGTTATAATAGGATTTGTTTCTTTGTCTTAAAGCATGAGGGAAAAAACGTATTATATGTGCGGACTTGAAGAGCAGTAGGAGTGTCTAAATGTTACTTAGAAATAGAGTGAAAAATCAGACATATTTTTTTCAAAGCTGCTAAGATTTCAGGTTATACGCTATAAGTGCAATGGTTTAATGTGAACTGAGCTTTAATACAAAGCAGAATAATGGTTTGTTATTCTATTTTTTCTTTTTAGGCTTTCATCTTTGAAGAAAGGGGAGTTTGTCAAGGGTGTGTTCATAATTTGCTAGCACTTGTTGTCCAGAATCATCAAGAAGGCTGTTTTTATTAATTTGTTGCGGTATAATTATTAAGTTATGCCCTTTATTAGAGCTTATAATATCTACTCATGGGCAACACTTTTCTTTTTCATAAGAAAAGCTTTTTATTTTGATCAATTTTTTACTTATAATCTTCAAACAATTGATGTTTTGTGATGCTGTATAATTTCTCTTGATTAATCGTATGAACTTTTAGTTGTATTACAATTTTATCTTCTTCTTTTATACGTAAGTAAATCGTTACAATAATATGATACAAATATTGGAGTCTGTTTATAGCTGTTATGGTCTCATGCAATTATCCTTAGATGACTCTCACGTGTCTTGGCAGTTTTATCTTTGCTTTGAGAGAGGTGTAAAAAGGGGATTTTAAGAAGTTTCAGTTTAGAAAGAGTTTTTTTGCCCGCGAAAAGCTCTCGGAGAGTGCCAAGGCTGGTATGGAACAGGCGGGCGAAGATCTGGCTAATTCGATTGTCGATGGTTTTATGGCACCCATCACAAAGTTGAGCGATTTTTGTAAATCTTTGCCTAGCCGCATTAAGAGGTGGATTGGTTCCATTGATGTAAGAGAGTTTTTGCCAAGTTTTTTGGGGGGTAAAACAGCCATTCAGCCCATACCA
>NZ_JBHION010000028.1:0-5929 GCF_042195515.1 Bartonella sp. CB10SXKL | reverse complement strand
AATAGAAAAAGTCATTCCTTGCGCAAAAATCACAGCAAAAGGAATTGGTGTGCTGTCTCAAGAGCTTAAAAGACAAACCATGCATTAAAAGCAACAATTATGGAAAAGAAATAAGAACGACTAATCTTATAGTATCTCTATAAGCCGTTTCTAGCAACAAAAACAACTTTTAAACACAAGCGTGATTCACGCCACGGGGGAATTGCGCTCAAATAGGAGGAAATCAAGATGAGTAAACAAAACACTAACCTAACAGAAATTGAAGAAACACATCATTTAGCGGTTAAACAAACTGCTATGGAACGTATTTTAAACAGAGCCTTAGAAAATGACGTCGATATGGACCGTCTCGAGCGTCTCATTGCCTTACGAGAAAAAGAAATAGAACGACAAAACTACGAAAGATTTGCCAGTGATCTTTCGAATATGCAAATAGAATATCAAAAAATACAAAAAAACTCTACAAACACCCATACAAACAGCCAATATGCAACCCTTGACCAGTACATTGATGCTGTAAAAAATACTCTTGCAAAACACCGATTTGCTTTGTTTTCTCGTATCAAAGAACAGAGTTCAGACAATATAATTATAGAAATGACTTTGACGCATCCGTCTGGAAATAAAATCTCAACAGAAGGAAAGTTTCCTTATGACACTAAAGGATGCAAATCAAATATACAATCGGTTGGTTCTGCAATCACATACGCACGCAGATATCTGTTAGGTATGCTTCTTAATGTCGTGAGTGAAGATGACGATACGGATGGGAACACACCTATTAAAAAGGCTTTTCCACAACAGATCAATGAAATCAGAAGACTTGTCGTACAAACCCAAACAGAAGAAGAAAAAATACTTGC
Organism: Bartonella sp. CB10SXKL; assembly: GCF_042195515.1. Classification (NCBI taxonomy): domain Bacteria; kingdom Pseudomonadati; phylum Pseudomonadota; class Alphaproteobacteria; order Hyphomicrobiales; family Bartonellaceae; genus Bartonella; species Bartonella sp. CB10SXKL. The sequence continues at coordinate 5,066 of NZ_JBHION010000028.1, read as the reverse complement.
TTATGTCAACGTCAAAAAGCTCGACGATATGTCTGAAGGACAAGCACAAACGGTATTACATCTTTTGAAAGATAAACAAAACAGGCAAAAGGCAGAAACAGATTCTACTATACAAGATGCCGATATAGAAACGCCACACGAACAGGGAACGGCGGTGTGAGATGGAACAAAGAACAGCAGAATGGTTTCAAGCGCGCTTGGGTAAAGTCACTGCTTCAAACGTTTACAACGTACTCAGTAAGACAGCAAAAGGTTTGCCTACAAGCAAATATGAAGATTACAAAACGAAACTCATGACAGAACGCTTAATAGGGGAAATAAGCCAATCTTATACAACACCTGCTATGCAATGGGGCATTGAACATGAAGAGAATGCCTTGAGAGAATATGAATTCATTTATGACGCAGAAGTCACAAGATGCGGGTTTATCCCACACCCAAAAATGGAAATGGCGGGGGCTAGTCCTGATGGGTTGATTGGAGAGGACGGTTTAATCGAAGTCAAATGTCCACAATCAACCACGCATTTGCGCTTTTTTATTTATGACGAAATCAAACCAGAATATCACGCACAGATGCAATTCCAAATGGCTTGTACAGGACGCAAATGGTGTGATTTCATGAGCTATAATCCAAACTTTGTAGGCAAATCTACTGGTTTGAGAATGAAAATCAAACGCGTCAACCGCGATGAGAAACACATTGAAGAGATTAATAAAGCGGTCGAAATCTTTTTAGGGGAAATAGAACAAGAGATGCAAAAGATTTTGGCAAAAGCTGCTTAAACCTATGGGGGTGCTCTCTCCTCCCAGCACCCCCACCCTTTCCTAACACTTTCAACACATGCGTGCTTCACGCTACGGGTGGATTGTACGCAAATCAAGGAAATAAACCATGGAAAAAAAATATGAACTTACTGATGAAACAACTGAGGTTGATGGCAAAACTCTCCACCGCATTCGTGCATTGAGAGACTTTGGTGGTATTAAAGCAGACGACCTAGGCGGTCTTATAGAGCATGAAGGCAACTTATCCCATGAGGGCAATTGTTGGATTTGGTATAAGGCTTGTGTTTTTGGAGATGCACGTGTTTATGGCAATGCACTTGTTTTCGATGAAGCAAAAGTTTCCGATAATGCACATGTTTACGAGAGCGCACACGTTTTCGATGAAGCGCGCGTTTACGGTCGTGCAGAAATTTATGGAGAAGCAAAAGTTTACGGTGAGGCATGCGTTTACGGCAGGGCAGAGGTTTACGATTGTGCACGCGTTTTCGATGAAGCACGTGTTTACGATAAGGCAGAGGTTTACGGTTGTGCACGCGTTTACGATTATGCAAAAGTTTTAGAAAATGCACATGTTTACAGTTATGCATATGTTTCCGATAAGGCAGAAGTTTATGGCAATGCAAAAGTTAAAGACGGACATGTAGGCGATAGTGCAAGGATTTATGGTGATGCTAAAATTTATGATCATGCAGAAGTTTACGGTAATGCATGCGTTTCCCATAATGCAGAGGTTTATGGTTATGCCAAGGTTTTTGGTGATGCCTTGGTTTTTGGCAATGCACATGTTCATGGGCGTGCAAAAGTTTACAATGATGCACGCGTTTTCGATGAAGCACGTGTTTACGATAAGGCAGAAATTTACGGAGAAGCAAAAGTTTACGGTGATGCAGAAGTTTACCGTAGCGCACACGTTGATGACTATAACGCCATATCAACTGGAGAAAAGACCAGATGAAAAAATATGAACTGACAGATGAAACAATCGAAGTTGGGCGCAAAACGCTCCGTCGCATTCGTGCATTGAGAGATTTGGAGGACGTCAAGCAAGGTGATCTTGGCGGCTATATCGAGAAAGAAGATAACCTATCGCATCATGGTAATTGCTGGATTGGTGGTTATGCCAAGGTTTATGATGATGCTAAGGTTTACGAAAATGCACATGTTTACGGTTATGCACATGTTTACGACAATTCTCGTATTTATGGCAAAGCAGAAGTTTTCGATGAACCATGCATTTACGGTCATGCAGAAGTTTACGGTGATGCATATATTTGCGGTGAACCGCACGTTTTTGATAATGCAGAAGTTTATGGCAATGCACAAGTTTACGAAAAGGCATACATTTATGATAGGGCGCGTGTTTACGGCAATGCAGAAGTTTCCGGTGATGCGCATGTTTACGGTCATGCAAAAATTTACGGTGAAGCATGTGTATGTTGGGACGACTGGATTGATGGCGATAGAAGAATCTCAACTAGAGAACAAACCAGATGAGAAAATACGAACTGACTGATGAAACAATTGAGTTTGATGGATACATTACGCTTTACCGCATCCGTGCATTGAAAGACTTTGGAGATGTAAAGGCAGGTGATCTTGGCGGCTTTATAGAGCATGAAGACAATTTAAGTCATGAAAACGATTGTTGGATTTATAATGATGCCAAGGCGTATTTGTTTGCCAATATTTACGATAGCGCTAAGGTTTTTGATAACGCACAAGTTGCTTATAATGCAGAGATTTTTGGAAATGCAAAAATTTATAATAACGTCAAAATATATGGAGGTCATATTTTTGGAAGCGTAGAAATTTATGGAAATGTGGTTATCGATAGTGATTCAAGAATTTATGGCGATACAAAAATTTATGATAATTCAGAAGCTTGTAAACGAACTATGACCGCCCAGAACGGCGACTCTTCAGCAAAAGACGACATTCCTTTCTAGCAACACAAACAAAATTTTAACACCAGCGTGATTCACGCCACGAGTGAATTACATCTAAAATGAAGGGGAATAAACATGCCACACCGCCCACCTACTATCACGCAACCAGCTATTGCTCGTGCTTTAAGAGAAGCTAAAAAACAAGGATGTGAACTCATAGAAATCAAACCTACAGGGGAATTATTAATTCATATCAATAAAACCATAACACCAACAACGACAGATAATACTTATAGCATTGATGATTTTCCACCGCTTGAAAATGAACAAGAAGACTACGAGACCAGCAAAAGCTGCCCCTCTGTCGACGGTATAAAGTTTTAGCCATGCCAAAACGCCGTCCACCGCATCTTGTTCGTGAACGTACACGCCATGGTAAAGTTATATGGTATGTACGTATTGGTCATGGACCACGGTTTCGGATTGAAGGAACCTATGGAACGCAAGAGTTTGTTGACAATTATACGCTGGCTATTAAACAAGCGCAAAATGGCTCCTCCAAAACAAAGAGGCGTACCAGACTCACAGAAGGGTCTTTCGATTGGTTATTGCATCAGTATTTACAAAGCATGCAATGGCATAATCAATCAGAATCTACTAAAAAAGTTAAATATCGAATTCTGAATAATGTTTCTAAACATATCGGTGATCGTGCATATAAAAGCATAAACAAACAACACATTCTTGAAGCCGTAGACAGAAGGCGAGAGACCCCCGCGGCTGCAAAACATTTTTTGACCTCTTTAAACGGTCTCTTTAATTGGGCGGTTGATAATGCCCTTTTAAATAGAAATCCTGCCTTTAATATAAAAGCACCAAAATCTTTGAACAGTGAGGGATTACTACCATGGCGAGAAGAGGACATAGACAAATATTATCACCGTTGGTCACATGGTACACATGAACGCGTCTGGATTGATGTTCTTCTTTATACAGGCTTGCGCCGTGGTGATGCCGTTCGTATCGGCTGGAAAGATGTCAAAGATAATATCATTTATCTCAAAACAGAAAAGAGCCAATTTAAAACAGATGTTTTTCTTCCTATTTTACCAGAACTAGAGGAAACCCTTAAAATTGGTCCTATAGGTAATGAAACATTCATTTGTGGTAAAGGTGGAAATAAGCTTGTCAAAGAAAGTTTTGGCAACCTCTTTCGTGAAGCATGTAATGCAGCAGGTATTAAAAAATCAGCGCACGGATTGCGAAAATTAGCAGCAACACGTGCAGCCAATGCTGGTGCGACAGTTTCGCAAATGAAAGCGCTTTTTGGCTGGACAGAAGATAAAATGGCATCCCTTTATACCAAAACAGCTGATAGAAAACGACTTGCAATAGAAGCGATCAAAAAGCTACAAAAAAGTTCGGGATAAACATGAAAATAAGTTAAAAGAATCAATGGAATCAAAATTCCCGAACTTATATATAACCTATTGATTATATATAAATATAACGCTCCCACCCCCTCCGCCACAGCACTTTTATGGTGCTATAACTTTTTGATTTTATATGACTTTTTTAAAGGTTCGGGTGTAGCTTGCCAGCAGGTTTTGTATAATTTGCCACTAGGTTTTGTACCAATTTATTTTTTTTAAAGAGTTTTTAAGGGGTTCTCAAAGGGTCTTCAAAGACCTTTCAAAGATCATTTAAAGCCTCTTTTTCTTTTCTGCTCAAAATCCCAATTTTTGATGATCAATCATTGAGTTGGAATCGTATTATTTGAGAAGCAGCGTATATAAGATGTGTTCACCTCTTTTAGCATAAATTGACTGATGATTTTTCTGTATCCTAAGCATACTATCAAAAAGAGAAAAAGCGTTTAAGCAATTCGGTCAACTTGACCAAATTGCTCTTCAGTCTGCAATTGTGCAATGTTTGCACCATTGCTCCTTTAAGGAATTGGGTAAACATTACCCTATTTCTGTACTCATGCAATTGGATCAACTTGATCCTATTTCTCGTTTTAGCAATTGGGACAAGTTGTCCCTATTCCTCTAAATGCCCTTCATCACCAATCAAAGGGTAAACATTACCCTTTGATTTTCTGTCACTCAGAGGTTTCCTTTTCTCCTGCCTCTTTTCCCTTGTCTGGTGCTTCGAGTGTAATTTCTGTGGTGTATCCGCTTTGCTTCTCATAGCAGTGGGTGACAGTGGAAGCTTTCCATGGCCCATTGATTTGCCCACGAAACCCTTGCAATAAAAGAGGTTGATCCGCCATGACTTCGGGACACCCCTCAAGGGTCAAAGAACCACTCCCCACAGCACGACACAACCTGTCCGACTCGGAAGCAGCAGCAGCTCGTGCTTCCTCCTCACAAGTGTAACAAGTCCGCAA
>NZ_JBHION010000027.1:0-6382 GCF_042195515.1 Bartonella sp. CB10SXKL | reverse complement strand
GTATGTCAGCAATTTATAAAAGGGATATAAGAACCTATAGGTATAAAACCTTATACCCCTTATGAGTTTATCATACCCATTATGTGAGCATGCTTTATAAGTTATTCAGTTTCTCTTATTTCCAATTTTGGTAGTTTTTTTACGATTTTCATTGTTTCTAAACTTACGGTAATAACCTTTTGAAATAACTCTAGAGGGTAGGCAGGGTTGCCAACGGTTTCAACAGCATAGCGATTAGCATCATTAACAATGCCACTCTTTTTATCAATCTTTACACATTGACGCCCCATAACCCATTCAAGAGCAGGCTTGCCATTAACGATATACGCATAAGCTTCAAGAGGGATATCTGTCATGATGATATTGCTATTATAAATAACAGTGGTTTTATCCTTTTCTTTACTATCCTTAATTTTTGCGAATTTCATTTCAGTTACATAATAAAACTTTTCTGGATTAGAGATCTCTGTAACTTTTGGATTACCCTTTTTAAAGGTCACTGGATACGGCTCTACAGTTTCATAGTTTACGTGCAAATGACCCAGTTCACGCCCTGCTGTTACAAACTTCCAAAAATCATCAGCACTCTTTACACAAGGGATACGAGGCAATTCTTTGCATAAATTATCAGCATAACGGGCGCGATAATCTTCCGAATGCAAAAGACCGTAAACATAATAGAATAGATCATCTTTTGTTATGGTTTCATTAGGATAAGCTGCTTTAAAATGTGCTAATCCCGCATCTGTAATGGCATCACGGCGTTGTAAATCAGCATTGTTGCTTTTTTCTATAGAATTCGTAAATAAATGTGACTGGTTATTATCTTTAGATTTTAAGGAGGTAATATCTTCATAAAAGTATCTTGGAAAGCATTGACCTGTATCTATTGCGTGAAGGTTAGGTAAATCCTTACTCATCAAAACAGAAAATCCACTTCTTGCTCCTACGCCTGTAACTTGTATTACCTTATTTTTTACCGCTTTCCCTATAGAGAATTGTAAAACTCTCTCATTAAAAATGCGATTGTAATAAAGCCACTGTTGTGTAAAAGGGCGATAGAGGCTTTGAATAAGGTATTTATCTTCAAATTCGAAAATCTTTCCACTAATTAATTGTTGTTTAAGAGAACGACTCCAACTGATTTTTTTAGCATCTGAATTTACAAAATTATCTACAATTTTTGTACGTGTTTTACAGTCAGTGTGATAAATATCATTAAAACGTTTCACTTCACTATTATAAAAATTAATCATATTACGCATATTTTTAGCTAAAGCTTCACGGCTTGAGTTATATGCCCACGCATCACGGCTAGTTGAGATACCACAAGAAAACGTTTTAAAGAGCTTTTTATTATGTCCTTTCTTATCTCCTAAAGCTAGGAATGTTTCGAAACTCTCATCACGTTGATGTATCCAATCACCATGCTTATCTGGTGCAATTACTTGCCAGCCCTTTTTATCCGTAATGCCACCAACACTACCAAAACATTCCAGAGCTGTAAGTTTTTCTTTTATCGTACGATTATTACCAATATCATGATAGTAAATTTTACAAGGTCCAATAGCATTGGGATTTTTGATAAACAAGGTTACAGCAATACCAGTCATACTTCCATTGCCGAAAACATTTTCACCTTCTTGAGCAACTCCATTGCTTAACATATTTTTGCGAAGATCTCCTCGTAAATTGAGTACGTAAATACTGCTAAATTCTTTGGCTAAAGATTTTCGTAAACCATCCATTGTAGACTTTTCTATGTAACCAGAACCAGAAACAAAACCGATTACTCCAGCATTATCAATACGATCACTAGCCCAGCGAATGGCACGAATATAATTATCATATAGATTTCGTATAAGATTTGCATTTGACTGAGCGGCATAAGTTTCACGAATGCGGTCATCTAATATCGGATAAGGTGTATTCTTTGCATTATCATTAGCACTTTTTTGACCTGTTGAATAAGGAGGATTTCCAAAGATAACTTCAATATTCATCTTCTTTTGATGTTCTAAATATTCACTGTTTTCTTTAAACAATTCCTGTAGTAAGTTCTTCTCTTCAAGCATCCGAAACGTATCGGTTAAGCCAATATGTTTAAAAGGAATATACTCTCCTTTCATAAGACTATGATACGTCGATTCAATGTTAATCGCTGCTATGTAATAGGCTAAGAGAACAATCTCATTGGCATGGATATCATGACGGAATTTGTATTCCATATCCTCTGGTTTGATCAGTTTAGATTGTAACAGCCGCGTGATAAAAGTACCCGTTCCGGTGAAAGGGTCAAGAATAGAGACACCACGTGACCCTAAGCTTTTGCCAAATTCATTACGCAACACATCATCAACAGAATGAATGATAAAATCAACAACCTCAACGGGCGTGTAAACAATTCCAAGCTTATCCGTGGTTTTCTTAAATGCCTTGGCAAAAAAACTTTCATAAAGCTTGATAATAAGATTCTGTTTTGCATGAGTTTCTGTAATCCCTGCTGTACAGAACATGACACTTTTGTAAAATTGATCAAGATCTTTCGTTTTCTCTTCGATATTTGTTTTATCCAGTTCCGTTAAGATCTTATCCATGGCTTGCGAAATGGCATTGTTCTGTACAAATTCATTACCGTAAAATAAAGCTTCAAACACGGGACGCGTGACAAGATGTTGCGCTAACATCTCAATCGCTTCCTCTTGCTTGATTTCACTGTTGACGTTGTTCTTTAATTCCTTATGGAATGCATCAAAGGCGTGAAAGGCTTCACTCTTTTCATCGGAAATCATATCTTTAAGATGATTGATATGGTTTTGAGCAATCTCAGCAACATTGTTCGCCCAAATGCCCCAATAATCCGTGATTTTAAAACTATCCAGAAAAATGGCTTTGACAAAATCAAAAAATTCAGAACGGGGGAATAAGTCTCCTTGTCCTCCAGATACCGATTGAGATTTGCTTTCTGCTGTTCCAATGACACGTCCAGAACTTTCTGTTTTGGATGGTATCGAGATCTCATCAACCGTTGTGGTAAGCTCTTTTAATTCATTGGCACGCTTAATCTCTATAATCTCAATCGTATGGCTGCTATTTTGTCCTAAAGACATCTGATTAATTGTCCGAGCAAGCCTTTCATCATGAGAATGTAAAGCATGCAAAACTTGCCAAACAACACGGTATCTCTTATTGTTTTTTAAAGCCTTTTTGGCTTCTAAGTGTGAAGGAATGATAATAGGTAAAATGATATAGCCCGTTTTTTTATTTGGAGCACGGCGCATCACACGTCCCACCGCCTGTATCACATCCACTTGGCTATTACGCGGGTGTAAAAACATGATGGCATCAAGAGCAGGGACATCAATCCCTTCTGAAAGACACCGAACATTGCTTAAGATCCGACAAACATTTTGACCCGCATCTTCTTTAAGCCAATCCAATTCCTCATTGCGTTTTTTGACGCTTTGCGTTCCGTCAATATGTCTTACTTCACAGTTTAGAAAGGGAACGGTTTGAAGGAAATCATCAATATGAGATTTGATAATTTTATTGAAGAGCTTTGTAATATGTTCAGAGGTGTTGATATCTTTGCAAAAAGCTAAAGCACATTGCATGGGCTCTGTATCATCATCATCAACAGCAGCTTGCTTATCTATTTTGGTAAGGGCTCTATAACAGCCAATAATTTTTGCCGCATCATCTAAATCAATTTCATGGTTTTCATTGGCAATAATCTCTTGTATGGCTGGTGTGATATAGGTTTCATTAATACCCAAGACCACAATCTTGTAAGGAGTTAACAGTTCATTATCGACAGCTTCCGCGAAGGTATAATGATGGAGTTGTTTTCCAAAAAGTGCTTCATCATCCATAGAGGCGAGAACGGCATTAATCTCATCCGCCCGCCTTTTGGCAGTATCACTAAAGATACGCGGCGTTGCTGTCATGTAGAGACGTTTTTTACCACGAATAATGCTGTTATCATGAACCTTGATAAATTCAGATTCATTGTCTTCAGTTCCCAATGAAGCACCAGTGGTACGGTGTGCTTCATCACAGATGATTAAATCAAATTCGGGTAAACCATGCTCTTTTTGTGCATCCGAAATCACTTGGATAGAATGGTAAGTTGAAAAGACCACGGTCATTGCATCTGCTAGGGATTCACAAGCTTCTTTAGCAAGGGCTTGAGCATCCGTGGTAGCAGGGAGAACAAGATCTGATGTTTCCATGCCAACAATATCATCTTGGTTTTTACGACGCTTGCCTACTTTTGTATCCGAACACACCGCAAAGGAACGCAACGGGATTTGTGCATCGGCTGTCCATTCACGGATTGTTTGCGAGACTAAAGCCAGAGAAGGTACCAGAAACAAAACACGCTTGCCTTTCCCAGCAAGGGTTTCTGCTATCTTCAAACTGGTGAAAGTCTTCCCCGTACCACATGCCATAATCAGCTTGCCACGGTCTGCTTCTTTTAAACCTTCACAGACTTTCTTGATGGCTTCTTCTTGATGGGGACGAGGCTCTTTTGTTGATTTCAGAACAACTTCTTTTTTCGTTGCAAATATTTGCCAATCTATCCGACTGTTTTCCATATGACGAAGGTCAATACGATAAACGGGTATCGCTTGTCCTTTAATCATGGCATTCACATTGTCACTTAATTCCACTTCTGTGCTGTCAACGAGAAGTCGATATTTAAAGATGTCTTTTCCAGATGCCGCGATAAAGCTATCAATATCCTTTTTACTGATCTGATGGTCTGCTTGATAAAACTTACATTGAATAGCCACATAGCCCTCTTGATTGCGAAGCTTGGCAACCAGATCAATGCCGATATCATTTTTATTCCAACCTTCACGCTCTTTAGCCCATTCATAATAGCTCTCAACTTTTTCATATCGCCCATAGTGGAGAGGGTCATACATAAGATATTTTGTCACAAAATCTTCAAACACTTTTCCTCGTAGAGTATTTGAAGTTGTCTGTTCACGATAGGATTGTAAAAGGGAGCGTAAAGTGAATTGTTCATTATCAGACTTAATAGATTGCAGCATATTGTAATAAAAATCCCTTGCCTTATGAGATGATTAATAATCATCAAAAGAATCAAAATGAATTTAATTAAATGCATTTAAAGCAAATAACGATAAAAAAGGGAAAAAAACTGCTAAAAAAAGCCGATATTTTTATCAAAAGGGGTCTTTAAGGCTGCTTATCAACAGCCCATGACATGGAATAAGATCAGCAAAGTAGTGAAATTTGCTATTCATTTCACGGGTTAATCAAGATAAATGTACTATGGGCTTTAATATATCAGAATGAGTATTTTGATAAGTTTATAGATAGGTTTTGAAGGTGTTTAAAACCCTCAAAATACCTTCAAAACTCCTTTAAATATATATCATAGATTGTATTTACGTGTTGTGTTTAATATAGGTTGTTTGTTTAAAATATTAACCTATTGAAATATAATGACTTTTATTTTTCGATTGAAAAAAATATATAAAGGGGGGTAAAAGGAACCCTCAAAATACTCAAAACCCCTAAAACTCATAGATTAGGCGTCTTTTGAAGGTTCACTCTATGAATGCAAGGGGATATGGTTTAGCAAATTTATCCTTTATATTTATGGGGATATTGATGTATTAACCATTGACGGGCTAAACAGTTTTGGTTAAAGGTCTTTTCATATAAATGTGGGGGAGAGATCTTCAGCATTTAAAATAAAGCAGTTTTTGGGTGTCACTTTTTTGGTCACAAAGGCATGTGCTTTTGTTAAAAGCGTTATAGGGCAGTGGCTGTTTTGAGTGGATTTATTAGCGGTTCCATGAAGTTCTTTTAAAGAGTGCTTCATGAATAATGCAAAGCGGGGGCAATCTGTATTGTTTTGTGTATTTTTACGCCAAAGTTCTCTTTTGAGAATTTTTCGTGCCATTGTTGTTTTCTTTGGCTTGTTTACAGGTGTAAATGTTTATGCGCGTTCCTCAGCTATTTTTCATTCCCCAACAGATAATTTTTCTCGCCAACAATCTGAGAAGCAGCAATTAGAAAGAATTGAGAAATTACGGTCTTTAACGCCTAAAAGGATCAAGACGCCTTCAGAGCAAAATCCAGAAATGCTTTTGGGTGGGAAGCAATGTTTTCCAATTCATGCTGTTGTTGTTGAGGGAGTGCATCATGTCAAAAAGCGCTCTATATCGGCCGTAACAGAGCCTTATGTTGGAAGATGTATTGGTCTTTTTGATATTCAGCTCTTAATCAAGAAGTTAACCAAAGTTTATTTGGATCAAGGCTATGTGACGGCGCGTTTTTACATTCCTGATCAAGATATCAAAAACAGCAAGACGCTCAAATTTGTTGTCATTGAGGGCAAGCT
>NZ_JBHION010000026.1:0-8103 GCF_042195515.1 Bartonella sp. CB10SXKL | reverse complement strand
ATGAAATTTGAGACGTTGAATTATGCTATTCAGGATGTTCGGAAAGAAGCAAGACAAGCTGCTGCTATTGGTCTAGCAGTATCTAATTTAAGCTATGACGATACACCGGGAAAATTAAGTTTTTCATTTGGTACGGGTGTATGGCGCAGTCAATCTGCACTTGCTCTTGGTGCTGGTTATATGTCTGAAAATGGAAGATTTCGCTCTAACGTATCTGCAACGAGTTCTGGGGGACATTGGGGGGTAGGTGCTGGATTTAGGGTAACACTGAATTAACAATAGAAAATTCGAAATAAATTTTCCTTCTCTTATCAAATGCGTTACATGTGCCATTTAAAGAGAAGGAAAGTTATTTTCATCATAAATGAATAGCAATAGAAGATAAGGGCGTATTTCGAGTAAAAATATATTTTTTATTATGAAATTTTATATGAAAAAATCATTTATCATCTCCAAAAGGAATTATTTGAGTAATCGATATTTATTTTTAATATATTGTAATAATATTATTAATGAATGCAGCATTGTTTTTTATGACAAGATAGGGGGTATTTTATTTTGCATAATTCGACTGCTGATAAGATTATTATTGGATTGTATAATGCCATAAAAGGTGATCAATTACATGACAGTGAGCAGCAGATTAAGACAGTTTTTAATGATGCGAAAAAATATATAGATAAATGTTTTTCTGAATCCATAGTATAATGCAATGAGTAATGTTGTTAATGATGCAAAATCTTACACGGATACAAAATTTGAAGCATTAAGATGTGATATTAAGACAGCTCAGAAAGAAGCAAGACAGGCATCCTCTGTTGGTTTAGAAGTATCGAATTTAAGTTATTTTAATATCCTTTGGTCTTTAAGTCTTTGTTTTGGTAGTGGTTTATGGCGTAGTCGATTGGCTTGAGCTATTGGAACCGTTTATATGTCAGAAGATGGAAAGATTCGCTCTAATATATCTGTCACGAGTGCAAGAGGTTACAGGGGGTTAAGTGCAGGAGTAAACTTAACACTGCATTAATAATAAAAAACGCATTCGCCCTTGTTTCATCAGACAAGGGTAAAAATTTTATAAAGAAGTGATATTTTACACAGAAACTCATAGAGTAGTATACTTGTAAAGTTTTATAACAATGTATTCTGTAATAATAATCTTAGTGGGACTAATTTTAGTTACAGTGAAGCATTTTAACAAAAAAAATTACAAATGCAGAGTGATGTTTTTATATAAATTAATAGAGCACGCGTAATCGCACAATATTTTAAAACTGTACAGTTTATAATTTTATTAATAGGAATATCCACTAGGGGGTATGCTTAAAGAAATAAAAAATCTCATTTTTTCCATTTTTATTATTTTCTTTGTATGTAGCAGCGGGAATGATTAAGTAAGACTCACTTTGATCACAACAGGGATATTTAAAGCATAACTATGCACCAGCACTTTTATAAAAGCCTAAAGTGTAAACAATGAGGCTATGAATTCTAGAATTATTTCAAGAATCAGAAAGACGCATTATATAAAAATATAAAAAAATAATTAAATTATTTTTTCCTTGCTATTTTTTAATAATCTGTATAGAGTGCGAAAAATTAATTAAAAGAAACTAGAAATCTTCTCGCAAAGCGGGGTGCGGTAAGTTATGGAAAAATTACAAAATCACAATCGTCTGATCTCAAAAAGCTTTAAGAGATACAAATATAAAACTCATGGGTATCTCGCCTATTTTCACGACAAAAGCACAATAACCCTACAAAAAACGCTCTAAATTACTCAACAAACAACTTAACTCCCTTGCGCAATAAACACCCTTTATTGCCTCTTAAACACACAACACTTAATAATAGCGCGCAAACATGTTTTTTCTACACTTCTTTCACCTTTCTTCGCCTTTAAATTTAAAGGCTCTGCTACAGAAAGAAAATCCCCCCTAAAAGGGGAAAATAAACCTTATTAATCGGACTATCAATCAAGGTGGACTACAACCTCATTGATATCTTAGATAGTCCTCTTCCGCATTATGACAACCCTAATCTTTTATAAAACAAGAAAAAACTACCTCTAGAGCTTAGTAGCACCGGAATATGTCTTTTTAATGTTTTCAATATGTTTTTTTTACTTAGAGGATTTATTATGAAAAAAATATTATATACCACACCACACACACTAGCAGTGAGTAATTTAAAAAATTCTTGCTCGTCTTATCGATTACCTTTTATAAAAACGCTTTCATTAGTGTCAGTAGCTGCCTTTTTATCAAATGCTTCTCCTGTTTTTGCTTGTGATCTTTGGGGTAATGTAGCGCAGTATTTTGGTGGAGGTACAAATATACGTAAAAGTATTGCGCCAACCTATATAATTAACGGTAAAATATATAGAGATGTTGGTTCTGCGTTGTATGGTTTGGAGAATTATGTCGCTGAAACTAGGTATGATAAGTTTGTTAAGCAAGATGCATCAGGACTTATTACAATTGGTGCGGACGTAGGTGGCAATAGAATAACTATCGCAAATAGCTCTCATGGATTGAGGACTCTTACTGGTGTTGCTGATGGTTGGGTTTCGCCAATCTCGTATGATGCAGTCAATGGTTCTCAGCTTTTTTCCCAAGGCATCAGTACTGCGATCTCTTTTGGCGGTGGTGCTGGATACGATAGAAAAGGAAACTGGATAGCTCCTACTTTTACAGTTAAGGTCTTTGATAAAAATGGTAATGGAACTGAAAAGGACTATAAGAATGTTGCGGATGCCTTTACTGGCGTAAGTAGTTCTTTCACGAATCTTGATAAAAAGATTGAGAATATAGTCATTGATGGGACAGGTGATAATCTTGTTAAGCAAGATGATACCGGACTTATTAGCATTGGTGGAAAAGTAAGTGGGGCCAGGGTAAATATCGCGAATGTTGATAATGTGGCACGGACTCTTGCGGGTGTTAAGGCTGGTTCGATTACAGCAACATCGACTGATGCGATAAATGGCTCTCAATTTTATGCCATGAGCAATGTAGCTGCTAGTTATTTTAGTGATAATGCTGGATATGATAAAGATGGAAATTGGAATGCTCCTACTTTTACAGTTAAGGTTTTTGATAAAAATGGTAGTGGGACTGAAAAGAACTATAAGAATGTTGGGGAAGCGCTTTCTGGTGTAAGTAGTTCTTTTACGAATCTTAATCAAAAGATCGAAAGTGTGACAGGTGATAGTTTTGTTAAGCAAAATAGCGCTGGGCTTATTACGATTGGTGGAGACAAGGGTGGTGATAGAATAGATATTGCAAACGGTATTAATTTTCCACGAGTTCTCTCTGGTGTTAAAGGGGGTGCATTCACGGCAACATCGACTGAAGCAGTAAATGGTAGTCAGATTTATCTTATGACTCAGGCATTTGCAAGTTATTTTGGCGGTGGTGCTGGATATGATAAAGCGGGAAAATGGTCACCTCCTACATTTACAGTTAAAGCCTTTGATAAGGATGGTAATGAAACTGAGAAAAACTATACTAATGTTGCAGATGCGTTTTCTGGTGTTAATAGTGCTTTGGCAGGTTTAAATCATCAGGTTGTTGAGATAAAGAGTAAGCCTGGTATTGAAGAAAGAAATAAGCCCTCTCAAACTGATAGTTCGGATATTATTTCAGAAGGCTTTCCTTTTATGAGAAGCTTACCTAGTGCTTCAGGTAATGTGAAGGTTCCAACTACGATAACTGTTGCTCCTAAATCACCATTAAAACAAGTAAGTTTTATGAGTAGTGAAGGTGAAAGCCGGCGTCTTTTTGATATTGCTGCTGGTGAGATTTCAGAAACGTCGACTGATGCTATAACCGGTTCTCAGCTCTATTCGATAAACAACCAGATTGCTACTTATTTCGGTGGTGGTTCTGGATATAAAGGTGGAAATTGGAGTGCTCCGACTTTCACAGTTAAAGCCTTTGATAAGGACGGGAATGAGATTGATAAAGAGTATACTAATGTCGCGGATGCATTTGCTGGCGTTAATAGTGCTTTGGCAGGTTTAAATCATCAGGTTGTTGATATGAAGAATGGCCTTGGTCTTGGTGAAACAGAGGGTAAATCACTAGATGGTGGTCCTTCGGATGTTATTTCAAAAGGCTTTCCTTTTATGAGAAGCGCACGTTTTCTAAGAAGCTTACCTCTTGCCATAGATGAGGAAGAAAGCGCCATAGATGAGGCGGATAATTCAACCACGGTAACTGTTGCTCCTAGTGAAATTTTAGAAAAGTCAACTTATGAGGTGACTGACAGTCAGTTTCAGGATATGCGTAACAAGGTAACCGACGTTACAGGCAGGGTAACAGAAGTTGAAAAAAAGGTGAATGTTGCGGTTAGCTATGATACCGATGATAGCGGAAAGAAAATCAATAGCATCACTCTAAAAGGTGTCGATGACAGTGATCCTGTTTTGATTACGAATGTTCAAGATGGAAAAATTGAACATGACTCTAAGGACGCAGTGAATGGTGGTCAGTTATACGATCATACCGCGGAGCAGATGAAGATTACTCTTGACAGTGCGAAAAAGTATACGGACGATCAAGTCAATAATGGTGTTAATGCGGCGAAATCCTATACCGATATGAAGTTTGACGCACTAAGTTATGATATTACGAATGTGCGCAAAGAGGCAAGGCAAGCAGCAGCGATTGGTTTGGCAGTCTCTAACTTACGTTACTTCGATGACCCAGGATCTGTGAGTGTTTCATTTGGTGGTGGTTTTTGGCGTGGACAATCTGCCTTTGCGATTGGTGCAGGTTATACATCTGAAGATGGCAAGATTCGTTCTAATCTATCAGCAACCAGTGCTGGCGGTCAGTGGGGTGTAGGTGGTGGAATAACTCTGAAATTAAAATAACACCAGAGAATATGAAAAACTACAATTTAAGCGAAGTTTCGCCCTTGTCTCATCAGACAAGGGCGAAATTTTATATTATAGAGAAGTAATATTTTACAGAGAAAGCCATAGAGTAGTATAATTATAAAGTTTCATAACAATGTATTCTATAGTAATAATCTTGGTGATCTTGATTTTAGTAAAAAGTGAATTATTTTAACAAATATTTTATAAATACAGCGTAATACTCTCATATAAATTGATAGAGTGCGTAATCGCACAGTATTTTAAATAATCGCACAGTATTTTAAAACTGTACGTTCTATAATTTCATTTATAGAAAATATCCATTGGGGGGATACGTTTAAAAAAATCAAAAATCGCATTATTATTATTTTATTTATTTGCTCTGTACACAGCAGTAGCAATCATAAGGCACGCAACAGCGGCAATTATTAGTAAGACTCATTTTGATCAAAATGGAACACCTAAAACAAACGATTAAACAGAACTTCTAGACAAGTCTATAGTGCATGGAATCTATGAATTTTAAAGTTATAAGGATATTTTACGATTGTATAAATCGGAAAGACTCATTCTGTAAAAATAATTAAATTCATTTTCCTCTTGCTATTTTACGCAATAGTCTATAACATCGCGAAATATTCTTTAGTAAGACTCATTTTGGTAAAAACAGAAAGATGCTCGCAAGGGGGGCGCGACGGATTATGAAAAAAAACAATCACCTTCATTTTATTTTGAAGCTCTTTGAGAGAAAAAAATCTAAAGCTCAAGAGTATGCTTCTTACCCCCGCGATAAAAGCGTAATGATTTCACAACAAGTACTCTAAATCATTCAGCCGACAACTTAACCTTTTCCCCTAATAAACATTACAGCCTCTTAATTATACAAAATGAACTCTTTTACTTTAAAAACTATAAACCGCAGATCTAACAATAGGACGCAAGTATGTCTTCTTCATATCCGTTTTTCACCTTCATTCAGGAGTTTTGTTGCAAAAAAAAGCATCCTTCTTAAAAGCGGAAAAAATAAAAAACCCATTAACCAAACCTTTAATCAACGTCCATCACAACCTTGCCGGACTTCTAATTACTTCTGTTCGCCTCTGCGGCAAACTCAAACTTTATAGAGAACAAACAAAAATCACGTCGTTAATCACCCCTAGCACTGAAATATGACTTTTTAATGTTCTAAATATGTATTTCTTATTTGGAGAATTTGTTATGAAAAAATTATATACCACACCAAAAGCGCTAGTGGTGAATGATTGTAAAAATTCTTGCTCGTTTTATCGACGGCTTTTTATTAAAGCGCTTTCATTGGCTTCAGTGATTATATTTTTATCAAATGTTTCTCCTGTTGCTGCTGCTACTCAGATTTTAAATAACATATCAAACGACTTTAGTGGTGGTACAAATGCGCTTAAAGCTATTCCGCCAGCCTACGTAGTTGGCAGTAAATTGTATAGAGATAGTGGCTCTGCATTTGTGGAGGGGGAGGATGCCCCCAAGAACTTAAGTCTTAATATTAAGTTTCAGACTAAAGCTGCTTTTGATGCTGCATTTGCAGGTACGGAAGGTTATAAGAATGTAGAAGGTTATAAAAGTGTTGCTGATGCATTTTCTGGCGTGAAGAGTGTTTCCACAAGTTTAAATCATCAGATTGTTGAGATAAAGGAACCCCATGCTATTGGGGAAAAGCAAGATAATTTATCTCAAAGTGATGATAGGCATGAAAACACAGGCAGCTTTCCTTTTTTAAGAAGCTTACCCAGTGGACTAGCCCGAGCGGATGATGAAAGGAAGATAACTCTTGCTCCTACCTCACCATTAACTATAGTAACTTTTCGGAGTAGTGAAGGTAAGACACGGCGTCTTGAGGATATTTCTCCTGGTGAACTCTCAGAAACGTCAACCGATGCCGTTAATGGTTCCCAGCTTTATGCTCTAGGTGATAAAGTTGCAAAATCTTTAGGTGGTAACGCTAAGTATGAGAATGGCACGTGGACTGCTCCTACATTCAAGGTTAAGCGCTTCAATTCTGATGGTGACGTTACTGACTCGACTTATGACAGTGTCGCGACTGCCTTTGCCGGTGTTGGTGATTCTATCGCGAATATTAAAAATGAGATTAGCAAAGAAATTGCTGGTGAAAAAAGTGATTCTTTAATCTGGAGCCAAACGGCGAATGCCTTTGTAGCGACGCATGGGGATAGTAAAGAGAACAGCAAGATTACGTCTCTTAAAAATG
Source organism: Bartonella sp. CB10SXKL (assembly GCF_042195515.1). NCBI lineage: Bacteria > Pseudomonadati > Pseudomonadota > Alphaproteobacteria > Hyphomicrobiales > Bartonellaceae > Bartonella > Bartonella sp. CB10SXKL. The sequence goes on along the minus strand of NZ_JBHION010000026.1, from coordinate 973 downwards.
GAGACATTAGTAGAACGTCAACGGATGCTGTAGCTGGTAACCAGCTATATGCTCTAGGGAGCAATGTTGCGAAGTCTTTAGGTGGTGGTGCTAAGTATGAGGATGGCCACTGGAGCAAACCTAAGTTCACGGTTAAAACAGTAAAATCTGATGGTACTGAGAGTGAGGAGAGCTATACAGATGTGGCTTCAGCGTTTGCCGGTGTAGGCACTTCTTTCACGGATTTACATAAAGAGATTACCAATGAAATTAGCACTGCTCAGGCTGATGCGTTGTTGTGGGATAAGGCTAAAGGTGCGTTTGTAGCGACGCATGGAGAGAAAGATAGCAAAAGCAATAGCAAGCTTACATCTCTTTTAGATGGTTCGATTAATGCTGGTTCCACGGATGCCGTAACGGGTAATCAGCTTTATGCTCTAGGTGATAAAGTTGCAAAATCTTTAGGTGGTAACGCTAGGTATGAGAATGGCACGTGGACTGCTCCTACATTCAAGGTTAAGCGCTTCAATTCTGATGGTGACGTTACTGACTCGACTTATGACAGTGTCGCGACTGCCTTTGCCGGTGTTGGTGATTCTATCGCGAATATTAAAAATGAGATTAGCAAAGAAATTGCTGGTGAAAAAAGTGATTCTTTAATCTGGAGCCAAACGGCGAATGCCTTTGTAGCGACGCATGGGGACAGTAAAGAGAACAGTAAGATTACGTCTCTTAAAAATGGAGACATTAGTAGAACGTCAACGGATGCTGTAGCGGGTAACCAGCTATATGCTCTAGGGAGCGATGTTGCGAAGTCTTTAGGTGGTGGTGCTAAGTATGAGGATGGCAAATGGAGCAAACCTAAGTTCACGGTTAAAACAGTAAAATCTGATGGTACTGAGAGTGAGGAGAGTTACACAGATGTGGCTTCAGCGTTTGCCGGTGTAGGCACTTCTTTCACGGATTTACATAAAGAGATTACCAATGAAATTAG
>NZ_JBHION010000025.1:0-8870 GCF_042195515.1 Bartonella sp. CB10SXKL | reverse complement strand
TTATCGAGATTAAGCGTGGAAATATCAGAACGAGATCTTTGAGCGATATCAAGGAGATTGCCATCATCATCTTTTTCGTTTTTGCTAATTTTCAACGTCCATGTTGTATTGTTTTTTAGATCAAAGTGCACATTTCTGTCTTTAGCAATATTTGCTCTGCCCTCTAAAATAGACTGATCTGCGCTTAATGTGAAGGTGCCGTTGGAGATCGCTTTAACCTCTTTATCATCCCACAAATCTTTATCTTTCCATGACGCTTTGTCCCAAGCAATACCATTTCCTAGTAAAACATCGGCATGGACTTCTGATTTTTTAAGATTGACTGTGCCGATTGATGGAGCTGTAGCATCTTCGATGCTTTTTTCAACAACAGCTCCAATGAAAATTCCTGTGCCATTTTCAGCATGAAGCTCTGCATTGGTCAGATTGATCTCATTACTATGATATTTTTGTGGATCATGCGAGCCATTTGGATTATCATCGGAGAAAGTTGCGAATTGTAAACCGGCAACTTCTACTTTTGCAGAGACATCCGTTAGATCAATATGGCCGCCATTTATTACAACCAGCGCAGCCATTTTTGCTTCTATTTTATTTTTCTTCCCATTCTGAGGAGTGTCGGATTGGGTATCTAGACCTTTAGAATTAGTATCAATAGCGCCATTAATCATCTTAATTGTGCCATCTTCACCAGTAGCGAGACCAATACCAACATTTTGAATAGTTGTTTTGCCATTTAATTCAACTATACTATCGGCCTCCCAAGTACTTACACCAACGGTTGGTTCTTCGGACTCACTACCGGTTATTGTTAAATCTCCGGTAATGATTTTACTTCCATCCTCTGCATAAAGACCTTCATCAAAATTTTGAATGGTTGTTTTGCCCGTTAACTGAATTTCACTCCCAGAGCCCGCTGTCCATACACCAGATCGTGCTTCATTGGGGTTGTCATTAATTGCTTTACCACCGACTATTGTTAAATCTCCGCTGGTAATTTTACCACCATTATAGGCTCCAAGACCATACGAAACTTTTTCAAAGGTTGTATGCCCCTTTAATTGAATTTCACTATTGGGATCAATGGCTATTATACCAGAAGTGCCGTATTCTTGGTTTTCATAAGCAGTTATTGTTAAATCTTCGCTGGTGATTTTACCACCTTTTTCTGCTCTCAGTCCATCTCTAACTTTTTCAATGCTTGTTTTGCCTTTTAATTCAATTATGCTTCCAAAGCCATTGGCATTTGCACCGTTTCCGAAGTTATTGGTTGTTAGAGTAACATCCGTAATTTCAATACGTCCACCATTTTCTGTAAGTAATGCGCCTTCATGTCCATTCAAATTTCCTCCTATGACAGCTCCTCCTTTCATTGTGATCTTGGATTCTATACCATCTGCATGGAGTGCATTACCATTAGATGATGCGACTGTAACATTGTTGTTTAAAGTAATGATGCTGCCATTTTGAGCAGATATTGCTGTATTTTTTGCACGAAATGATCCTCCAGAGATTGTTATTATCGAGTGATCATCTGCAGATATGCCTGTTAGTGCTTGAGTAACGGTTACATTGTTCAAGGTTACTGTGCTGTTTTTAGCACTTATTCCTAAGGATAGTGAACTGTTATCGTTTTCACTCGATATTACCACGTCTTCCAGCTTGTTTTTTTTACTCTTACTGTCAGAAAAGGAAGCACCAGTGCTAGATAAAATGCCAGATGAGGAGGACTCCATTCCAGAATATGTAATTGTTCCCTTAGTCATTTGAAGTGTAGCACCATCTTTGGCTTCAAGGCCTAAGAAAATACCAGAACCAGTGCCTTTAATGGTTGTGCCATCCAGTAACTCAATCGCACTGTTAGCACCTTCTGCTGTTACAGCATAGACGGTTTGGTTTGTGCCTTGGTTTATATCTTTATTCGTAACAATGGTTAAATGTTTTCCAATGATTTTGCCACCGTCTTTTGCGTGAATAGTTTCGTAGGTTTTATCGGATACTTCTTGTTGTTTTCCCCCAGAAACTACGAGGGTTTCAGCATGTGCACTGAACTGGATGTTGAACAGGATGATAGCGGCTGCAGCCGTGCATGATAAAAGGGATGTTTTATACACTAGTATTCTCCTTATGATAGCCCCCAAATATTCATTTCCCCGCGAACTTCATAAGAAGAAGTGAAAATGGATAATTGTTATTAATTTCAGTAATTGTCTTTATTTGGTAAGACATTTTTGGTTTTTTGTCAAAATTAAAAAATAATTGATATTAATTATGTCTAATACAAAATGTATTTATAATTGATTTTATTTAAAGAATTATAATTTTGAATATTATTATTCAGAGAAATATTCTGAGATACTGATATAGTGGTACCATGACATCTTTTACGTGATGGTAGGGATTATTATATGACGCAAATTGGGATTATGAGGGAACAAAAAAGGATGTAGAAGAAGCTAGTAAAAAAGCTAACTTACTTGGGCTTAAAGTGGGTTGTCATCTTTCAACACAGTGGTATTAATTTATTTCTAATAGACTTCTCTTTTTTTCAAAGTAGGAAGTACTCTTCATCCACTGGGGATAGAAGTGCTCTGTTGCGTTTGTTGTGTCTTGTCTTGGGGATTTTCGTAAAGAACTAAGTATTAAGAGGGAAGGGTGCTTTAAAAGGAAAAAGGATGACTTTAATGTACAAAAAAGGCAGCATATTGTGCTGCCCTTTTTGTTAAATTGAATAGAATGAATAGGCTATTTTTACAGCCTTGATTTAAAACTGATAGCGTATGCCACCTGAAAAGCTTGCACCACTTATACCAGTTTTCTGAAGCTTTTGTCGATAGCTTACATCACCGTAAAAAGAGAAATTGTGAGACAGTTGTGCATTGATGCCAACGCCGCCCTCAATTGCTGTTCCTATGGGATCAAGGTCAAAATCTCTGCCAATCTGGATGGTACCATCATCACCAAAGGTTTTGATCAAGTTTGCTTTTCCATAGAAGGAAATGGCAGGACCATTTTCAGTGGTCATAATGGTTTTGGTTAAACGTCCACCAACACGGATCAACCATTGAGAAGGATTGTTCATATCAATTTTTAAATTATCAGCATCTTCAATGGTATCAAACATCAAATGTTGATAAGCAAGTTGTATTTGGGGCTCGAAGGTTAAACCTTCCATTCCGGTAGAAAATTGTTTGCCAACGGTGGTGGAAATACTCAACATTTTTACATTGTTCAATTTCGCGGTTTTACCAATGATAGCATTGGTGATATCGCCCTTTATTATCCCATAGGATAAAAGCGTATCGATATAGAAACCACTGTCATGTTGTACACTACCATAGGCAGTGAGAGACCATTTATCTAGGGTGCTTTTACTTGCATCCTGCATCTCTTTTGGAGTGAAAGACAGCTGCCCATAGGTACCTAAAAGACCAAGATGTGTAGTAGTGCTGTGCCCTTCTAACGTAGTCAATGCAACCCCACCTTGTATAGCAGCGTAGCGAATATCAGTACCATAACCATATTTAAGGGGACCGCGTTTCGAGGATAAGGTTCCTGTACCCCCATAGGTAGAGAGGAAGAAACTGTTTTTTAGATTTTTCTGCTCTCCCAAGACTGTTGTTCTCATATTGGCTAAAAGTGCATTTTGCTTGGCCATATCGGCCAATCCAGTATAAAAGAGGGCATTTGGCATAACCAAATAGCTTGCCATTTGTGGTACAACTGCTCTTACTTTTGAATCGGGGTCAAAAAATTCAGGCTGCAAACGGAAATCCCAGAAATCTTTATCCTTTTCATCGAATAAGTTTTGGTTAGCATTGGCTTTGCCATAGCTTGAGACTGGTCCATAGGCAGTCAGCGTATATTTATAAGGAGTTCCTCCTATGGTGGTATAGCCATTTTTCAATTTAAAGGAGTCTTCTTTTGCTTCTCCAGAAACTTGAATAAGTGAAAGTCCACCTATATTTGAAGGATCAGAGGCATTTTCTACACTCTCTTTATCCCCTGAAACATTTTTGACATAAACTGTTGTGGTGCCTGCTACATCACCGTGAATGAGAAGCCTATCGGTTTTTTGTGCATCTATTGCAACACCATCACTCCATATAGTGTTGAAATGAATTTCTGCCTCACCAGAGGCATTATAGACTGCTAGAATGTTCGGTATTCCAGATCCTATATGCAATGTATGATAATGATCTTCTACCGGTCCATTAAAAACAATAGAACTATCATTGAGATTGAGCACAGAAATATCAGAACGTGACCTTTGAGCAATAGCAAGCAGTTTTCCGTCATCATCGGTTTCTTTTGTACTGGTTTTCAATATCCATGTTGTCTTGTTTGTCAAATCAAAGCGTACAGTTCTGTTTTCTGCAATTTTTGCTCTTCCCTTTAATACGGAGTGATTAGCATTTAGTGTAAAAGCAAAATTATTTTCTTTAGTTGAAGCTTTTGCTGCTAATAAAATATCGGCACTGATTTCTGAATTTTTGAGATTGGCTATACCGATTGATTGGTCTGCGTTAATTCCAATACTATTTTCAGTGCGAATCTTTGTATTTGTCAAGTTGATTTCTAAGGCATTATCGTCCTCGGATTTATCAAATGTTATGCCACTGTTTTCTGCTGTTGCAGAAACATTTGTTACATCAATATATCCGCTATTTTTTACAACAAATGCTGATCCTTTTGCTGCTACGGTCCCTCCATTCATTTTAATTGTGCCACCGTTTTCTGCATAAAGTCCGATGAAAGTATTGCTAATCGCTGTATTTCCATGCAATTCAATTAAGCTGTAAGGATTGCTGGCAGCTGCACCGTATCCGTTGCCATCCATCGTTGTTAGAGCAACATCTGTGACCTTAATATGTCCACTGTTCATTGCAAATAATGCCATGGTTTTCGCAGTTACTGTTCCACCAGTCATTATAATTGTGCCACTATTTTCTGCATCAAGTCCGGTTACAGCATTATTAATTGTTGTCTTTCCATATAATTCAATCAAGCTTTCAGGATCGGTTGCAGCAGCACCATAGTTACCATTTGTTGTTGTTAAAGCAACATCTGTGACTTTAATATGCCCACCGCTTTTTGCAAGCACTGCCACGTTTGTTGCGGTTACAGCTCCTCCCGTCATTGTGATTGCACCACTGTTTTCTGCATTGAGCCCGATGAAAATATTATTAATCGTTGTCTTTCCATCCAATTCAATCAAGCTTTCAGGATCGGAGGTAGCTGCTCCGTATCCGTTGCCATACATCGTTGTTAGAGCAACATCTGTGAGCTTAATATGTCCCCCGCTTTTTGCAAGCAATGCCATGTTTGTTGCGGTTACAGTTCCACCCGCCATTGTGATAGTACCACTGTTTTCTGCATTGAGCCCGATGAAAGCATTATTAATCGTTGTCTTTCCATCCAATTCAATCAAGCTTTCAGGATCGGAGGTAGCTGCTCCGTATCCGTTACCATACATCGTTGTTAGAGCAACATCTGTGAGCTTAATATGTCCACCGCTTTTTGCAAGCAATGCCATGTTTGTTGCGGCTACAGTTCCACCCGCCATTGTGATAGTACCACTATTTTCTGTATAAATTCCGATGAAAGTATTATTAATCGTTGTCTTTCCATCCAATTCAATCAAGCTTTCAGGATCAGTGGTAGCTGCTCCGTATCCGTTGCCATACATCGTTGTTAGAGCAACATCTGTGAGCTTAATATGTCCACCGCTTTTTGCAAGCAATGCCATGTTTGTTGCGGTTACAGTTCCACCCGCCATTGTGATAGTACCACTATTTTCTGTATTAAGTCCGATGAAAGCATTATTAATCGTTGTCTTTCCATCCAATTCAATCAAGCTGTCAGGATCAGTGGAAGCTGCCCCGTATCCGTTTCCGTCCATCGTTGTTAGAGCAACATCTGTGACCTTAATATGTCCACCGTTTGCTGCAAACAGTGCCATATTTGTTGCGGTTACAGTTCCACCCGCCATTGTGATAGTACCACTATTTTCTGTATAAAGTCCGATGAAAGCATTATTAATCGTTGTCTTTCCATGCAATTCAATCAAGCTGTTAGGATCGCTGGTAGCTGCACCATATCCGTTGCCATCCATTGTTGTTAGAGCAACATCTGTGACCTTAATATGTCCACCGCTTTTTGTAAGTACTGCCGCGCTTTTCCCAGTTACAGTTCCACCCGCCATTGCGATAGTACCACTATTTTCTGTATAAAGTCCGATGAGAGCATTATTAATTGTTGTTTTCCCATCCAATTCAATTAAGCTTTCAGGATCGGTGGAAGCTGCACCGTTTCCGTTTCCGTCCATCGTTGTTAGAGCAACATCTGTGACCTTAATATATCCACCGTTCATGGTAAACAATGCTGCACTTTTTGCAGTTACAGCTCCTCCCGTCATTATGATGACACCACTGTTTTCCGCATCAAGTCCATTTATAGCATTAGTAATCGTTGTCTCTCCATCCAATTCAATAAAGCTGTAAGGATCGGTGGAAGCTGCCCCGTATCCGTTTCCGTCCGTCGTTGTTAGAGCAACATCTGTGACCTTAATATATCCACCTTTTTGTGCAAATAATGCTCTGTTTCCCGCAGTCACTGTCCCTCCCATCATTATGATGGTAGAGAATAAACCGTCTGTATAGAGTCCATCACCATCAGATGATGTAACTTGAACGCTGCCTTCTTTACTATTGGTTAAAGTAATGAAGCTGCCGTTCATTACGTATAGCCCTGTGTGTTCTCCATCAAATGCTCCTCCTAATATCGTTACTTGTGAACCATCTTCTGCCGATATGCTGGTGTCTGCTTGCGTAATGGTTACATTTTCTAAAGTGAGATGACTTCCGGCAAAGGCCGTTATTCCTGTGAATAAAAACTCTTCTTTTTCATTTTCTAATTCACTTTCCCATCCAGGGTCTAATTCATTGTCCGATGTTTTTACATTTTCTAGCTTGTCTTGATCACTTATGCTGGTATTTGCATAAGTAATGGTTACATTTTCTAACTTGTTTTTATCGCTTTTACTCTCATTGAAGAACGCACCAGTTTCAAAAGCCGTAATGGTTCCTCCAGTCATTGTGATTGTGCTACCGTTTGTTGCATAAAGCCCAATTACGGCGTCATTAATTACCGTATTTCCGTGCAGTTCAATTGTGCTGTCAACATCATTAGCTATTGCACCGATTCCGGTGCCATCTTTTTTTAAAGTAACATCTGTGACGTCAATATGTCCGCCATTTTCTGCAAGTAATGCTGTATTTTCTCCAGTGACTGATCCTCCTATCATTGTGATTGTGGATTGTGCACCATTTGCATAGAGTCCGTCACCATGAGATGATGTAACTTGAACACTGCCTTTTTTATTATCGGCTAATTCACTATAGGTTAAAGTAATAGCGCTGCCTTCCGTAGCAGATATTCCTTTGAGTTCTCCATCAAATGCTCCTCCTAAAATCGTTATTTCAGAATGATCATTTGCAAATATACTGGTGTTTGCTTGCGTAACCGTTACGTTTTCTAAAGTAAGTTTGCTTTTGTTGTCGGCATTTATTCCCTTGTCCATGAAGTGGTCATCTTTACCGCTTGATATTGTTACACCTTCCAGCTTGTTTTTATCATTCATACTGTTTTCGAAGAAAGCGCCAATTTCAGAAACCGTAATAATGCCTCCAGTCATTTTGATTGTAGCACCATCTTTTGCATTAAGACCGAGACGAATGTCAAAATCAGTTCCTTTAATGGCTGTGTCTTGCAGTAATGTAATCGCACTGCCAAAACCGTCAGCTGTTACAGCGTAAATATCCGTGTCTTTATTCCCAACCACAGTTAAATGTGTGCCGGTAATTTCCCCGTTGTCTTTCGCATTAATAATCTCATACGTTGTGTTAGATATTTCTTTTTTCTCGCCGGAAACTTCAAGAGTTTCAGCATATACATTGAGATGGGTGTTGAATAGCATGACAGCTATGACAGCCGTGCAGGATAAAAGGGACTTTTTACACATCAAGATTTTCCTAAATTATAAGTAAATTATAAGTGCCCCACACTCTTCCCCCGCTTATAAGAAGGATATCAAATGGATGGGTATTTTAGAGATGGAACGTGAATAGGCGATTTTTATTTTTATGTAAAGTATAAAATAAATTATACATTTAATATATAATGTATTATACTTAAATTCATTTAGTATTATATAAATACATTATGTTAATATTATATAAGTATTATAAGTTTTTCTATTCAAGATATGTGTTATGCTTGCATAAAACTTGTTGCTTATGCTTAAAGAAAAGGAGTAGGCAAGAAAATTTAAAAAAACTGTATGCTTGAGCCTGATAGGGATCTCTTTCAACATCATGAAACCAAAGATGATACCATATCTTTCATGTTTTTCTTTAACACGGTTACGATAAAATAGCGCTCATTGATTTTTCAATCGACGTTTAGTTTTTTTCAAGGGATATTTTTACTAGTTGAAAGCGCGCTATTTTATTGTTTTGAGTTTTTTAACTAATTTTCTTAAAGAAAAATGTTGGCGGTGTGTATTGGTAGAGAAGAATAGGGGAGAGATAAAAAGGCAGCATATTGTAGCTGCCTTTTTTTAAAATTGAATAGAATGAATAGGCTATTTTTACAGCCTTGATTTAAAACTGATAGCGTATGCCGCCTGAAAAGTTTGCACCACTTATACCAGTTTTCTGAAGCTTTTGTTGATAGCTCACATCACCATGAAGGGAGAAATTGTGAGACAGTTGCGCATTAATGCCAACGCCGCCTTCAATTGCAGGTCCCATAGGATCAAGGTCAAAATCTCTGCCAATCTGGATGGTACCATTATCACCAAAGGTTTT
>NZ_JBHION010000024.1:0-9474 GCF_042195515.1 Bartonella sp. CB10SXKL | reverse complement strand
CCAGCACCAAGGGCAAATGCGGATTGTCCACGCCATGTGCCGCTACCAAATGAGACACTCAAAGATCCTGGCTCGTCGAAGTAACGTAGGTTGGATACTGCTAAACCAACGGCGGCTGCTTGCCTTGCCTCTTTCCGTACGCTCTTAATATCATAACTTAAAATATTAAACTTCATATCTGTATATCGGTCAGACCGATCAACAGCATCATCAATGGCATTAATAACAATATTATCCACCCGACTATCCGTATATTTTTTTGCATCATCGAGAACAATTTTCATCTGTTGCTGAGTGTAATCATGCAGTTGACCACCATTCACAGCTTCTTTCGAGTCCTTCTCAATACGGCCATCCGCAACATTATCAATTAAAACAGGTTCACTGGAATCTCCACCCTCTAAAGTGATCCTATTGGTTTTGTTTCCTTCTCCATCTTTATCATAGTTAACTGCGCCATCAGAAAGATTATTAACCGTGTTCTCAATATTATCAACTCTGTCTTCAATATTAAAAACCGTTTCACCAATATTCGTAACCGTAGTGGAAATATTGTCGACTCTGTTTTCAATATGCTTAATATCTTTTTCAACGCCAGTGATACGTTCGTTGGTCTCCCAAAGCTGTCCGCCATTGACTGCATCTTTTGACCCTTCTACAATTTTACCATCTGCTACATTGATAATCTTACTTGGTTGACCATCATGGCTAGCGTCATAAGCTTTTTTCTGCTCATTCCAATTTAAACCATTAGACGAGACATTGTTTTCAACATTTTGAATGCGGTCGTTTATCTTAGACATACTCTCACTCACGCCGTCAAAAGCACTGGCAACGTTATGATAATTCTTCTTTTCACCAGAGCTACCGTCAGCCTTGAATTGTGCTATCTTGAAAGTAGGAGCAGTCCATTCTCCATTATTATAGCCAGCGCCACCACCAAAATACGCAGCCAATTGGTTGCTCATAAGATAAAGTTGCGAACCATTTATAGCATCGGTTGAATTAGCAGAAATATCTCCATTGGCAAGAAACTTAATTTTGCTATTGGTTCTTCCCTCTCCATGCTGTGCTACAAATGCCTGCTCATCACTGTTCCACAACAAGGCGTCCCCTTTAACTTCTTGAGTAATATTCGTGATTTTTTCATTAACATCGTTTACCACATTCGTCAGATGCGTATTCACACTCTTCACATTTGCATCAAGACCTGTCAAAGCTGACCCAACGTCATAATAGTTGGCTTTTGCCATCTGACCATCTGTATCAATAACAGATAAACTATATTTTGGTCCTTTAAAGGTACCATTCTTGAATGACGCACCACCACCAAAATAATTTGCTATATCTCCAGATATTTTATTAATTTGGTTCCCATTGATTGCATCATGCGATCCTTGCGCAATTATGCCATCTTTAACATTATGGAGAGCAACAGGGTCTTGGTTATCTACCCCACCTAAAGTTACGCTACCATAATTAATGGCACCATTTTCTTTATCGTAGAGAACTGCAGCAGCTCTTGTGAGATTAATATCATTAGAAATCATCTCTATACTTTTATCAAGCTGGGCTTTGTTAACAGCTTCATCACTCCACTCTGCAGCTTTTACACCGGAAATTGTACGAGCATCACCAGATTCGTTTGCAACATTGATTTCTATACCACCTGTTGACTCACCAATGGTGATAGCACCTTCATTCTCTTCCTGCTTAACGAGGCTATTTTTTGTCGCATTCGTAATCTGATTTTGAATATTCGTGATAGAAGCATCAACAGCATTAAAAGTAGATTCAAAACCATTATGTGGCTTACCCTGAATAGTGTAAGTGGGAGCCTTACCGTTAGATACATCTGCACCACCACCAAAATATTGAGATGTATTTTGAGAAATTTTTTCTAGATTATTCGTAACAGTGGTAACATTCTGATTAGTAACAAAAAGTTGTGAACCATTTACCGCATCGGTTGAATTAGCAGAAATGTCTCCATTGGCAAGAAACTTAATTTTGCTATTGGTTCTTCCCTCTCCATGCTGTGCTACAAATGCCTGCTCATCACCGTTCCACAACAAGGCGTCCCCTTTAACTTCTTGAGTAATATTCGTGATTTTTTCATTAACATCGTTTACCACATTCGTCAGATGCGTATTCACACTCTTCACATTTGCATCAAGACCTGTCAAAGCTGACCCAACGTCATAATAGTTGGCTTTTGCCATCTGACCATCTGTATCAATAACAGATAAACTATATTTTGGTCCTTTAAAGGTACCATTCTTGAATGACGCACCACCACCAAAATAATTTGCTATATCTCCAGATATTTTATTAATTTGGTTCCCATTGATTGCATCATGCGATCCTTGCGCAATTATGCCATCTTTAACATTATGAAGAGCAACAGGGTCTTGGTTATCTACCCCACCTAAAGTTACGCTACCATAATTAATGGCACCGTTTTCTTTATCGTAGAGAACTGCAGCAGCACTTGTGAGATTAATATCATTAGAAATCATCTCTATACTTTTATCAAGCTGGGCTTTGTTAACAGCTTCATTAGCATTTACAGCTGCCTTCACACCAGAAATCGTCCTATCGTTGCCTGCATTATTTGCAACATTGATTTCTATACCACCTGTTGCCTTACCTATGGTGATAGTACCTTCATTCTCTTCTTGTTTAACGAGGCTGTTTTTTGTCGCATTCGTAATCTGATTTTGAATATTCGTGATAGAAGCATCAACAGCATTAAAAGTAGATTCAAAACCATTATGTGGCTTACCCTGAATAGTGTAAGTGGGAGCCTTACCGTTAGATACATCTGCACCACCACCAAAATATTGAGATGTATTTTGAGAAATTTTTTCTAGATTATTCGTAACAGTGGTAACATTCTGATTAGTAACAAAAAGTTGTGAACCATTTACCGCATCGGTTGAATTAGCAGAAATGTCTCCATTGGCAAGAAATTTAATTTTGCTATTTTCTTTGTCTGCTCCATGCTGTGCTACAAATGCCTGCTCATTATTACTCCACAACAGAGAATCTTTAGAGACACCATCAATTTTCTGAGTAAACTCATTGGCTACATGTGTTAAGCGGCTATTCACATTGTTGATATTGTCATCAAGCCCTGTCAAAGCATCACCAACATTATTATGGTCCTTAGTTATTGCTACACCATCTTCAGAAATTTGCGATAAATGATAGTGCGGACCAAACAAAATACCTTCGCTAAATTCCGCATCACCACCAAAAATGACTGCTACATCTCGGGATATTTTTTCAATCTGGCTACCATTAATTGCATCATGCGATCCTTGCGCAATCATGCCATCTTTAACATTATGGAGAGCAACCGGTGCCGTAGTCTTATCACCACCTAAAGACACACTATTATAATTAACGGCTCCATCTGCTTTTTTATCGTAGAGAACTGCAAAAGCACCCACTTTCTGAATATTGAACACCTCTTCACCAAGATCAGTAACCGTAGCTGATATGTTAGTAACCTTATCGTTAATATGGATAATATCCTTTTCAGCACCTGCAACACGATCATTCGTCTCCCAAAGCTGACTACCATTGATTGCATCATGCGAATTTTCAATAATTTTCCCATCTTTAACATTACGGAGAGCAACCGGTGCTGTAGTCTTATCACCACCTAAAGACACACTATTATAATTAACGGCTCCATCTGCTTTTTTATCGTAGAGAACTGCAAAAGCACTTCCCTCTTCAATGTTATTAATACTGTTACTAATATCTGCTATACGCCCATCCAGTTGTTCTTTATTAACAGCGTCATTAGCATTTACAGCTGCCTTCACACCGGAAATTATCCTATTTTCACCAGATTTGTTTGCAACATTGATTTCAGTGCCACCTGTTGACTCACCAATGGTGATAGCACTTTCATTTTCCTCCTGCTTAACGAGGCTGTTTTTTGCCACATTCGCAATCTGATTTTGTATATTCGTGATAGAAGTATCAACAGCATTAAAAGTAGATTCAAAACCATTATGTGGTTTGCCCTGAATAGTGTAACTGGGCGCCTTACCGTTAAATACATCCGCTCCACCACCAAAATATTGTGATATATTATGAGTTACACCTTCAACTGTATTCTCAATCTTCCCTAACTGCGCAAAATTCACTGCATCCTCAGGTTCTTCCCCAGCTGCCACTCCTGTAATCTGCTTATTGCCAGCATTAATACCATCCACAGTTATACCAGCCCCATTAGCAAACAGAATGCCATCATCACTTATAGAGCTTCTTCCAGCGGTAACTCGTTCCACTTTAATATTCTTAGCTAGATCAAATTTTACATTATTGTCTTCCTCACCTTTTATAATCGTAAGGTTGCCACTTGCCGCTGACAAATCTACAGTATCTTTTATACCAACGGCTTTAGCATTTTTACCCCCAACGGATAGGTTCCAACCTTGATCTACGTATTTTTGTAATGATTTTAACTGCGCAACATTCACAGCATCAGTATCATAAGTACCAGCTGCCACCCCTTCAAGCTGGCGCGTCATCTGATTTACATCATTACCAATAGTTGCTGGACCCGCATTACTTTTCCATACTTCATTCTCTAGCTTTGACGGGCTTTTAGTGAGAAAATCGAAACCGTAAGCACCCGGACCCGCCTTACTCGAAGAACCGTCCCCAAGAATAACCTTTCCATACGCCCGCGTTTCAGGCCCAGACCCTATAGCAACAGTTTCATCACCATCAGCCCTCACTCGTAAAGAATAAGCATTTACGAATGCATCTCTATTATCATCTTGGTTATTATATCCGGCATCTATCGCGATATTACCTAGTCCTAAAGCGTGCGCTGTAGAGTCTATAGCTACACTTTTCCCCTTTTCCGTATATTCCTCTGGATCTAAAATAACAGCGCCACCCACTGTAAAGATATTTTGTGCATCTTTCCATACAAACCTTCCGTCGACTGTTAAAACATTTATGACAGAATTTTTCCCCCCCATACCACTTGTATAATCATTATAAGCAGGAAGAGTACTTTGCGGATAAACCACGGCAGCATTCTTCACATTTTCAAGAGATGCTTTTGTTAAATCGAGATTTGCTGAAAAAACAGGAGAAGCATTCGATAAAAACAATGCCACCGCAGTTCCTAACGAAGCTACTTTAAACAATGATGATCGACGATGTGAACGAGAAAAACTCAAATCACGCAGATTTTGTGTAGTATATAATTTTTTCATAATACCCCCTTCATAATAATAGATTAAAAACACAAAAAAGGTATGCTCTAGAACTCTAAAGCTTTCTTATTTCCTTTGCGTGTTCCTGCTTTTACAGCGTGTTTTAGGTCATAAATAAAATTAAGACATAAGCTGTTGTTTCTACAGCGTCTTTAGAAGGGTAATTAGGGGAAGGTTCGTGAAAATCAATTTGAGGAAGGTAAAAAAATACTTAATATTAGAATAGATTTCATTTTTCTACCAAAGGTTGTGTGTCGTTTTTAGCTTTGATCTCTTTGAAAGAGGTATAATTTTTGTTGTGCCTATTGATCATCCGCTAGGCATCAGTTTATTTTTCGTGAATAAGATTTTTTATTTCATTAGAGGATTTATGAAAGCTTTTTACTAAAATGCCCCATCTATATCCTTACTAATGGTAATGTGTCTCGTTGCTGTATCCTGTTTTACAAAAATACTCACTGCTACTTGTTCTTTTATTCCCTTCAGTTGTGAAAAATTCATTGCACTATCTAGCACCCATATCTTTAGCTGCCTCATCAGAAATAGACAGTTTCCAACCTTTTTTCTTACGACTTCTTCTAAATCTTGCAACTGTCTAAGGTTCACTGCATCGGCAGATTTTCTATCAGCTGCTACGCCAGCTGCTACGCCTATAATTTGTCGCGTTATGTTCTTACTAGGAACACCAATACTTACTGCAACTTTCGTACTTTTCCATTGAGATTAGATGTTTTTAACCGGTCCTTGCAGAACAGACGTATCTCCAAAAACGCCAGCAGCTCTACCAGACACAGAGTTGTTCCCGATAGCTCTCCCATCAACCATCACTTTCTTTAGAATAGGAACCTAAAGCGATACTTCCACCCCCTTTTGCTTTTGAATAGAAGCCCATAGAAATAGCTTATTGAGCAAATGCATATGCACGGAGTGACCAAGAGCAATCGAACCATATTCTAAAGCTTTAGAAACAGCTCCTACTACTGTTGAATAATCACTCTTCGAAAGAGTATAATCATTTTCCCCGTGTTCGCTCTTCTTATTATATTCACCACCTACTGCGACACTGCTTTTCTCTAAAGCATGAGCCATATTGCCTACAGCAACGCTCCATTCTTTTTCCGTTTGCGCTCCACTACCCTAAAGCAATACTTGTGTTTGGAGTACATTGCATATCCTGTAGATCGTTGCATTATAAAGCATACGTTTAAAACTATACGAAAATAAAAGCTAAAACTGTCTTCTTTTAATAAAGGGTATATTCGTATTTACATTGCTTGAAGCATTTTAATAAATCAAAATAATAGCAATCAATTTTTTGAATCTTTACCACTAAGCTCTTTTATTCTCAACAAAAGTTGTAATAAGCTTTTTATATTCGGATTTTATATAATTACGGGAGTTTTATACATTTAGAATAGCTTTAGAGAGTTCTGGAAGAAAGTAAAAAATTTGCCCTTTTCTTAAATAAGAAAAAGGCAAATCAATTTTATGGATTTAGTCGTTTATTAGTTGAGTATCACATTAACCCCTGTACTTATACCCCAGTGACCTCCAGAAGTGGTAATTGACAAGTTGGAACCAATATCACCGTTCTCTGAAGTATAACCTGCACCAAAAGCAAAAGCAGATTGACTACGCCATAAACCACTACCAAATGCGATTGTTAATTTTCCAGGAATATCACTATAGCGTAAACCAGCTACCGCTAAACCAACAGCTGCTGCTTGTCTTGCCTCTTTTCGAACATCCTCAACAGCATAACTTAATGTCGAAAACTTCATATCCGTATACGAATTAGCCCCACTAACTCCATCTTTTACAAGATGAGAAATTTGCTCATCCGTATACTTATTGGCACTTTCAAGCACAAAATCCATCTTATCTTTTAATTGACCGCCATTAACCGCTTCTTTCGAATCCTTTTCAATCTTTCCATCGGCTACATTGGCTATTAATACTGGAGAACTTTCATCTCCACCAACTAAGCTAACTTTATTGGTCTTTTTTCCCGTTTCTTTATCTTTATCGTATTGTACAGATCCCTCCGTAACTCTATTTTCAATATCCTTGACCTGATCTGTAATCATCTGCTGAGTTTCCCAAAGCTGTCCTCCATTCACTGCTTCTTTTGAATCTCTGTCTACCTTACCATTCGCTACATTGATAATCTTACTTGGACTCTTAACACCCTGAGAATCCACATGAGATGCATCATAACTTCCTTTTTCTTCATTCCAATTCAGACTATTCAAAGAGGTACCCTTTTCAACTTCTTTTATACGATCGTTGATAGTGCTCATGCTGTCATTAACAACATCAAATGCTTCAGAGACATTATTACGCTCCTCTTTATCACCTTTCGTACCATCCTTATTAAAGACCTGAACAGTGAATTTTGGTCCTTGCCAGTTTCCTTCCTTATCATAACCAGCTCCTCCACCAAAATATGAGGCAAATGTCTGTTGAAGTGTATAAATCTGACCACCATTAATCGCATCCGTCGAATCTTCTGATATCTTTCCTTTCGCAAGGAACGTGATCTTGCTGTTTTCCTTGTTACCTTCTTTCTCATGCTGTGCTACAAACGCACCTGCATCATCACTCCACAACAACGCATTTTGCTCAATGTTGTCTGAAATCTCATTATGAAGATTCTTGAAAACCTTATTTACACCGGCAAACGCGGCTGCAATGCTATCATAATTCTCCTCTTCAAAGCTTCCATCTTCTTGGAAAGTCATTATCTTGAAACCTGGAAGCGCCCAGCCATCACCATCATACTTAGCATCACCACCAAAATACTTTGCTAGCGACTGATTCAGATCATAAATCTGTCCGCCATTAACCGCATCACTCGAGCCTGATACTATAGAGCCAGCCGCAAGTGATGTGATCTTGCTTGCTTTTCTGTCATCACCTTTCCCATGCAGAGCGATAAAAGCTTTGTCACCATCGCTCCAAGATAAAGAATCTTGTGCAACTCCCTCTGAGACCTCCTTAATGCGAGCGTTCACATTCTTGATATTGTCATCAAGTCCTTTAAAGGCAGAACCAACATCGGTATGCGGTTTATCTGTTACTTCGCCACCTTTATCAATACTGGATAAATTATAAGTTGGCCCTTTAAAAGCACCACCCTTAAATTCAGCATCTCCACCCAACAATTTTGCTATATCCATTGAAAGAATGTGAACCTGTCCTCCATTGATAACATCCGTTGAGTTTTCCGCAATCGATCCGGCGGCTACATTATGGAGCGCAACAGGTGTAGCATCCTTCCCTTTCCCAAAAGTTACATTTGTATAATCAGTTTGATTATCTGTTGTTTTATCGTAAAGAACAACAGAAGAACTATCAGACAGAAGGGTATCAGAAAGATCCTTCAAACCTTTATCAAATTGTTCTTTGTTCACAGCTTCATTGGCTTTTTCTGCTGCCTTCACACCAGAAAGGGTTCGATCCTTACCACTCTTGTTTGCGATATTGATTTCACTACCTTCTACTCCTTTACCAATGTTGATAACATCTTCATTTTTCGTAACAAGCAAATTACTGATTACATCGCTGATCGCAGTTTGAACCTTTGTGAAAAGTTTACCCACACCTGAAAATGCATCTGATACATTCTTATAGCTTGATTCAGCTTCAGTGCCATCATCATTGATAATTTTGAGCTTAAAATCAGGAACTTTCAATTCCCCATCCTTATATTCAGCGTCATCAGAAAAATATTTTGCAACCTTATCGCCCAGTGAATAAAGTTGAGAACCATTTACGGCATCCATCGATTCTTTCGTAATATCTCCTACAGCAAGCGATGTGATTTTACTTGCCTTTCTGTCATCACCTTCCCCATGCTGGGCGACAAA
The DNA here is from genome assembly GCF_042195515.1 of Bartonella sp. CB10SXKL. Classification (NCBI taxonomy): domain Bacteria; kingdom Pseudomonadati; phylum Pseudomonadota; class Alphaproteobacteria; order Hyphomicrobiales; family Bartonellaceae; genus Bartonella; species Bartonella sp. CB10SXKL. Next base: position 356 of record NZ_JBHION010000024.1, on the reverse strand, counting down.
AGCTTTGTCAGCATCGCTCCAAGATAAAGAATCTTGTGCAACTCCTTCTGAGACTTCCTTAATGCGAGCATTCACATTCTTGATATTATCATCAAGTCCTTTAAAGGCAGAACCAACATCGGTATGCGGTTTATCTGTTACAACACCTTTTTCATCAATATTCGATAATTTATACCCTGGTCCTTTAAAGTTTTTGCCATCAAAGGATACATCGCCACCTAAAATCTTTGAGAAATCATCTGTGATGATATGAAGCTGTCCACCCGTGACTGCATCATATGAACCCTTGGCAATCTGACCATCAGCAACATTGTGAAGTGCTACAGCAGCAGAATTTGCACCTTTTCCTAAAGTCA
>NZ_JBHION010000023.1:0-13868 GCF_042195515.1 Bartonella sp. CB10SXKL | reverse complement strand
AACAAATCATAACTATTTATTAACCACATTTTGGTTCATTTGGAAAGATGTTTTATTTATAGAAAACAATATTTTATCATACAATTTTTGATGTGATAATTTATGACTCTTATTGAGAAAGAATGAGAGAGAAGAGAGAGAAAGTTATCCACAGATCATGGGGTTATGCACTCCATATCTTAAGATTGACCCGTGACATAAGCCGCCCATTTATCCATATAAACGCGGCGCTGTTCTAAATAGTCAGTCCGACGATAGGCACGCTCTACTTGCCCTCCTACTGTATGACTTAGAATGGTTTCAGCGACCTCATAGGGGGCATCGGTTGTTTCAGCGAGCCAATTGCGTAAACTAGAGCGAAATCCATGCGGGCAGGCATCAATCTTATTCTCTCTCATATACTTTGCCATACAACTATCAGCAAGGGGACCGCGACCGGTAGCAGAAAAAAAGAAATCATTGCGAGAGAACAAGCGCGCTTGTTTTAAAATGTCTAATGCCTCTGTTGATAAGGGCACACGAAATTCTGTTGTAGCATCACGCTTTCCTTTCATATTTTCAGCAGGGATAGTCCAGATATCCCCATCAACTTGATCTTCACGAATATGACGTAAAGGGTTTGTGCGAACGCCTGTCAGAATAAGCAAACGCAAAGCCAGTTGTGTCATAGTTATTTTTTGACAAAGTGTTTTATAAAAAGCCGGCACATCTCTCCAATCCATTGCTGGTATATTTTGCGTTTTATGGCGTTGTTTGCCTAGGAGCGCGCGTGCTTTTGTTGTTGCTTGTAAATCAACATTCAACCCTAATGCAGCCGCATGTTTGAGACAAAGATTAAGACGGTTTAGTGCTTTTTCTGCTGTAACAGCTTTTGTATGCCAGATAGGAGTAAACGTATTGCGTATCTCTGTTTGCGTAATCTCAGAAACGGGCAGGCAACCTAATTTAGGGAGAATGTAAAGCCGCAAAGGTGCAAACCAATTCCTAGCCTTACCATCATCTTTTAATTCAGCTTTACGACTTTCAAAAGTATCCAAAGCGATATCTTTTAAGTAATGGAGATTGCTTATTGCTTCACGCTTTTGTTTCTCCCGCTCTTTAATGGGGTCACGCCCCTCATGCAAAACAGAACGCCATTGGTTTGCCAATTCACGGGCTTTTTTTAAAGAAACATGTCTTAATGCACCCAAGCCCATTTCGCGGCGCCGACCATGAATGGTATAACGATAAAGCCATTGAGCACCGCCATCTTTACGCTTATGGAGAAGCAAGCCGGCGCCATCATTATATTTGCCAGCCCCCAATGTCGCGACAGATCTTGCATTAAGACGGTTCATAAGAGCCATTTTTAAATCCTTTCTTATACAAATTTGATCCACACACTCATCCCGCTTGTGACGTGCAAAGATGTGGTTTTGATTGATTCAAGATAAGCAGATTTAAAATGAGAGAATCTTGCGTTATTCGAGGGTCTAATTCAATATGAATAACGCTAGATTATCATTATAAATCAATATGTTGTATCTTTAAGGAGAAAATTAGTTCCTTTATATGAAGTGATCAATGATCGTTCAGGTGATGTGGTGAATTTTTTTCGGGTGTTGCAACGCCATTATTACCCTTTCATGGATCTGTTGGAGTTCCAGGTGAGTAGCCGTGAGGCGTTTGAACGGTTACGCACCCAAGATCCCAAGACCCTGACAGATTTAGAGCGGGCATTGCGGTTTTTATATCTGCAGCGGTTGAGTTTTGGTGGCAAAGTGGCAAAACAGACGTTTGGAGTTGATCCACACCGTGGTGCACGGTTTAATAGTCTCAAACTTGAAGCCTCCTTAAAGCTTATTTACCGTCGTTTAGCAGGTGTGACCATTGAACATTTAGATTGGTTTGAGTTTATTAGGCGCTATGATCGTCCCAACATCTTGTTTTACCTTGATCCGCCTTATTGGGGTGTTGAGGATTACTATGGCAAGGATTTGTTTAAGCGAGAGGATTATCAGAGGATGTCCACACTGCTTGCACAGTTAAAGGGAAAGTTTCTTCTGTCACTCAATGATGTGCCGGAGATTCGCAAAAGCTTTAGCCCATTTAAGATAAAAGAGGTCACCATATCTTATACATGCAGTTCAAATAATCCAATTCCAGCTCAAGAGCTCATCATCTCAAATTGCGACTTTTAGCAAAGGAGAAAAAGCTGCCTTAAAGGGTCTTTAAATGATCATTGAAAGGTCTTTGAAGACCCTTTGAAAACCCCTTTAATTTTTTAAAAAAGACGTGAATTTTAAAAATGAATTGCTGCAAAACCTGCTGTCAAATTCTGCAAAACCTGCTGACAAGCTACATACAAGACATATAGAATCAATAATTTATAGCACGACAAAAGTGCTGTGGCGGAGGGGGTAGGAATGCTATATTTATATAAAATAAATAGATTATATAGAAGTTCGGGAATTTTGATTCCGTTGATTCTTTTAACTTATTTTCTGCCTATCCCGAACCTTTTTAGAGCTTATTCTCGATCATTTAGTTCTAAATTTATCTTTTATTTTCTCTTCTTTCAGATATTAAGAAAGATGGCTGTGAGAGAAGGAATTGTGTTAGAGATCTGCTAAGGTTATTGTGTTTCAAAGGTTGCTTTTTAACACCTTTTGAACTATATTACCACCTTATTGTAAGGTAGGAGTATAGTCATGGCTACAACTGTTAAACTGTCTGATGATCTCATTAATGAGGCTAAGCGTTACGCGTCTGTTTATAGCCGCTCGGTTCCTAAGCAAATTGAATATTGGTCGCGTATGGGCAAAATAGCCGAAGAAAATCCAGATCTCTCCTTTCAATTTATTCAAGCAATCTTACTTGGACAACAAGAAAATGCAGATGGCGATGTAACAGCATTCGAATTTGGCTGAATCTATGCAAGTTTTACAAACCCATTCATTTAAAAAAACTGTCAAAAAACTGCATGCCAACCAAAAACAAGATCTAGACCAAGCTGTTCGCGTCATTATGAAAACGCCCACCATTGGTCAAGCCAAAACAGGTGATCTTTCTGGTGTTTTTGTCTATAAATTTAAAATGGCCAAGCAATTGACGCTGCTTGCTTACAGCTATGAAGATCACACGATTACTTTGACCTTGTTAGCACTTGGCTCTCATGAAAATTTTTACCGAGATCTTAAAGCATAATATATTTTACAACTTGATAGAGGCACACAGCATTAATTTTACTAAAGTTCTCCAGTGCTAAAGGTATTAAACCAAAATTTATAGACATGATCAAGCTATATTGGGCACCTAATTGCGGCATAATATTTTTAGCTAAACCGATTGGAGGACTTTGCAGCAAAGGAGTACTGCACTCATCTGCTATTACATATCTCTAACTTGAGTTAAAAACAAAGCTCTTCCGTACACCCCAACAAATGGCTTTGTCATGATAGAACTTTACTAGATTAGAGGTAAGTTAGTAGCATCTGTTATAAATTTAACGCTTCGCACTTTCCTCGGTAAATTCAAGCCGCAAAATACTAAATACAACTAAGTCCTATAGCTCAATGCGCACATAATCATGCATGGTGTTTCTACGCTCAACAAGTTACACCTCAGTTCTCTTGCGCAAATACGAATAAGAAGGGTTTAATTTGCTAATTTTAGCTCAGTCTTAAGTACAACGTCTGGAAAGGCTACACGTGCCTGCTGCATCAACGTAATATTAATGCCATAGAAAAATCCCTTACTATCTGCTATAGCTTCATAAGGATTGCCTATAATGTAAAAAATGAAAAATAATATAAAATAAATTTACAAAAATGATTGACTAGGATATTAAAGCACGATAACGATTCATGCAATGCAAATCCGCAAGAGGAGATAAGGTATTGCATTTTAATTGAAGGTTTAGTTTTTAAGGAAAGTAAAAGCCTTATCCAACTAAGGCTCCGTGGGGAGGGGCCATTACATGCAAGAACAAACATTTGTAAATTATAAGAAAAATGCTTATGAATTGGGCGTGGAGCGTTTACGCTCTATGGAATTGGTCGAGACCCCTTCAATTCTTGAAGAAATGGCTGATGTTGCCCCTGATCTCGCAAAATTCATCATCTCTTTTGTGTATGGAGAAATTTATGAGCGACCTCACTTAACAAGCCGTATTCGGTAGCTTGCCACCGTTGCCATCTTTGCAACTCTCGGTAATGCAAGACGGCAACTCAAATTCCACCTTACCAGTGCTCTTAATATTGGGTGTAGTCCTGCTGAGCTGATTGAAGTAATGATACAGTTGGCACTTTATGCAGGGTTTCCAGCAGCCTTAAATAGTGTTTTTGCTGCAAAAGAGGTCTTTGATGAAAAGCAACTAGACTTCATATCTAGTTGCGGCTCGCCATTAGTATGCGAGGATCGCTACGAATCTGGACTGAAGGCACTAGAACATATTGATGGCCCCGATGGACAAATGATTATTAAGACACTGGGTAGCATTGCTCCAGACTTAGCTCGTTTTGTTGTTGAGTTTGGGTTTGGTGATATCTACACACGGCCTATCCTCAACTTCTTTGAACGGGAAATTATAACGGTGGCAGCGTTAGGAACGTTAGGAACTGCGATTCCACAGCTGAAGCTGCATATACAGGGTCTGCTTAATGTAGGTGGCACGCCCGAACAGGTGATTGAATTAGCAATTCACATTGCTCCTTATGCAGGCTTTCCTGCAGCGATTAATGTCGTTGAAATTGCTAAAGAAGTTTTTGCCTCACGCAAGGAGACATAGAGAAATTTATTTGCCAGCAACATCATTATTATCAAAAGCGTGATACTTACGAATTTAATTTTTTTCTTAATTTCAAGGAGAATTTAATGTCTACACCGTATCTTTTAATTACAGAAATATATCCTAAAGAAAACCAAACTCTTACAGTAGCTAAGAAATGGAGGCAGATCACAGCAGAAAAATCTGAGCAGCAGGCTACGGTGTTTGTATCTCTTGATAATAGGACTGTTCTGCAGTTGAGAGCCTTGCCCTCATTAAAACAGATTGAGAGCTTGCCGGGGATATGGGAGCTTGAATTAAAATTATTGGGAGAAGATCTTGTGAACGACTTTCGTCGTCAACTTTTGACCTATGTTGAATCGGTAAAAGTGCTCAAGCAGTCTTTGCCTAGCACACCGTATCTGCAGCTGCGTCATATTGAGGTTCCTCCAAGCCGTTTTACCTCCTACCGCCAATGGCGAGACAAAACCATTTTTGACGTAGTACGCAAGGCATCTGAGGTTGAAGAGTTTATTGCTTATCATTCCATCATTAGTACAGAGCCGGGTGTTATGTTTCTCTCCGGTTTTTCTGTTGATCCTGAGATCTATAAGAGCCTTTTTTCTTCTCCGCGCTATCAAGAGATAATTAAAAAGGCCGGAGACAATTTTATCACGGGTGGAGAAGGTGGACTTTATACAAAAATTTACAAACGCTTTATTAATTAACAACGAACTACGGCGACAGCTGTAAAACTAAGCTGCAGCTTTTGGTTTGAGTGGAGGGTAGTGATTGCTAAAAATGAGCGCTTACTCTTCTATAATATTACCGAAAAGCCATGTATGTTTTAAGTAATGTAATTATTTTGGTAAATTTTTGCTTATATTTGATCAATAACGTAGTTACCGATTTTTAAAGCCATATAATAATTTTATGAAGAGTATGTTTTTATTTCAAATAAATCAAAGAGATATAAAAAGAGAGTTAAAATTAGTTATAATTTTGAGGCAGGGAGCACAATGAAAAATACATCTAATAAGAAAATTTTTATAGTTGGCAATAAATTTCATGAATTTAGTATACATGAAAACGTTAAGACTTTTGGGGAAATTTTAGAGATGATACGTACAAATTCCTTTGCCAATTTACCTAGTAATAGTCAACTTGTTAGCGGTCAAGGGTTAACAGAAGTTCAAGCTCAAGCTCTTTATGACCAAGGACTATATCCACTCGCAGCCCACGGGATTGATATTTCTCCTCTACTACAGCGTCCACTTCGCGTTAGCCGCCTGCAAAGTCATAAGCACTACATCAGAAATGCGATTATCTCTCACCCGAAACGTTTAGATGAGCATAATTTTGAATCTCACTTAATATTGGATGAACGGTCAGAACTAATGAATGATCATCAAACTGGACAACATATACAAGGTATGGTGTTGATTGAAGCAGCTCGTCAAATGTTTTTAGCAGTTACTGAGGAATATTTTATCGGAGATAACTGGACGGAGCCGTATTACTTCGTGTTAAATAGCCTGGCTGCCAATTTTACAGGGTTTGTATTCCCTCTTGACGTTGTTTTTAACTATCGAATTAACTCTAGCGATATATCCAGATTATCTCGCCTTCACTTCGATATAACTATATCAGTTAACCAAGGCGACACGAGCGCCGCTACTCTTTCCTTTCAGTTTACTGCTTATCATGCAGAAAAACTAAAGAAGAATGAACACAAACAAGCGATTAAATTTCTTAACAAGCAAACAGGTAGGGACTCTGTCTCGCGGAAAGCTGAGAACCTTGAAAATGTTTATCTTGCGTAGAGGCATTATCTATGAAAACAATAATGTACGAACTAAGTTTGACTACACAAGGACCGACTTATCCCCCGAGCGAAGTAATGGATGAAAAGGGAAATTTTATTGTTATTGGACAAATCAATCGCATGAATTCCCATGGAGAACTTACCTCAGAGTGGGGAAGAGCTTTGGTATCAATCTCTACTGTAACTCCTGAATTCGTCAAGAATGCTCCCTACGATATCATAAAAGAACTTTCAGATCCTCTTTCTAGTAGTGATGCCTCTCTTGTATTACATACTCTGCCCTTACCATTACCATGCAATAATTATCCAGTAATATTTGCACCAGCGCAATGCCCCAATGCGAAAAATATTTATCTGCCAAGCTATGGCTTCCATGAAGTACCAATACCAGACGCTCGAAACCAAGATGGTAGAAAGATTACTGCGCCGATAACCCTTGAACAATGGTGTAAAGCGAAAGGATCCATGGAAGTTTCCGTCCCTAACGACCAAAGAACAGGACATTTTCATTTTGAATTTTTGGGGTTAATTCCTAACAGTCTTTACACAATTATGGCACTACGGCAACATGATCTGAATCCCCATGCACCTACACGACCCGGCCCACTTGGTCTTCCCAATATACTACTGGCAGATGCAGATGGGCATGCCTTTTATCAAGCAATATTACCCAATCCGTTTCCATCTGTGAACGATCCCTCTGCTAATCGAATAGTAAATATCGTCTTGCTTTGGATGAGTTATCAAATGAATCGAGGCGGTGCGATCGGATGGTATGGCTTAGGAGGGGATGTCCACGCGCAGCTAAAGCTCAAAAAAACAGGTTTCTGGGAATTCACAACAAAGGATTAATATTACGAATAAATCATATCCATGCTTATAAAGAACAAACAACATTATAAAGTATTTAATTTTTTTGAAGGGAGAAATTAATAATGAGCCTTGCGTATGCATTCTTCGATGTAGATGGCTCCCTTATTCGGAGCAAGAGTATGCTCGCTTTCCACGATTTCTGGTATAAATCTTGGCTAGGTTTTTCAACCAACGCTCACCAAGAGGAATATGCAGATACTACTGCTATTTTACGTGCACACCATGATAACCAGAGTCCGCGCAGCGTAATAAACCGTCGCTTTTATGAATTTTTTGCCGGACGTGCTGTAGCAGAAGTAACAAGATGTGCAGAAACTTGGGCAAAGCGCGCGTTGATTAATCCTACTTTCTTAATCCAAGAAGTAGTAACAGAACTAAAATCCCATCATAGCCAAAAAATTGAGCCGGTCTTAGTATCCGGCTCTTTTATAGAAATTCTAGCCCCCATTGCAGAACATCTAGGTGTACCTTACATCTTGGCCACAAAACTATTGCATGATGGGCAAAAATATAATGGCCGTTTCGTCCCTCCGCAAACGATCGGCGTTGGAAAAGCGCTTGCGATTCAGGATTTTATTGAAAAACATGGTGGTGACCTTAAGAACTGCTGGGCCTACGGTGATGATATTTCCGATGAGCATATGCTGAAGCTTGTAGGTCATCCTGTCGCTGTTATTGGCGATCCTTTGCTTGAGGCGTATGCTCACAAGCATGGTTGGCGCTGTTTAAATCTACCTAAAGAATCACAAACTCTAGCATTCTCCTCTAAAAAGGTATTTCCTTTTAATGAGACGTCTTTACATGAAATATCAGTTCTTTAGTTATTCAACCTAATCACAATAAACTTTAAGGCTATCTTATTATTTAAACAATTTAATAATACTCAATACATTAAACATAATACAGTAGTACATAATGCATGGCTAAAAATAAACTAGCTGAATATTAATGATTACAACTTCAGGTATAGAAAATTCTAAACGAAATGATAAAAAACACGACCGGAATTTACTCACAACAACAGAAACGTATTTTAGTCACAGGAGGCGCTCGCGGCATCGGTAAAGCAATTGTTCTAAACTTATTGAAAAATGGTCATAAGGTAGCAAGTGCAGACATCATTGACATAGAACTACCAACCTCCATCGATACGGCAGGCTTATGTAAATTGATTGTTGATATCCGCGATAAAGAAGCCATTGACTCTTCTGTCCATAAGGTTATCTCAGAATTTGGTGGTCTTGATGTCTTAGTTAATGTAGCAGGCATTTGTTATAGTGGCGATCCAGAAACAATTGATGCTCAAGAATGTGCTGAAACATTTGATGTGAATATTAAAGGAATGTTTTATATAACAGCTGCTACTTTACCCTATCTAAAAAAGGAAATTCTCGCCGATATTATAAATATTTCATCCATATGGGGTGTAGAATACAATCCTTCTTTAATTTCATATTCTTCTTCTAAATTTGCTGTAGAGGGCTATACTGGTGGGTTGCGCTTATGGGGAATGCCACAAAATATTCGTGTTTGTTCAATCCAAGTTGATAAAGTTAATACGGATTTTCGTCGCAATTTTAAAGGATTCCCAGAGATACCTCCAGAGAATCTTGCCAAAATGCTTCACCCAGATGACATTGCTTCCGCGGTCAACTTTATTCTTTCCTCATCTAATACCGCACAAATTTCTTCTATACGTCTCGATGCTCCACTTTGGTATCAAGTATAAGGATCTATCCAATGAAAATCACGCCCAGAATAGCTCTTGTCTTAACCCTCGTAGGAACCTTTTTTTGGGGTTCCAATTTCCAAGCCACTAAGATAGCTTTAACGACTGTTTCTCCATGGACAGCTTCTTTTGAGCGGTTTCTCATTGCCGTAATCGCCATATTTTTAATTATGATTTTCAAAGAAGGCTTGCGGTGGCATGTTTTATCGCAAAATTTTATTTCTTATATTTTCCTAGGGATTATCGGTGTGGCAGGGTTTAATGGCGCTTTATTTGTTGGCTTGCAAACGTCAAATCCCATAACAGCCTCCCTCATCATGGCGACAACCCCTATTAGTGCTAATATTATTGAAGCTATCATGAATAAATCTTTCCCAACCTGTGAGAGGGTTATAGGGATGCTCATTAGCATGTTCGGGGTCTATTTAGTCATAACAAATGGGAGATTTTTGTCTAACCATGTTTCCTTTGCCAAAGGAGATATTATGATTCTTTTAGGTTCCATTGGTTGGGCGTTCTATACCGTGGGCACGCGGTCATTTGTCAAGAACGCAACCCCGCTTGAAACAACAAGCTGGACGATGCTCTCTGGCACCGTCGCCCTTGGCGTCCTAACCTTTTTATTCGAATCCCCTCTTCAAGAAACGATGTCTATGTCCGGCGCTAGTTTATTCGCACTCCTTTGGATGGGGGGTGCAGGATCAGTTTTAGCCTACCTATTTTGGAATATTGGAATAGCGATCCGAGGTCCGGGTAAGACGGCGATATTTTTCAATTTTGTACCTATTTCAGCCTTATTGGTGCAAATCCTGTTCGGCTTCATCCCTCAAATCATGCAAATCATAGGCGTTTTTGTTACGATTTTTGGAGTTCTAATCGGACAAGGCTATATATTCAGCTTACTAGGATCTAGAAAAGCCGTTCCCAATGCGCATAAAGAGTAATATACTTTTTAAGATGAATGGAAATTGGCGTGTTATTTTTCGCTTTATCGGAACAGATGTGGAGCTTGTTGATTATCAAGATTACCATTGATGAAAGGAATGAAAACAAATGACGCATAACCCCGCCCATTCTAGTGAAGTTCTAAAAGTAGCTTTTTTAGAAGAAATGGGGATAACAATACAAAAATTAGCGTATCGTCTTCATATAACAAAATACGTATTTATTGTCAAATAATATTTTATCTTTTTTTGATATTTTTTTGTATTTTTTAAATACGTTGTGTATTGATAATATCTTATGATTATGAATTGCTTCTTTTATATTTATATGCGTTTAAAGCTATATTATGGGCTTTATGAAACGATTGCGTTATGTTTTGAATCTATACATCTATAATATTTAAAAAGGCTCTCATAATGCGTATTTTTATCTTTATAACCTATCAGTTTTTTTACTAAATGAATTTAAATTTTTTTGTGAATTTTGTTTATAATACATTTAAAATTTAATAGCCTCTTATAGGTGCTCTCTTTATAATCAATGCGTTCATTTACAGTTTAGTTATTTGAAGCTGCTGTTTTTACGCATTTTCTATAGCTGTTATATGCTTTATAGCCATGGCATCATTTTTCATTTTCATAAGAGAAACGATAAGTAGGATAATTGTAATTTATAGACTGTTATGAAAACATCTAAAGAGAGATTGATAATTATAGAGATCAGTAAAATTCCTTTTAATAGGCTTTTGTCAGTGATGTCAGTTTTGTCAGTTCTTTTTAGACCCTCTATTATTTTTTTTGAATGGTAAAAAATTAAAATCAATATATTTCAATATGTTAATATCTTTAAAACATAACTTATATCAAGAGTACAATCTTTAAAGATAGCCAATGATGTGAATTGATTAAAACTTGTCAGTTATGTGTCAGTAAATTGAACTGACAAAAGTGATCATTTTAATGAGTCATTAAAACGTGTCTTATGAAAAGCATATGAAATTAAAAACTGATTACGTTATCAAAATCCTTTTTATGAATTTTATCAGTTCTTTTGAATGATAACCTTATGATTTAGAGAATGATTACAACGTGCTTTATGAAAATCATGTGATCCTTTAAAGCCTTTCAAAAGATGGTTTATAACTCATAAGAAATGCTATCAAGATCATTAGGTTATGAGTTTTGACGGTTCCCTCTTTTAGATAAAAAAACGATAAAAAGTAAAAACGTTATTTTTCAATGTGTTAATATTTTACAGATCTTAAAAAACAACCTCTATTGATAACACAACCTATAAATTCAACTAATAATATACGTTTTGAAGGGGTTTTGACGGTTTTTATACCTTCAAAACCTATAAGAAAAGTGAATATACATAACCCTCTTTAAATAAAGCTTTTGATAACAATAAAGCTATCATTTTAGATTACGGTATAATCTTTTAAAGGCAATGTAAAAGAAGCGTATTCACTTTAAGATGGGATTTCTTAAAAGTTTTAAAGTAATCCAAATAAGAGTATTTAAAAGTGCAAATGATTTTTTTTAGAATAACGCATATAAACTATTCTTTTAAAAAGGGATATTCAATAATAATTAAGTCAATAAGTTATATTAATAGTGAGAATTTTATTCTTTATTGATTCTATTAGTTTTTTTCTCTATCCCTCATCTTTTTGAAGCTTTTTTATAGCTTCAAGAGCGAGTTTTTTACGGTCTGCGCTCTTTATGTAGAGAAAAGTTAGAGTATTTTTAACTTTTCATATAATTATTCTTTGAAAAGGTCAGAGTGCGTTCCTGTACGAATAAGATGTAATTTATCTCCTTCTATTCTATAAATAAGCAGCCAATCTGGTTAGATATGAATATCATGATACCCTACCCAATCGCCTTTTAGTGGATGATCACAGTAATGTCTTGGTAATGGCTTTTCTTCAATTAGAAGACTTAATAGTGTACGCAGCTTATTCATATTTTTACTGCGTTTTTCCGCCTTGCGCACGTCACGTTTAAATTGTCTCGAGCGAACAGGTATCAGCATATTAAATGCCTAAATCCTTAAAAAGGGCATCAGCGTTTTTAAATGTCTTACCTTTACCTTCATCTAATTCCTTTATAGCTTTACGTGTGACACTATTAGGTACTTTAAGCTCAAAAGGCAAACAACCTTCTTCAGCGACACGCAAAAATGTTATGCGGATAAGATCTGATGCACTTAATCCCATGCGTTCTAAAGTAATCATCGCTTGTTTTTTCATTTCAGCAGGAATGCGAGCGCGAACAACAGAATCGGCTTTCATGATTTGTATCTCCATTTATAACCTTTATTATAGTGTAGCTACACTGTGACTTCAAGTCAATTTTTTAGAATTAAAAACCCTCTGGATAGCAGGTATGGCAAAAAAAACTCCACGAAAAGAATCCTTGATTCGCAATAATTAAGAGGAATGTTGCAAAATCCTATTCTCTTAACTTTATTTTGTTATCCCTCATAGTAAAGAAGATTATATCTAATCAACGTAACAAGAGAGGTATAGATTATGGTTATAAGCTCTATACCCCTTGTAAGGTTATCACTCTCATTATGTGAGCATGCTTTATAAGTTATTCGGTTTCTCTTATTTCTAATTTTGGTAAGTTCTTAACGATTTTCATTGTTTCTAAACTTACGGTAATAACCCTTTGAAACAACTCCAATGGATAAGCAGGGTTGCCAACGGTTTCAACAGCATAGCGATTGGCATCATTAACAATGCCACTCTTCTTATCTGTCTTTACACATTGACGTTCCATAACCCATTCAAGAGAGATATCTGTCATGATGATATTGCTATTATAAGTAACTGTTGATTTATTCTTTTCCTTACTATCCTTAATTTTTGCGAATTTCATTTCTGTCACGTAATAAAACTTTTCTGGATTAGAGATATCAGTTAATTTTGGATTACCCTTTTTAAAGGTCACAGGATAAGGCTCTACAGTTTCATAATTCACGTGCAAATGCCCCAGTTTACGCCCTACTGTCACAAATTTCCAAAAATCATCAGCATTCTTTACACACGGGATACGAGGCAATTCTTTAGAGAGGTTATCAGCATAACGGGTGCGATAATCTTCTGAATGCAAAAGACCGTAAACATAATAAAATAGATCATCTTTAGTGTTTTTTCATTAAGATAAGCGGCTTTTAAATATGCTAATCCTTCATCAGTTATGGCATTACGCATTTTCTTTTTTCTTGTTTTAGTAAATAAACTATCGTCATGCTATTTTTCTTATCAAGCGATAATAATGGATAGTTTTTTGTTGTCTCTAATATGTAACAGTTCCAATAAATTTGGTATATTCTATGAATAAGAGTCTTTACTTGAAGCTCAAGATTATATTACATGCAACACCTTAAAATTAAGAAGCATATAGAGTGTATGATTGTCATTTAACAGTGTCATTGTAAAATCTTCAAAAGCGGGGGAAATGATATGGTTTGCACAACACATAAAGCAAGTGTATACAGTACAGTCTATGCTTTTCTCTTAGATTTTAGAAGTATTATTCTCATCAAAAAATTAAAAAATTGTTACGCGGTTGGCGATTTTTTCTGTGACGCTGATGATATGGTTCATTTGGTTGCTCATTTTGAGGACACAATGAATGCATAGATTTTTTTTCACTTTTATTTTTGCGGCTTTTTTGTGCCTTTTTTCGTTGCCGAGTTTTGCCCAAAACATTCGTGAGAAAGCGATTAATCAATCA
>NZ_JBHION010000022.1:0-10000 GCF_042195515.1 Bartonella sp. CB10SXKL | reverse complement strand
GTTAATATTCGTGGACCTGTGGGTAGTGACGGATTGCGTATATTGTAAGATCTTATTGGATTGATCTTGCAGTGAAGCAGTTCCAGGAAATAGCTCCCACATATAGACCGTACCCCAAACCGACACAGGTGGACTGGTAGAGAATACTAAGGCGCTTGAGAGAACTACGTTGAAGGAACTCGGCAAATTGCACGCGTAACTTCGGAAGAAGCGTGACCCTTTAGCGGGCAACCGTTAGAGGGTGGCACAGACCAGGGGGTAGCGACTGTTTACCAAAAACACAGGGCTCTGCGAAGTCGCAAGACGACGTATAGGGTCTGACGCCTGCCCGGTGCTGGAAGGTTAAGAGGAGATGTGCAAGCATTGAATTGAAGCCCCAGTAAACGGCGGCCGTAACTATAACGGTCCTAAGGTAGCGAAATTCCTTGTCGGGTAAGTTCCGACCTGCACGAATGGCGTAACGACTTCCCCGCTGTCTCCAACGTAGACTCAGTGAAATTGAATTCCCCGTGAAGATGCGGGGTTCCTGCGGTTAGACGGAAAGACCCCGTGCACCTTTACTATAGCTTTACACTGGCATTTGTGTCTGTATGTGTAGGATAGGTGGTAGACTTTGAAGCAGGGGCGCTAGCCTTTGTGGAGTCATCCTTGAAATACCACCCTTACCGATATGGATGTCTAACCGCAGTTCGTTATCCGGATTCGGGACCGTGTATGGTGGGTAGTTTGACTGGGGCGGTCGCCTCCTAAAGAGTAACGGAGGCGCGCGATGGTAGGCTCAAAACGGTCGGAAATCGTTTGTTGAGTGCAATGGCATAAGCCTGCCTGACTGTGAGACTGACAAGTCGAGCAGAGTCGAAAGACGGTCATAGTGATCCGGTGGTCCCGTGTGGAAGGGCCATCGCTCAACGGATAAAAGGTACGCCGGGGATAACAGGCTGATGACCCCCAAGAGTCCATATCGACGGGGTTGTTTGGCACCTCGATGTCGACTCATCGCATCCTGGGGCTGGAGCAGGTCCCAAGGGTATGGCTGTTCGCCATTTAAAGCGGTACGTGAGTTGGGTTCAGAACGTCGTGAGACAGTTCGGTCCCTATCTGCCGTGGGTGTAGGAATATTGACAGGATCTGTCCCTAGTACGAGAGGACCGGGATGGACGTATCTCTGGTGGACCTGTTGTGGCGCCAGCCGCATAGCAGGGTAGCTATATACGGAAGGGATAACCGCTGAAGGCATCTAAGCGGGAAACCCACCTGAAAACGAGTATTCCCTGAGAACCGTGGTAGACCACCACGTTGATAGGTCAGGTGTGGAAGTGTGGTAACACATGAAGCTTACTGATACTAATCGTTCGATCGACTTGATCGTTCTCATTTCCCATATTCATTCAAAAATATAAAATTCCAGCTTCTCATCATTCATGCTTTTTGCTGACTTGGTGGTTATGGCGGAGTGAACGCACCCGATCCCATCCCGAACTCGGCCGTGAAACGCTCCAGCGCTGATGGTACTTTGTCTTAAGGCACGGGAGAGTAAGTCGCCGCCAGGTCTGCTAAAGGCATGATAGATAACAATTCAAAAATAAAAATATAACGATAAATATCAATGCTCAATACTCAGAGTAGACAATAAAAAAATCTTGTCTTAAAATATATGACGCGGGGTGGAGCAGCCCGGTAGCTCGTCAGGCTCATAACCTGAAGGCCGCAGGTTCAAATCCTGCCCCCGCAACCAATGTTCCAAAACTAATATTCCATAAAAATCAAATGACCTCTAAACATGACAATACGCACATAATATCGCGTGAAAATATAATAATGCACGTAATGCAAAATGTTATAGAATAAGTCTTTATTCAAACTTTCCCCTCTACTAGGAAAAGTCAGTAATTTACCTACATAAGTTCCCCTTCCTGCCACACTTTTCTCATAGAAGCTTTATCAAAACAGTAAAAAACCTAGTGGCCCTTAACGCACCAAGACCTAGGAGCGGCTTTGGAGCTGGATCGTATGTCTTCTCATCCCGTAAAAGAATGCAATAGGAAAGGGGTATGCCGCTAATGAAGCAGCGGTAGGCAGAGGCAGGTAGAGAATGCTTTCTTCTCTCTAAAACGATAAACCTAAAAGCTCTTCTTAGTACTGCAAAACAAAAAATAGCATCAATCTCTGAAAATAAAAGCAGGAGGAAACCTGTTGTAGCGTCTAAACGCATGGGAATGCCATGCTCATCACTTGCAACTCTTCTCACGTATAAAAAAACAAATAAGAAGGGGCATGCGACTAATCATCATGCACCTCTGGAAGCAAAATGGGTAGGGGAAGAACGTATAGGTACGTAATGCCACGCACTTAAAGGGCGCGCAAGGACTAAATCTAAACTCAGATTCTCTTGGATTTTAATATCATCCCTCCCTTTGTTCTATGTGTACCTGTATATCTTCATCCTCAAAACAATCTGCCAACTTTTTGCAACAAAAAACTGTACACAATTTCTTGAACATCTACACTATCTATATCACTAAATACTAAGGCGGATTTTTACCTAGCAAGCTTTTTGGGGTAGCAAGCCTATGCTTATGATCATTGTGATGATGCAAACCTTTTGCAAACAGTGTTTTAAGAGGGTAAAGTGTTATGTTGATAGCAGAAAGCCTGTAAAGAGAAAATGGCTATGGTATGTAAGAATAGTGCTGTTTTTTATACGGAGCTGTCTTATTATAAAATTAAGTAGGGTAGGGGAAGAACGTATAGGTACGTAATTTACGCGCATAAAGGCTTTGAAGGGATTAAATCTAAGCTCTCAGATTTTCTCTCTTTACGGAGTTAAGACTTGTGTTTTTATCATAATGACTAGCTTCTCCATCATAATATTTCTGCACGAGAGCTTTCCAAAAATAGTACACCAGCTAGTTTGTTCTTAAAAAAATAATCAAGGCAATACTTTTGCACCATCCTCATTCGCCATCCTTAAGGGCGGCTTTTGCATTTACAGAAATTGCCCACTGACTTTAGAAGCGGAGCCTAGAAACGCGGGGAAGAGGAGAACTATAGGGTGGTGTGATTACTCATTCTGTCATGCTATAGAAATATTTGGTTTTGTAGGGGTAGAAGCACCCCCCCTTTAATGCTTTTTAGGCATTAAAAATGGCACGAGAAAATGCTGGTAGTCGTGATATGGTTTTTTATTATGGCTGATCCATGAGCTCTAAAATATAAATTGAGAGGGAATGGGTGGCATTAAAAGTTAAACGCGCATGGTGAGGTTTGAGATTGATTAGTTCAAAATCCTTAATGAGCAAATTATAAAAAATGCTTTGGCTGTGTTGCACATGGATATCAATAGAATATTATTCGTGCAGAATGTAGCTACCTTACGCTTGTCTGCCCCCATAATACTTTAAGCTATGAGGCAATTGGCAACAGAGCCTTACAGAGCAATCTTTAAAGACCGTTTTGAGCTTCTTTGCCGCAGATTGTATTACAAACCCATAATTGAGTGATTTATGGCGAATTATTTTGAGTGCTCTTGTTGTGCTACGGGTTTTCAAAAATGATATGTGACATGGAAGCTGCTTATTTTTTCGTTTGCATGAGGCAAAGGCAAGAAGCAAAGGCGGAGGCACCAACAATCATGCAAAAGGTGAAAGCGATATGATTGTTGAAATGGCTGATGATCCATCCACTTGTCCATGAGCCGGCAGCTTGGCCAATATTTGAAATAACAAGAATATAACTAAAAAGAACACTGGCAGAGAGGGGTGAGGTTGTTTTCCCTGCTTGATAGTATATCTCTGGAATCATGACAGATTCATAGACACTTTAGGCAATTAACGCAATCACAGCGGTAAAGACCCCACCTATGAGGAAAAATGCAGCGAAACTTCCCATAAAGCAGAGCAGATAAAAAGTTGCTTTATCGGAAAGGGTGAGATGTTTATTGATTACCCCCTGCCAGATACAAATACTGATGCCAACAATTGAAAAGAAAATTCCACTATAAGGGGCGAGATTTCTGTCAAATTTACTGAGAAGTGTTGTGGTGGTGATGAAAATTCCCATGAGGAATGCACAAAGCAAAGCCGTGACCAGCAAATAAGCAATAGAACGATTATGTATTATTGTTTTTAAAGAAGAAAGAAGAGCTTTTTTTGTTTTTTTATTCTTTTCAAGAGATAATGTTTTATGTGGGTAATGATAAACAATTTGAATGGATAGAACACAAAGATACAAACCAATGAGTGCAAAAAAAGCCATTAAGAAGGTTGATGCGTTGTATTTTATGGCACTCGTTGCAACAAGAGGTGCTATAACGACAGCAGCATTTTGAAAAAAAGAATAGAGAGTTAATGCGCGTTTAAGAGCATTTTCATTGAGATGTTCTGATAAAATTTCTCTCAAAAATGGCTTTGAAACTGCTTTCGAAAAAGCCATTAAGGTAAAAAAGATCAACCATGCAGAAGGTGTGAGCGATAGGATAATGCACACAAAAGCGCTACTCCTTAAAATAAAGGCGCTAGCCATTAAGAGTTTACGCGAAAATCTTTCTAATAAACCCGTTGTGGTTACCATGAGAATGCTTTCAAGGATTACTGATCCAGCGAGATAAAAAGCGACATTGGCAGCAGTTATGAGAGAAGAGTTTCCAAGCAAAGGGAGTACAAAGAAAAAGGAAAATTCAGAAAGAAAAACTGTGCTATAGATGAAAAAAGTTATTTTATTTTTGCCCATGGAATTTCCATAGAAGTGTCGTTAAATGATCAAATACATTTTGTTGTATCTCTTGAGGAAGTTTTGTCAGCCCTGTTTCTGCTGTGCACATTTCGTTGAAATAGTATCCTTCTTGATTCACCAGCCAGCCCAATGCAAGAATATTGTTTTTTCTACGATGTTTTTAGAAATATCGAGCATGATTTGGATTGAGCAACAATACTGTGCCCTGATGTTCGCGCAACAACCGTAAGATCATTGAGACCTTGATCCTATATCTTCTCCTGATGATTTTGACTATTCCCAATTCTTTTTGATAACCACCCAATCCTTTTTGATAACCAATTGGCACCCCGCATTCTTGCTTTTCTATTTTATCCTTTATGAAGAGGATGTACTATCCCCCCATAGATTGTCAACATATGAATGGGATGAATGATTTTGTAACCTTTTAATGAAATTATATTTTTTTAGTGGAAGGTTATTCATTCTCTTGAAATAGAGAAGAAAAACGATAGAGTTAGCTAATCATTTTTCAAATCTCTTTTAGCGCATGCGTTGATATTTGCCTCCATGGCGTTGTAAAAAACCTCTCTCAACAAGAGTGCGTCGTAATCGGGCAAAGTCTATCGTAAAGAGGTTGCATATCTTGGAAACTTCCGTTTCGCTATAGATTTTTTCCTTTTGAAAGGCTTCACCAATTTTTGATAGCATCTCTTCTGTTTCTAAATGGCGGTCGCTTAAATTTTCCCTATTTCGCTCATGTTTATTTTCTAGCATTTTCCACACTGTCTCTTCGGCTTGAAATCCTGCTGTTGTGTTGTGAATAAGTCCAAGATTCAAAAGGCGATTGATGGATTTGTGAATGTTTTTGGCATCTGAATCGACATGTTTGAGGATATCAGTAAGATTTTTTGCACCAAGGATAATGGCGGCATAAACAGCGCGCAGTGTCGGTGAGGTCATGGCAGAGATCAGTGAATTGCGGGTATTGCGTTTGTGAAGGGTTTCTTTCCCCATGGGCAAAATATCATTGCGAATGGGAATTTCATTGATTTCTATGAGTTCTGCTTGGAGCGATTGTGCGCGTACAATTTGTTCGGCTGGGGTGCGTTTGCGAATAATCCCCAGACCACCCTGGCGATATTTGTGGTTTTCGGGGAGTGTTAAAGCTTCATAGGAGCCGTCAAGCCGGTAGAGAATTTCTTCCCAGATGGGAGTTCTGACGCGTCGAACCCGTTGTTCGCTATTGTGAGCAATTGTTGTGGTCATTGTTGGTTCATGCAAACAAAGATAACCACCAGCGGTGATGTGTTCCCAAACTGTGGTAACAAATCGCACATCATCTGCGGGCGTTCCAGCATCAAGCCAAACAAAATCTATTGGTCCCCAAGATTTGAGCGTTTCATCATCGAGAGAGAAGAAATTCTCATGGATAAATGTTACCATGTCTTTTTCAATACCGTCTTGAAGCAGTTCTTGCCATGCTTCTTCGGCTGATTGGCCTTCTGCTGAAAAATCATCAATGGTGATAAGCCGTGGTTCGTAATTCTCAAGGATTCCTGAAGGGTCAAGCAAAGCTGTACGCTCTTCCCTAGTGGAAGATTCTAAAAGTTTTTTATCTTGTTGCCATGCTTGTTTTGCTTTTTGCAGTGCTTTTGCGATAAAGCACGTACTATCACCAGCACCGATTTCAATGACTGTGCGCGGTCTTGCCATTTGAATAAGTGCATAAATGAGCTGTGCACTATTTTCTGTTCCCATATCGGGGCTTATCAGGGACATCTTTTGATCCTTATCATTATTTCTGCTTTTACAAAAAACGTGGTTGTTTGTTCTATGGGGTGTTGAAGATGCATTTTGGTTGTGGCTTTTTGCAAAAGAGGGTTGGTTTTTTCATTCAGTTGGATTGTACGCCCATTGAGTTGATTAATGGCAAGAGTGTCAAGAGAAGAATCTATGATAATACTGTTGGCTCTCGTAAAAGAGCGGTTGCATGATCTGGTGAAAAGGCTTGTTGATTTGTTTGAATGAGACCCGTGTCGTAAAAGTGAGATCAAAAGACTCCCAGAGGCAAGAAGAGTACCATTGAATTGTATTTCTCTCAGTGATTGGACAAGGCAGCTTTCACGAAGTGCTTCAAATGTGGGAAAGTCGAATCCGCCAAATGTCGCTCCTTTTGTAGAAACAATGGTGATGGGTTGTATTTGCCGTTTGCCAATGAGTGCTGGTTTGTTTTTTATTATTTGTACATCTTTTGCCCATTGAATGTGTGATAAAGGATTGAGTTCACGTGGGTAGACAGCGAAAGAATTGATGGCTATAGGTGGTGTTGGTTTTTGCAATTCAAGTGTGTGGGAGCTCTCATGACAATCATGTCGCATATAGTCTGCAAGTTGCCATACATAACCGCCTGTTCCATTGTAAAAGTTTAAGCCTATAGGATCTTGTTGCATGATGTTAAACCGGTTTCTTCTGCTTTGAAATATCAAGTTTTGGCAATGGTTGTTTGCTCCTCCACACGAGAATGGTTCATCAAAATCACATTGCTTGGTATGGGGTTGCATGGGAGATACAATAATTTGATCAGGTGATGATTTTTATGCCATTTTTGGGTTTGGTTTGCTTGAGAGCAAAGATAGCAAAGTCTGTTAACCATTATCATATTCCTTTTTTTTGTACGGCACTGTTCACAATAAAACCTAAGATGCCTGTGATCATTGTGGCGATGCCAATGATAAATAGTGTGCTTTGGGTGTGATGCACTTTTACAAAACCGGCTCCTAGAAAGCCAATGCACACCGCTGTTTGTATGATGAAAATATAGGCGGGCATTTGGTTGTTTCGGTGTTCTTTCTGGATGGCTTTCATCATAAAACTTGCCATTAGAGCATTTTGCACACCGTTTGCACCCCCAAGAATGAAAAATGAAAGCATCATCAACCATACAATATGTGTTAAGGAAAAGCAGAAAATTGCAAAGCCAATTATTGCAGCGGCAAGTGATGCTCCAGCGGCATTGCCAAAGCGATGAAAAAGGCTGGAGAAACAGAGTGGACCAACCACGAGGCCAAGACTTAACATGCTTGTGATTACCCCATAGGTTTCAGCGCTTAAGTTGAGATCGGTACGGATGCGGACAATCGATAAGACGTTGAGAGCAGAGGTGAGGATGATGGTAATGATGAGGGGAGAAAGAGCATAGACAACATTTTTTTTACGCAAGAGACCCGTTAAATCTAGCCCTTTTTTGGCTTGCTGTGTTGTGTTTGTTGTTTGCGTATGTATTTTTAAACTTTTAAAACAGAAGAGAGTGATAAAGGTAGCACAAAGAACCATGATGGATAGTGCAAAGAGCCCTTTTTGCCCATTTGATATTCCATACAATACACCCCCTAGCAGTGGTCCGGCAATGTAGCCAAGATTACGAACTGTTTGGATAACGCGGTTTAGTCGATCTAGTTGCTGATCATTGGTTGCAAATTCTGGGACGGAAACGAGGATAGCAGACCAAAAGAGTGAACCAGCACAACCTAGTGCGAAAGAAAGGGCAATGTAAACCCAAAATTGGTTGGCAATTGCGGCAACGGCTATGAAGAGTGCTTCAAACAATAAAACAATGGGTACTGTTCGCGCTGGTTGGAAGCGATGCAAGAGGCGTGGTGCAATGGGGCCTGCACAAATTGCCCCGACAAGCCCTGCAAACAGCAGCATTGAAATAGATGCTGTGCTTTCTGCTAAGTGGAGAGCAAATGTAACTTGTGCTGTTTCATCGGCAAAGCTGCTAAAGCCCAAAACAAGGAAAAGTCCCATTTGGGTAAAAATCATGGATTTTTTCTTTGTCACAATGCTCCTCCCCAAGAGGTTATAAGGTACAATTTTCTTCTACGTGTTTATGGGATATCCCATGCTTTGTATAGTTTTTCTTGATGATCAGTTGAGAAAGGAAGTTTTCAGAGCTCTTTTCCAAAACAAGCACAATGCCTATTGGCAGCAATGACCAGCTCCTTATGTTTTTTTAAAGGGGAGTATTAAGGATGATGGGCTGGAGAAGTTGTCTGATATGAGAGAGACAATAATACAAAAAGACAATCAGAAGATTTTGCAAAAAAGCTGCACTATACGTGCAGCTTTTTATGTATTTGCTTTAAAGGTAGACGTTTTAAAGCATGAAAGTGTCCTTACGGCTTCTATAACCATAATAGCCAAAAACACTGGAAATAATGGCGCCTACCAGACTGCCTAAAAAGCCCCACCACCCCATATTGGAGGCTGTTTTTGTGGCTTTAGTCGCAGTGTTTTTGGCGCCCTTGATCGTATCCTCAAGATTGTCTGAGAGTGTTTCTGCCCGTTCTTCAAGGACTTTGATGGCTTTTTCGGTCTTTTCTTCTGCGCTTTGATAGAGTTGGACGGCACGGTTGACTGCTGTTTGTGCATCCGCACGGGACATGCCATCGGTCACAAGGGCATTGATGATATCACTTCGATCAAATTTTGTCGTGAGATCTTCTACACGATCGGACAGACGCTCACCAAGATTTTTTAAAGTGGTGCGATAGTAAGAAGGATCATTTTTGAAAGCTGTTATCGCAGAACCAATATCATTGAGTGCAGCTTGATAGGTTTGTTTTAAGCGCTCAGGGTTGAGAGCAGGAATGTCACTTTTATTGAGAAGGGTGCGCAATTCACTCCCAAGTTGGTCAAAATTGATGCCATTGTCACTATTTTTTGCAAAAAACTTTTCAAGACTTTCGCTGTTTAAGTTTGCAAGTATGGGGGAAATATTGTTTTTGAGGCTGTCCACGGTTTGTTGGACCATGGAGCTGTTTTCTAGAGCCGTTTTAGCTCCTATCTTTGCTGTACTAGAAACCACGTGGATGGCTTGGAGGGTCATCAGCAATGTTATGAGAGCCCAAGTGAGAAAGCCATGAAGAGTCCCTGAGGTTTCAGCAAAACGTCCAGCTACAAAGCCTCCCAAGGCTAGGCTAATCAGTGTAACGATAACAGAGCCCACGCCAAAGGAGAGGAAAGAGCCTTCAAATGGGGTTGAAGAAGTGAAATCCATTTGGCTTAAGCCTAAAGCTGCGACCAGAAAAGAAAGGCAGATTGAGGTGGCAAGAGCCGTCACCAGTCCCGCAAAGATTGCGGACCATGAAATGGGTGTGTGAAAGAGTGAATATTTTTCTTCTAGAGATGTTTCTCCTAGAAAATTCGTCTCAAATGGTGTGTTTTCAGGAATGCGAGTTTCCATGTTTTATCTCCTTGAATATGCTGGAGATACAATGCCTTTTTG
>NZ_JBHION010000021.1:0-16830 GCF_042195515.1 Bartonella sp. CB10SXKL | reverse complement strand
TCAAATGGTGTGTTTTCAGGAATGCGAGTTTCCATGTTTTATCTCCTTGAATATGCTGGAGATACAATGCCTTTTTGCAAATTATGTTCCAAAAGTGAATAGATATGCGCCAAAAAGGACAGAAAACATCGAAAACAAGACGGTGATCATTACTTAAAATTCTTCTTATATGACTCCAGTCTAGAACTGATAATACCAGTTTATCGAGAATTTTAGTTGATGGGGGGGATAAACGGTCTATGGGGAATAAAGGAATGGCTCTCTTTTCCCGTTCTGTACTGCAATGTTTAAAAGATTGAATGTCGTTGTGAAGTTTAATCTTTCCCCCTTAGCTTAAAAGTAAGCTCTCTTAATGCTTTTCTTTCAAGTAATGTCCCAGATACTGCTTGAGGAAAACTTTGTAAACGCTTTTCCATCATTGATTGTGTTTGAAGGTAAAAAGTAAAATTCCGGAGTCTTTATTTTATTATTCATTTTTTTGTAAAAACAGCGCGTCTTCTAAAATTTTAGTTTTTTATATTGTACTTATAATTAAAAGAATGCTTCAATTATTCAAAATAAATATCAAAAGTATTCAATTCAAAAAGCTATGAGAGATAAAAGAGAAGGAAGAAACATTAGTGTTCTAAGCTGTTTTTCCTTCTCTTATTTCTTTATATCAAAACAATGCTAGAAAAATTTTCTAAGTTCTTTGAGTAAAAACTCCCAAAACCAGAGAGGAAAGTTGAAAAGTTTTGAGACAATGTCCAAAAGTTTTGAGATTCTCTCCAAAGTTTGTTTTTTAGTTTCGCCCGCAGTTTTTTTATACGATGTAAGAGCACTTTGATTTGAGAGATAAATTTGGTTTGATGGACCATCTTGTACTAAGAAAGTGCATTTTGTAAAGGTCATGTGTTCCACCTTTATGACGTAGGGATTATGAACTGTAATCGGTTCATAGGTGCTATAGGTTTTCACTTTTGCATTTGCAGTTGTCATGGATTCTGTTTCAAATGTATGTGTGTAAAGGTTACTTGTGCATTTTTCGGGTTTACTGTCGATTAAAATACATTCATCCATTATGCTTTTTATGGCTGCATTTACTTTGTTTAGCATTTTATCAAACTCTTTTAGTCATTCTTTTATTAAAGGCCCGTAAATGTCTTTAATGTTTAAAAAAATCACGAACACCAAGTTTACTGATGGCATTATAGGACCACCCTGAAAGACATGCGATCATTTCAATTGATTGCTCGTCGCCTTCTTTGCTCTGTATTGCTTTTAAGTCTTTAAATTTCGGGCGGCGTAAGGTGATTTCTGTGTATGTCTTTCCTTTCACTTTAATAGGTACAAGTAATTGGTACGTGGCTAGTTCTGTTATATTCATTAATAGCTTCTCCTTGCTTTCTAAATTAGATGCAGAATGATTTATCAAGTTTTCATTATATCATGTTTGTCAATAGCTTAGGCAATAAACTTTGTGCTGGCTATGTAGAATGAAATTCTAACAAAATGGACAAGATGAATTTAGATTTTAGAGCGAGATAGAAGCGCAATTTGCTTTATGATATTAGTGGATGATATTAGTGGGCTATTAAGTTTATTTGCTCAATTATTTGTGTTGATAAAGACTTCTCCATGAGCCATTATTATATGCTGTATTGTTACAATAATATTTGCGTGGGGAGTTTTGAGGAAAGGGAGTTTGTGGCTTCTTTTTTCTTTGAGCGTTGTAAACCACTTCTGATAAAAGATGTTGTCGGGAAAGTGATGTTGTTATCATGGAGAGGGATAGAGTTTGGGAGCGTTTTTGTTGATGATATCAATGAAAAAAGCTGATGAAGATAGGGCAACATGAATATAACAAAATGCGCTATTTCGGATTGGGAAATATATCTCTGAAGGAGAGTTTTGATCTTTTAGCTTCTTTTGCGTATAGTTTTAAAATTGCGATTTGCTATGCTTTAAAATTAATTATAAAGTGAAGCACTAAGTGTTTATTTACGTGTTGAGTGTGTGCGTGCGGATCATACACTGGATTTATGTATCAACAAGCTGAATTATTCTCGAATAAAGTAAAAGAATAAAGAAAATTGATTATTTTATTCCCTGTGGATAAAGTTAAAATAGCTTTATATTTATAAATATAAATTATTATTTTTCTATAAACGTAAAATTTAAATATTTTTAAATTTAAGAAATGTGACTTTCCTGATGAAACATAAATATACATTACCATTCATTATACTTATCGTATGTTTATCAACAGGAGGTTTGATTTCTACCGATATTTTTTTACCAGCACTGGGCGATATGCGTCAATATTATCAAGTGACACAATCTCAAATTCAAAGTGCAGTGGCGGTTTTTTTGTTGGCATTGGCACTTGGACAGCTCATTTATGGGCCGCTGAGTGATAATTTTGGGCGTAAAAAAACACTTCTATTGGGCTTATTCTTGTGGTTATTTACGACACTTGGTGTGATTTATACGGTTCATATTCACGCTTTTCTTGTGTTACGTTTTTTGCAAGGTCTTGGTGCTTGTGCGGGACTTGTCTTAAGTCGTGCAATTATCAATGATTTGTTGGATAAAAAAGCGGCTGGAAAACTTTATTTGATTGTTTTCCCTTTTATTGGAATGTCACCAGCGCTTGCACCTTTCATTGGTGGACTTTTGATACAGGCTTTTCATTGGCAGGCAACTTTTATCTTTTTAAGCTTTTTTATATTTTTGACCATTTTGCTATGTTGTTTTGTGCTAAGCGAAACGCTACCCCCTCAAAAACGGCAGCATTTTTCTCCTATAGGATTGATGAAGGCATATTTAGGTGTTTTCAGAAATAAACAATTTATTTTTTATGCACTTATTCCGTGTTTTTCTTACGCTGCCTATTTTGCTTATATTGTGGAGTCGCCTTTTTTACTCACGACTTTGGGGTTATCACCGATACACATTAGTTATAGCTATATTGGTGTTTCGTTTCCCTATATTTTGGGAAATCTTTTGGCGCGATGGTTTTTTGAACGCGAGTCTATGGAAAAAACTGTGGGCAGAGGGTACATTATTTTTGTGATAGGTGGTGTGCTGTTTGCTTTGCAAATGTATCTAAGCCCATGGCCCCTTGTGACAAGTTTTATGGCTATTGCTGTTCTTACTTTTGGAAATGGTTTTTTATTGCCGTTAGGAACAGCGTTGGCTATTTCATCGCATCCGAAAGCTGCGGGAGCGGCTTCTGGTGTTATGGGATCTTTGCAATTAGGAAGTGCGGCACTCAGTGCAGCGGTTATCGGAAAAATCTCTGGTCATAGCCCACGGGCTATGGCAACTTTGTTAGCTGTGTGTTGTATGATTGGTTTTATCATTTATATTCAAAAAGCGCGTCATTTTATGACTTCAGAAATAAGCTGAGTGAAATGATAAAAAGAAAGCATTATGCGGAAATGCTTTTGATGTTTTACACAAATGGGGCACCTGTACATTAGATGAATTTTTTTTATTAAGTTGCTGGATTGAGTGGGTTTAAAATTTGTTACAAGCTTAGTTTGAGTTTAAAAAATCGATTATTATGAGGGGAGAATATGAGCATAGAGTTTCAACATATTTTCATTATATTGGGTAGGAAAAGTTCTGGCTCTAATGCATGTTTAAAAATAAGGGGAGGAATTGATCAATGGGGCTTCCTATTATTATTCTTTCTCCTGTAATGCCAATTTGGGATGGTGGTGTTTTTTGTTCTCCATTGACAAAGCTATGTTCAACAAAAGGATTCCCTGTCACTCTGCTGGATACGCTTTCTCTTTTTCCTAAGGGTTCTCATGTTCTCAATTATTCTGCTGTAGACATTTTATCTTTTATGGCAGAAAAACTTAAAAGCTATTTTAAAGAGCCTGCAGTGCTTGTGGGATTTTCTATGGCTGGAACATTGGTACAAATATTGGCAGCCCAGCTTCCCAATGTTCAAGCTGTGCTTGCTGTGAATGCACCTGGCTATCCAGATAAGGTTTTGCAACGGCGCCTTGGAGATATTCTTGCCTCCTTAGAAAATAATGATTTATCGGGGGCTTTGGAAATACTCAATGGTTTTATGCATCCTTCTGGCATTATGAAAAAAAGAGTTTTATTGGAGATTCCCGATAAACAAAAAAGCGTGGCAATTGAACGCATGACAAGAGGGTTTAAACTCTTATTAGAAATAGATGCTAGAGATGAAATAGTTAAGTATAAGGGGAAGTTTTTAGCTTTAGTGGGAGAAAAGTCGCAACTTGCAACGGTAGATAATCAGACAAAAAGTCATAATCTGAATCATGAATATAAGCTTATCTCTGGTGCTGGTACGCGTTTGTGGGAGGATAATCCTACTATGACGGATGCAGTCATTGATGAGTGGATGGAGGGACTATGAAAAAGAAAGTTCTTGTCTTACCTGGTGATGGGATAGGACCAGAGGTTTGTGATGCTGCGTTGATGGTTTTAGAGCAATTTCAATTGCCGATTGAATTGACTTATGGTGATATTGGTTTTGAATGTTGGAAACAGGAAGGAAATTCTGTCCCTCAAGCGACTTGGCAAAAAATTACTCAGAGTGATGCTATTTTACTTGGTGCTGTGACCAATAAAGGAAAAGAAGCGGCTTTAAAAGAACTTGCTCCGCATTTAAAAGAGAAAAACCTTGCCTATGTTGCTCCCGCACTTCAACTTCGCCAAAAGTTAGGTTTGTTTGCAAATATACGTCCTGTAAGATACATCTTTGGTCCGAGAAAACCTTTTCATTTTTGTGTTATCAGAGAAAATAGTGAAGGCCTTTATGCTGGATTGGATTTTCGGGGTATTTCTCCTGAAAAAGCCGTTTGGCTAAAACATCCAAATTTGACAAAATATGGGCTTGAGGAAGCTGCGTGGACAGTCCGTTTGCAGACACGCTTTGGTTTAGAGCGGTTATTTGAATATGCTTTTTCTTATGCAAGGAAATATAGCTTTAGGCGCGTTACTTTTGCTGATAAGCCCAATGTTATGCGAGAAAGTGGACAATTTGCTCAGGAAATTTTTGAGAAAATTGCGCAAAACTATCCGGAAATTGAAGCAGATATTCATAATGTTGATGCGGTTGCTTTGTGGATTGCAACCAAGCCAGAGCGGTTTGGTGTGATTGTTGCTGAAAACATGTTTGGCAATATTCTCTCTGATCTTGGCTCTGGGATAATGGGGGGATTGGGGCTTGCATCTCATGCGAATGTGGGGAGCGAGATTGCTTGTTTTGAACCTGTTCATGGAAGCGCACCACGTATTGCTGGACAAAATAAAGCAAATCCTTCTGCGATGCTTTATACCACGGCTTTACTCTTAGAGCATTTAGGCTTTAAAGATGCAGCAAAACAATTATCTGAGAGTGTTGATCAGGTTATTCGTGCTGGAAAAACCGTTACCTATGATCTTGGAGGTGTCGCCTCTACCCGTCAAATGGCTGAAGCTGTTCGCAATTCTCTTGTGAAGCCTGTCTTTGTTTGTCGTGCGGCGATTATCACTGTTGGTGATGAACTCCTTTCAGGACAATATTTGAATACGAATTTACAAGATTTAAGCCAAAGCTTGAACAAGAGAAATATTCAAGTCACACGTCATTTTGTTTGTGCTGATCAATTACAGCAAATCAGTGAGACTGTTGTTGCTTGTCTTGGACAAGAAGATCTTATCATTATCAGTGGGGGATTGGGACCAACATCAGATGACATAACATGCGATGGAGTTGCTCAAGCTGTAAAGCAGCCTTTACTACATCATGAAGATGTTTGGCAAACAATAAAAGGTCAATTACAACGATTAGGGATTTTGGTGGATAAGAGTAATGCGCGTCAAGCATTGTTTCCTGAGACAGCAACCGTGCTTGATAATCCTACAGGCACAGCACCAGGCTTTTATCTCTCTTGCGATGGAAGTACGCTTGTTGTTTTGCCTGGTCCACCATCACAGGCTCTTGCGCTTTTAGAGAATTATTTAGAACACAATGAGAAGAAATATTCTTCTGTATCGCGTGCGGAGTATGCATGGACTTTGATTGGAATTGATGAAAGTACAATTGCGCAGTGGGTGGATGATCATTTTGAAAATGAACCCTTTGAACGGCATTTTTTATGGAAAAGCCCCTATGTTCTTGTACAGCTTGTTGGTCAATCAGAAGCGCCCTTGGAACAACATTTCGTGGAAGAATTTGAAAATCATTTTCATCCCTATTTGGTTGGTGCAGAAGTTACTACTGCTTGTAAACAATTAGCAATGCACGTTGAGGTTCATTGGTCTGCCAATGATCCGCGGCTTTTAGAATATTTTCAGCCCATAGAAAAAGGTAAACAAGATATTCCACTGCTTGAGGTTGAAGTGAGCCTAGAGCCTTCTTTGGAGACATTAGAAAATCAAGCAGAAAGCCTTGGACATGCCACGATGACTATACGGATGAAAGGTTATGGTGATGATCGTGTAACTTTTCCCTATACGCGACCACTTTTAGGTGCCGTCTTACAAGAATATGCAGCTTGGTTGGTTTTAAAAAGAGTTTTGCAAACTGAGAAGAAAAAATGAACCTCTATGGGGACGTAACAATATTTCTTAAATTATTAAACGTTCTATTATAAGAAGTATTTTGATCCTTTTCTTCAGTGGTTTTTATCTATAGGGTATTTTTTCTTTTGATGTGTCATTAAATGACTTTGATTGATTCAAGATTAAGAAAAACTTTACGATATTAGATTCGCTACATTCAATATTTATAATGATTAATTATGATTATAAATCAATATATTATCTTCCATGGAGCCTATGACAAGGAATCCAGAGACTTCATGTGCCTCAAGCGTTGTAGATAATTGAGATTCTTTGTAAATCAAAAAGCGATGGTGTGAAAAGACAAGAAGTCGTGTCATTTACAGGAAAGTTTTGCAAATTTTATTGAACAATATGTCCGTGAAGAGTTTTATTGTGAACATGTGCCGTTCCGTGATCTGATAATAAATTGCTGTAAAGAGCTCATAAAATTTTTCCTTTAAGTTTTTGTGTGATTGCATGATCGTTGGGTGTTCGCTTCCGAGGGGCGATATTTTTCAATTTGATAACAGGAAGAATTATTTTTTCTGTAAGACGTGAAGATTTAATGAGTGATCATTTTACGCTTTTGTTTTCTTTTCGATTGGTAATTTGTAGGAATTTGTTTGGGGAAAAGATTTAATGCGGTGTATTTGTGAATGTGGTTAAAAACATTTTACGCGTGTGTGTGGGAGAAATAAAAATGTGTCTTAATTGTTGATAAGAGTGTCAATGTTTTTGATGAACAAATTTTAGGCGTAATTCTTAGTATCTAGATTAGGAAGTTCATTGCGAAATTTTAACAGTTCGTATCCTATCTGTTGTGGTGCGCAGTGGTCTTTTTAAGCAACAAAGAAAGGGCTTTTATGTATCAGATTGATTACAACAGTTATCGTTCTGTCAAGAGTTTTAATCGTCGCGTTCGTTTTCTCGTCATGCATTATACGGCTCTTGATTTTAAAGCCTCGATTATGGCGCTTACAGGAGAAAAGGTTAGTGCACACTATCTTGTTCCTGATCCTTCAGAGCAGACATATCGTGAGGCAGGCTTTAAGGACATGCGTATTTTTAATCTGGTCGATGAAAATGAGCGTGCATGGCATGCGGGTGTGAGTTCATGGGCTGGGCATAGTCATCTCAATGATGCGTCTATCGGGATTGAAATCGTTAATTTAGCGACGGGTCATTCTGAGTCTCCAGAAGAGACTGTTGGTTTTATGGCTTATCATGATGAGGGGGGGATATTTCCTCCTTATAATCCAATACAAATTGATGCCGTTAAGGAACTTGCCTTAAATATTCTTCAACGGTATCCCGATATTATGCCAACTGATGTGGTGGGACATAGTGATATTGCCATTGGAAGAAAAAGTGATCCAGGAGCAGCTTTTCCATGGAAAGAACTTTATAAGGCAGGTATAGGAGCATGGTATGATGATGAACTAAAAAGTCATTATCAAGAGCAATTCTCTAAGAATTTTCCACCCAAAGAAGATGTTTTGGCGAAGCTAAAATGTTATGGATATGACATTTCTGCTGCGTGTCCCCAAACAGGATACAAAGATTTGATCCGAGCATTTCAACTTCATTTTCGTCAAGAAAATTATGATGGGATTCTAGATGTTGAAACAGCAGCAATTCTTTATGCATTGGTTGATAAGTATTTTCCGTGAATTCAATGCGTTTTAATTGAAAATATGGCTTATGATTACGTGTAAGCCTTTTTCTTATCAAGAGAGGCTGCTTTTTGCCAATTGGCTTTATGTAAAAAAGGCATTAATCGTGTAAAAAATCCCCTGTACGGTATAAGGCGTTTTATGGAAACATAACTCTGAAAGCTCTATGATTTGCAAAGATTAAATTTACTGTTTCTTTGTCTTATATTTTGCTTTCTTTAAAAACGCGTAAAGTCAAGATGTTGCGTATATGATGGCATGCTCCTTACGCAGGATAAAACGCTTCAAATAAAATGGACTTGTGTTGTATATTTCCATGCTTGTTTTAAAGCAATGTCTTTTAATGCGTATTACAACACATATTTTACAGCGACGTTTATAGAGAATATAATCTAAAATCCTCTATGAAGTGTATCCTCATTTTTATGCTTAATAAAAGTGCCTAGCACTATCGTACATTTTGTCAGATCTCAATGTTACTATAGCCCTTGGAGTTTAAAACGATTCATAAAAGGGTTTTCTTTACTCGTTTTTATTCACACGGCTCTCTCCGCTTGTTGTACAAGTGAAAGGTTTTGGTTGATTGAAACATGAAAAATAATAAATTATGATTATAAATCAATGTGATGTAGGTTCAGGAAAAATAGGGGTATTTACAGATTGCTCCTGATAGGGGCTTTATTCTTTAGAAGGGGAAGAGGTCAATTCATTTTTTGAAGATATATCGCTTTTCTCTTTTATTGCTTTAGGGAATATTTGCATCGTTTTGACAGCATGTTTCTTGATGATTAAGTTTTTTAATGAAGCCGTGTTATAAAACATTGTGTTTTAGAGTGTTGATAGAAGACACATTCAGGCATATCAAAAACACAATGATGTCTTGTTTTTTTCAATATTTTATCTGTTCAGTACAGAATTGACCAGAGAAGTTCATGACCTAAATTAACAAAGGTTAGAAGTAAATTGCTAAGAAAGACCAATTTGGTCATAAAGCAAAAGGGTTTGCTCATGCTTTAAAGGGCAAGGAAGAGATTATGTTTGAAGTGATGTGTAAACGCCCGTGTAAAGTGCTCTTATCAAGCATATCAGGGTTAATCTTCTGAGAGTAGTTTTATGAAACTAAGTCGTTTTTTTTCCGAGAGACAAGACAATACGTATCAGGAAAAGATATTCATGATATTTGATTCCAAAAATAAAAACTGGCAAACCATGTTGCCAGTTTTTAAAAGCTGTAGCTTAAATAGGATTAGAATGAACGCTGTAAACGGATCATACCTTGAAAAGCACTTTTCTTATTGAATAAATGTTTTTCATCATTATTTTTATCCGTCACAACGCGATCATCGTTCCAAGAAACATAGGTTAATTCAGGTGTAATCACAAATCCTGGAACCAGCGTGTATGTAATATTTACAGAAGTTGCAAAGGTTTTTACAGCACTATAAGAAACTTGAGCATTCAAATTTGCTTTTGGAGTAAGCTTGTAAGTGGCACCCGCCCAAGCTGCCCATTTACCACCCCAGTTTGCATAAATCGTTGTGCTTTGTCGTGATAATTCATTTTTTGTATTTACTGTGTAGTAATCAAGGCCATTTTTATAACCAGCCATTACCCATAGATTGAAACGATCGTTGACATTGAAATCTGCACGTACTTTTCCAGCCCACTTTTTGTAGTAAGCATCATATGCTGCAACTGCTGAAAAACCACCCCATTTTTGCATGAACTTTATACCCAAAATCACATTCGGGGTGTAATTTTTAATTGCTTTACTTGGAAGAGTACCCTCAGTGATAGAAACAAGCTTATCATCTTTATCAATGTAGTATCCTGTTATTCCTGGAAGAGAATCTGCATTATTGCCTAATTCAGCGCCGATAATAGCAGAAAAGCCGGAATCACCATTAAAGGTGTAGGAAATAAAATTGGTGCGTGTTGTGCCGGCAGGCGCTATGCTGTCATCATTGAGAACATCTCCATAATCACCAGTCCAGCTGTTGAAAATTGTGTCATCAAGACCTACGCGAAAACCACCCAGTTCAATGTAAGCCGCGGCAAGCTTTGCAGCAGCGTTGTCTCTACCATCACCCCAGTTTGAATAAATTCTTGCATATGAACGAAGTGTTCCCATTTCTGTTTCAGAAGCTGCTTGAAAAACAAGGGTGAGCCGTGATGCGGCGCCGTAGGTTTTTCTTTTGTCTCTTAGTTCAGTTTCGGTTGTTGCATCGATATTATTACCGCCTATAAAATCAGTACGAACATTTCCTGATAAACGCATGCAGGTTTCTGTTCCAGGGATATAGAAATATCCTTTTCCGTAGGCATCACAAACGCGAATATATTCTACAG
This sequence comes from Bartonella sp. CB10SXKL, assembly GCF_042195515.1. Classification (NCBI taxonomy): domain Bacteria; kingdom Pseudomonadati; phylum Pseudomonadota; class Alphaproteobacteria; order Hyphomicrobiales; family Bartonellaceae; genus Bartonella; species Bartonella sp. CB10SXKL. The sequence continues at coordinate 6,250 of NZ_JBHION010000021.1, read as the reverse complement.
GTTCGGGTTCGGCGATAACTGTTGAAGCGGCATGTGCTCCAGAAATTGCTAAAAAAGCTGCTGTAGAGCTTAAAAAGAGGGATTTAATATTCATATGGGATCTCCGCGGTCCGGTTAAATTTCTTCTAAAGAGTACCATTTGCCTAACGCATTAAGGACAAAGACATAAGTAAAATACGCAGCACTTGTTATCTTAGCTATAACTAATCTTTTTAGAGTTTCAAATATGAAATTACCTTTTTGTAATATATATATGTACTATTCGAGATGCTGTGGTAAAAAAGACACAATTCTTGTTTTATTAACTTTTGCTCCCTATGGGATCAATAGGAGAAAAATTTTCAGATATTTGGGAAAAAAATCGAAAATGTCTTGAACTTTCTGTTGATACCATTTATGCCTCTCTGTTGGAGAGGTGGCCGAGTGGTCGAAGGCGCTCCCCTGCTAAGGGAGTAGGGCTCAAAAGGCTCTCGAGAGTTCGAATCTCTTCCTCTCCGCCATCTATTGTTATAAAAGCAGTTGATTGTGTATAGGAATTTTGTTTTCAGTGATTTGTGCTCATTTGCTTTTCTACCAATCTCAATTTTGTGAAGTTTTTTGATTGCTTTTCTTGCTAGGCGTTTTCTATCAGCTACTCTGCTATAGAGTGGTGCTATTTTATCTTCCTTCCATCTAAATTTATGTGCGAAATTGTAATACCTGTATTAGCAGCGCGTGTGGTTGCTCATTTTCTTAATTCCTGTGTTGATTTTTAATTTTATGTTTCATGAAACAAGTTACAAAAATTTCTTTTCTAATGGTGTAAACTAAAGCAAAACCAATGGGGGATATTTTAAGCGCAAGATGTTTCATGTAAATCGCTATTATTGATAAAGGAGAAAGCGAAGCTCTGTTATAGCAATCACATTGACGTTGCATATTTTTTAGCTAAGGATTGCTTATTTATTTTATGGATATAGGGAGCAGCATGAACGTTTGTAAGAATAAGCGGCCGTAAAGCTAGATATGTTACGGATTTGGTTCTACAAAGTGTTTTTGATCTCCCTATGTCGTTTCAATCGTTTGGTGGCATATTTATTATTTTATGACGTTGTTTTACTAAGCTTTTGCTTTTACCTGTCAATCAACACCTATTCCTTATACAACGGCATATTTGAGATCAATATTTAAGATGGTTTACTGCTTTATCGGTTATGTCAGCTTTTATATATCAAATAGGGGAGAAAATATTGTATATATCTGTTAGCGAGTTATTTCTAAAAACGGAAGGATCTTTTAATTTTGAAAAAAATATGAAAGCGGAAAAGATGGAAATGAGCTCCCATTTTTATCATCATCTTATTAATTCAGTTTTCCAAATTTCATGAATCTCTATGGTCGTGTCTTTTAAATAATGAAGATTGCGTATCTCACGCTTTTGTTTATCCCGTTGGGATTATGCCTCTCATATAAAAAGCATGTTCTAAACACAAATATACTTGTGTTGCCAATTTATGCACTTGTTTTAAAGAGATATCTTTGCAATGTGTATAAGCCCATTTTGCGACGCCACCTCGTAAATGGTATAAAACACAAAAGTTTCTGTGAGACATATAAAGCCTTATAAAGCCACACCATTTGTATCCTTATGAAGATGCAAAGAGGCATATTATATATCTGCCTTCCTGTTGTTATAGATTTTAACTATGAGAGTTCATAAAAGGCATTTTTTCTTTTCTAAATTGTTTTTATCTATACGGCTTTCTCCACTTATGATGTGCAAGCAAATGATTTTGATTGTTTCAACCATAAAAATAGATTTGAAAAGAAAGAATCTTACAATATTCAAGTTTGGTATATTATGATTATAAATCAATGTGTTGCTTTATATTTGCATTGTATATTGAAAGTTGGATGTGGCAATGCTCTCAAAAAAGTATCGATTTCTTTTAGAAGAAAACATTCTGGGTGAAATGTTATGGTTTTCCTCTCACAGAGACTTTTGAGAGTGTTTCATCCATCTCATGACAACCAAACCACACATGAAAAAAGTAATGGTCGGTAATATTAGGTAGTAAGATGGAGAAACTTTTGCAGGAAGAAAAGAAATAATACTCAATACTGTAATTGAAAATATTCTTCCGCTAAAAGAGACAGCACCAACAATACCGGAAATATGTTGCGTTTGTTTTTGGTTAAGTTCTGAGAAAAATAAGCTTTTTGCCCCGATCGGTACAGTGCAAATAAATCCATGGATTAAAGAGAAGGCGATGACTGATGCAGCAGTTTGATGGCTATGAACTAAAAAATAGAGCGCTATGCACATCAGAGCAGAAAAGAAGGAAAAATATTTTATAGAATTCTTATATTTTTTATCAAGAACATGATACTTAGACATCAGTAAATTTGAAAAATATTGTGCTGAAAAGGCTCCAATATGGCAGCACATCAAAACGAGCATTTGCGAACCGTTGAGGTGATGAATTTTTCCCCCTGAAAGTATTATCGGTTGCCAGAAATGATAAATAATCTGAATACCAGCGCTAAAAAGGCACATGAGGAAAATAAACCATGCTCCTCCTACTGTATTTTGAAATATCCAGAGCGTTTCCTTGGCATTGTGCAAGATTGTTTTTGTTTTGGACGTTTCAATTGTCGTTTTCTTTTCTTCAGGAACAATAAGGAATATCAAAAAAATAAATCCCATCATGAGGCATGAGATGATATATCCCATAAAATATTGTCCAGAGTAATAGATCGTTCCAATTCCTACAATCCCACTGAGAATACTTCCGAAAGAGTTAACCTGGTGGTAGAGATGAGCATAATGCGAAAAGTGATCCTGTTTATCGCCTAGAGAATGGTAAATCCATCCGTCAATGGCGCTGACAATGATGCAAATGCCCGCTGCATAGAGAATTTGCGCAATAATAAGTGCTGTCATATTGGGAGCTTGAAGGCATAAAATATAAAATACTCCTGTCATAAAGACCCCAGCCATAACGGAATATTTACGTCGATATCTGTCAGATAAAACAGCGCAGGGAAAATCAAGCAGCAGAATAGTGGTGGAAAAGACAACCTGAAGCAGAGCTAATTGCGCCAGACTAACTCCCATGGACATTAAAAAAATAGCATGGTAAACGCCGATCAGCATGCGGACAGCATTATAGGAGCCATAGTTGAGAGCAAGGGCGCGTGGTCTGTTCATTGTGTTGTTCCATAGATTGTACAATAAGAATTTCCACTGAAAAGAATATTTTTCTGTGAAAAGGTAGCGGTTTCATATCCCCATTCAGGGATCAGTGGAAAGCTGTTTTCCATAACCACCCCAAAATTAAAAAGGTCCCTTAGTCTATATGAGACTTCAAAGCGTATTAATGAGAGGAAATGATGCAATTTTAAAGTGATTATGAGGAGCAACATAAGCCTCATAAATGAGATTGTCATCTTTTGAGGGGAGTTGCTTGTGGGGCTGTTGCTTTCATAGCAATCATTTTGTCTAGATCTGTAAAATGACCCTAGGACGGCAAGATCATTGACATAATTAGAACTTATAGAGGTGTGTTTATTTTTTATATACCATTTACTGATCCATTCTCTTTGCTGATCAGGTGAAATAGCACAAATGATCCATAAATCGGTTTTTGGTAATTTTTTGATATCTTTTTTTATAGTCATCAACATTTGTAATCCCCCCCTTTCTTTCTGACTGTTTCTCCGTATCACTTTACGTCTAAAAAAGTTTTTTTCAGAATTCATCTTTACTTTATTTATTAAAAATTTATTAAAAAGATTGTCTCGCAAGGTGCTTTTTAATCCCGTCATTACGATTAAGAATTAAATTCCTGATATAAGAGGAAGAGTGCATGATATATTGTGACTAAATACATAAATCCCTCTGTATCCTGAAATGACAATTTCCTTTTGCAAAACAGTATCTTTAATGGAAGCTCGATAACCGTTACGTTGATTATGGAAATGATACCCTAAAAGAGTGCTTATGAGTGCTTGAAGATATTCTTTAGATATTACAGACAGGACAAGAAAATAGTTTAAAAAAATCAAACGTGGGATGAAAGCTTTCATCTTATGATGGGTAATGGTGAATTTTAAACTTCATCTACTGTTTTTTTGAGCTACTGTGCTGTAAGAAAGATCAAACTCCCCCAATTCATGTCTCTAATTTAGATCATTGATCATAAATATTATATACTGTCTTTTCAAATTATAACTTTGCTCATTGTTTGTCTTCACTGATTAAATCAACATTTCTCTAAAAATGCCGCTTGAGAAAAATGCATTCCATCAGTTTAATACTCTATGATCTTTTAATTAATTTAAGGAAGATAGCATAAAATATACGATAAAAAATGAATAAATTTCAATTTTTTAAAAAAACATAAACCTTTTTACTGCTGCTGATAAAAAACAAAGCTATATTAAACGTAGCCTTTATACCCTTCAATATCATTGGTTGTGTTTATCTGTTTTGTCTACTCATTATTTCACCATTGTTAATATGATTGTTAATCAAAATGTCATTTTTGAATTATTTATAGCATCGTATTAAACTCTTTTAAAGTCATGGATAAAAGATTAAATTACTCCTCTAGAGATATAAAACTAGATAGAAAATTCCATGGCTACTCTGTTGAATAAATTAGTTTTTATAGATTTACTCTATGTGTAGCGTATTTAATTGTTGTACAACTTATCATTTTTTATTTTTATTGTAGATTATTTAAAATAGATTTAATAAATTTCATTATGAATATTTTGATATGAATTTATATGTCTATTTAAATTGTTGTGTTCAGAGAAAAATAAAAAAATGTTTACAAAAAAAGTTCTGTTTAGAGAAGGCTTATTGCTTATCATATTTTTGCTACCATATTTTTTGTCTACCTCGCATGGCTATACGGGTATAGATAAATTATTTTGTTCCAAAGTGGTTAGGGAGCGCGATGATGCTGTTCAAAAGTTGGATTCAGTCGAGTTTGAAAAAGAAAATGCTGAACGGGGATGGAACGATACCATGAAAATATTGAATATGATGATAGACGACTTGAAGAGAATAGCTCTTGAACAGCAGGAACTCTATTTGGCATTGCTGAAAAATATGCCAAACAACAAACAACTTTCTTATAAATATCAAACAACTCTAAAACGCAATGATGCGGTTTTTGAGCGGCTCGAGAAGGCTTTTACTTTATTTGAGCATGTTGAGAAAAGGACAGAAGCCTTTCGAGGGCTAGGTGAAGCAAATAAGCATAAAAATCAGTCTCAAATGTTACATTACTTAGAAGTGATTTCTGAACATCATGGACATGTTGATGGACTCAATAAAGAACTTGAAAGGCTCAATCACGAAGTTGATAGTTTAAACAATAGGCTTCAAAATTTGAAGAAAATATCTCGATAAGAAAACAGCAAAGTTGTTCATTAATGCAAATGAGGAAAAATGCATGAGATGATGAACAACGATTTCATTGAAAAAGGAATGAACGGTGGGATTTGCAATAGTACTCATCATATCCGTTATGGTTATTATAGGGACTCTTTGTTTTTTGTGTAACAGAAACTGTCAAAGAGCGGAAAGAGATAGATGGAAAAGATATGGAGAATCACCAGAAACACGCTCCGAAAATGAAAGAAAAAAATGAGACCAGTATGACAATACAAGAAACATAACCATTTCATGAGACGCTTTAAAATCCAGATAATAAGGTTTTGGGAGTCTCTTCAGCATTTGATAAAAAATCTGAAGTTTTAGCGTTTAAAGAAGTTATGGTCCTTTCATCGAAGGACTATAAAATAATCATCTGCATATTTGTTATCATTTTGGCAGTAGACTTTGTTATCCAGATGTTGGATAAGGTCATTATCCAAGTATTGGATGGGGGCAGAGAGTTTGATATCTTTACTTTTATATGTATTTTTAGCTTATTTATTTTGATCTGTTGTTTTATGGCTATCCCGATTATTTTAATTTTACACAATACGATTGAGGAAAAAATTGAAAAAAATACTTCAGCAATATAAACAGATTTGAAATGAGAGAATCTTACAATATTCGGGTCTCTCATTCAATATACAAAACAGTAAATTATCATTATAAATCAATGTGTTGTGTAATAAAGCCGATACATTTGAAGCAGAGTTTGATGATAGTGGCAATGATTTAGAGGTTTCCTCAAGCAACAGCACTCTGCAAGTGATTTTTGGCTATGAGAACAGCATCAGTGCCTTTATGGGGCGTTTTGTTGTC
>NZ_JBHION010000020.1:0-18211 GCF_042195515.1 Bartonella sp. CB10SXKL | reverse complement strand
AGAGTAAAAGACGCCCATCATGTCCATTGGCAAGGGATAAGCTAGGCAGCCTATCATCATGAGCAGGGCAACGGGCTATTCCATAACGCCCATGCCAAACTCCACGTAATGCACAAGTAATTTTTTGAGCTGTTGTATGCAATGCATAAGCATTGCTTGTTGTAGCATTTGTAAAATGCATAAAATCCCTTCCTGCTACTTGCATTACAGGACAGATTCTGTTATTTCGGGATTTGCGAAAGTCGAAATACTTTGTCTGTCCTATAAGGCGAAGTTTTCTTTAGGCGGCGTCGTTGCCACGTTGGTTTTTTGCCTTTTCGATTACATCGCAAAGGTCAGATTGTAACCAGCGCGCTAAGGAACCAATCTTTAAAGGCTTTGGTACCGAGCCATCAGCGACCCGCCGCCAAAGTGTTGAAACGCTTATATTAAGTAGTTTTGCACTCTCACGTACTGTGAGGAGTGGTCCGTTTGGAATCATGGAATCCCCTTTATATTAAATGATAGAATCACTGTTTATTAACTATATATAAATAGCAATTCGTAGCAAACTTTTCCAGCAAAAAAACAATATCTTGTGATTTTTTATCAAGAGAAGCAATAATTTGTGATTGTATTATCCGTTATGGATAAAATAAGGAAAATGGAGACATAGAGCTATCCACAACTTTTATTGTTTTGATCAGTAACATAAGAAGCCCATCTATCCATAAAAATACGACGCTGTTCTAAATAGTCAGTCCGACGATAGGCACGCTCTACTTTACCTCCTACTGTATGACTTAGAATGGTTTCAGCGACCTCATAAGGGGCATTGGTTGTTTCTGCGAGCCAATCACGTAAACTAGAGCGAAAACCATGCGGACAGGCTTCAAGTCCTGTTTTTTTCATGTATTGTAACATGCTGTTCTGTGCAAGGGGACCACGACCGGTTGCAGAAAAAAGAAACCCATTACGAGATAAAAGGCGTGCTTGTTTAATCACTTTTAGTGCTTCTGATGATAAAGGAACGCGGAATTCTTCTGTAGCATCGCGTCGTCCTTTCATACTTTCAGCAGGAATGGTCCATATATCCCCATCAATCTGATCTTCATGCATATAGCGCAAAGGACGTGTACGAACGCCTGTAAGAATAAGAAAACGCAAAGCCAGTTGTGTCATTGTTGTTGTTTTGCAGAGTGACTGATAAAAGGCAGGAACATCTTTCCAGTCCATTGCTGGTAAATTTTGTGCTTTATGGCGTTGTTTCCCTAAGAGAGCCCGTGCTTTTATCGTTGCTTGTAAATCAACATCCAGCCCCAAAGCAGCAGCATGTTTGAGACAAATATTAAGACGATTTATTGCTTTCTCTGCGGTTGCAGCTTTTGCATGCCAGATGGGAGCAAGAACATTGCGTATCTCTGTTTGTGTAATTTCTGAAATAGGAATACAGCCTAATTTGGGGAGAATATAAAGTTGTAAAGGTAGAAACCAATTCCCAGCCTTGCCATCTCCTTTTAATTCAGCTTTACGACTTTCAAAAGCATCTAAGGCAATGTCTTTTAAATAATGGAGATTACTTATTGCCTCACGCTTTTGTTTCTCACGTTCTTTAATGGGATCACGCCCCTCATGCAAAACAGAACGCCATTGATTTGCTAATTCACGGGCTTTTTTTAAAGAAACATTTCGCAACGCACCCAAGCCCATTTCGCGGCGCCGACCATGAATGGTATAACGATAAAGCCATTGAGCACCACCATCTTTACGCTTATGGAGAAGCAAGCCGGCACCATCATTATATTTGCCAGCCCCCAATGTTGCGACAGCCCTTGCATTAAGACGATTCATAAGAGGCATTTTTACTCCTTTCTTTCCTCATTTTTACCCACACACCAGCCCCGCTTTTGACGTGCAAGCAAGTGATATTAATTGATTCAATCTGAGAGGGTTTGTGATGAGAAAATCTTACTATATTCGGAGTTATGATTCAAGTTGAAAAAGGATGATTTATTATTATAAATCAATGTGTTGCCAGACCCCGGAATACTAATGCGAGGGCGCTCGCAACCGGTGGGGACATCAAGTGAAAGCCAAAAATCTACATTTTGACGATATTTCTTTAGGCCAAAAAATTCGCTTCAGAAGAAACGTCATGGGTTTTTCTCAAAAACAATTAGGAAGTCATTTAGGCGTAACATTCCAACAAATCCAAAAGTATGAAAAAGGCTTAAATCGCGTAAGTGCAAGACGTTTACAGGAAATTGCTCATATATTAGATGTTCCCGTTTCCTTCTTTTATGCTGATAGCGCAAAAAAAGAAGAGAGCCCCTATCATTGTGATGTCAGAATAGCAAGCAAAGCAGAATATTTACTTTTAAAAAATTTCAGAATACTGACCCGCAAAAAACAAAGAGCAATTTTGCAGTTGATTTCTGATGAAAAAATAACCCCTTATTTTCATAAATTCACTGAAAGGACAATCAACGTCCTTAATAATCTTGACAAGAATTGTGACTGTCTCCCCACACCTCATGAGAATGAAAATTCTTAATCTAATCTGATTTGTAAATAATCCGAATTCTAACGAGTTTAACTTAGAAATAGCACGTTGATTTATAATCATAATCTAACGTTATTGATATTGAATAAGTGTTTCGAATATCGTAAAATTCTTTCATTTCAAACGTGTTCTATATTGAATCAATCAAAATCTCTTGTTTGCACAACACAAGCAAAGTTGGCGTGTGAGTAAAAATGTACAAAAAGGCATACCTCTTATTGAATCGTCTCACATACCAAGAGCTGTAACGACATTGGGTGCTAAAAAAATGTATGATGGTGCTAACTTGCTCTTTTATTAAACGTAAATATGGGAGTGTTCAACGGCTTTCCACTCATATGACTCACTTAAACAAAAGGCTCTCCAAACAAGCCTAAGAATATTCCCACACACTAAAAAAACACTTAAATATATCGAGAAAGATTAAAGATCTTATACCACCATACTACAAAGATTGATATTTATAGCAAAATAGGATTAAAGTAAAAATAAGAAATATAAAGTAAAAAATAGACACGAAAAAAATATATGTATAACTTTCATAAGAATTTATCTATATATGGATACTTAAGTTTATTCTGTTGTGCCATAAATTCTATCATTTAAGGTATGAGGGCATGAAGCACGCATACCTCCTTAAAAAATTCAAAAGTGTGAAGGTAAACAATTGACAGAAGATAAGGAATTCACTTAATTAAAGTGTTTTCTAAAGAGATAATAGCTTAGCGTAAAATATTCAATTTTTTCAATTCTGAAAGATTAAAAAAGACGTATCATTTGAAATAAAACAATTTATTGTGCTAACGATGATGATTGCTGTGCACAAAATTGAGTTGTTGAAAATCAAAAATATAATTTAATGATGTTCCTTGACCAACTCACTCTCTCCTGAGTATAGCACGGGGAATAAATGTGGAGAGACATGAGGAGTATATAGAAAATGAGTTTTAAAGTTGCAATTGTCGGCGCGACCGGAAATGTTGGTCGTGAAATGCTTACAATTTTAGAAGAACGTGGTTTTCCTGCGCATGAAATTGTCCCTCTAGCATCACGACGCTCATTAGGACAAGAAGTTTCTTATGGAGATAAAACTTTAAAAGTAAAAGCACTGGATACTTACGATTTTTCTGACACAGACTTTTGTCTTATGTCTGCGGGAGGAAGCATTTCCAAAGAATACGCCCCTAAAATCGCTGCTGCCGGCTGTGTCGTCATCGATAATTCCTCCACGTGGCGCTATGATGCCAATGTTCCGTTAATAGTCCCTGAAGTCAATGGCGAAGCTATAAATGCCTTTTCTAAGCGTAATATTATAGCAAATCCTAATTGTTCAACAATTCAACTGGTCTTAGCTTTAAAACCTCTCCATGATGCTGCAATCATTAAACGTGTTGTTGTCTCTACATATCAATCGGTTTCTGGAGCTGGTAAAGAAGGAATGGACGAACTTTTCGAACAATCACGTGCAGTTTTTGTTGCAGACCCAATTACATCAAAAAAATTCACTAAACGTATTGCCTTTAATGTCATTCCTCATATCGATGTTTTCATGGAAGATGGTTATACAAAAGAAGAATGGAAAATGACGGTTGAGACGAAGAAAATTCTCGATCCGAAAATTAAATTAACGGCCACTGCTGTTCGGGTCCCTGTCTTTATCGGTCATGCCGAAGCCGTCCATGTTGAATTTGAAAAACCACTAAGCGCATCTGAAGCACAAGTGCTCCTCCGCGATGCACCAGGCTGTCAGCTTATCGATAAACACGAAGATGGTGGTTATACCACACCTTATGAAGGTACCGGAGAAGATGATACCTTTATTAGTCGTGTTCGTGAAGATATCACCGTTGAAAATGGTTTAGCTTTCTGGGTTGTCGCCGATAATTTAAGAAAAGGAGCAGCATTGAATGCCGTTCAAATTGCTGAATTGCTCATTTCTCGTAATTTGATAAAGCCTAAGTCCGCAAATTAATGCCCTGTCCGAAAAGATGAAGAGCCCTAACCGGTCTGTCAAAAGTCCGGCTTCTCTTCAGTATAATCTTTTCCAGCTGAGGATTCATATCACCATCCTAAAGAACCGTAATTCGAGGTATTGACAAATTTTACTCTGAATATCCTTGAATGCCTCACCACCTTAAGTTAAGCATTGCCGCCTTAATACCATTTTACGGTACAATAGGATCAGCAGCATAAGCATTTTTTGCTTTATGCTGCTGATCCTATTTGTCATTCCGGTTGTGAAATTAACTTTACCCTTATCGAGCAGGATAGGTCACGACACGGTAACGCGTTTCATTACGTTCAAAATTTTTGTAATTGACATTATTAGGAAAGGAGGGATTATAAGCACTCACGTGCTTTACAGAAACGCCTTGTGCTTTTTGCGACGGATTTAAAATTGTTCGTTCATCCCTTTTTTTAACACCTGTAGAATCGATAATCACATCTGTTCTGTATAGTTTTTGCATATTTTTCCGTGTTTTTTGAATCGCCGGAAGAGCTTTAAAGTCGGAAACAGCCTGTTTTACTTTTTCTTTTGGCGATTTTACCATGGCTTTTGATTTTACAGGCATCCTTTTAAAAGCAATGGTAGGAACATTGTTAACATTGACGTAACGTGCAGATGCCCAACCAACTTTTCCGTGATAACCAAGAGAACACCAAGTTTTATTGGATAGGCAGCCATAAATTTGCACTTTTGCTCCCATTGGAACCATTGCGATAACTTTATAAGCTGTCGCAGGACCTGTGCGTAAAGATACCTGACCTGATGCAACACGAGCAACTGTTCCTGTAATGGTTCCAGCTTCTGCGTGAAAAGCAGTCACAGCCACCTCTGACGCTCCCAAAGCCCATAAAATCATTGTTGTTGATAAAAATTTCTTTCTTAACATTATTTTTCTTCCTCTCTAAAACATGTGAAGGGCAAAATTTCGCCTTTACAAAAATTTGCCGCGTTTAAATCCAATGATCAGCAACCTTTATCCCCCCAAAGACCCCACAACATTGCAACAAAATCTCTCTTTATCGCCTACACGAACACGGCCTTTTGATCTTGATTGTGCAGTATGTTCTTCATGAATTTACGGCTAAAGCATCATCTGATTGTCCGGTTCTTCAACCAATCGTCCCTTAAAGAAGTTTTTTAAGTGTCATTGGTTCCCTCAACAAATGATTGCAATAGAAGAATTGATTGCCCGAATTTCAGAGCATTTCTGAGAATGAATGATGATCAGCCCTCAAAACAACTAAAATAGAAGGAAAAATAATACTCTTTAAAAAATAAAAGTGATTGAATATTCTCTAAAGCTTGTATAACTTTAAATCTCCCTAAAAAAATACAGAGCATATTGACACTTCCCTCAAAAAATCTCCTGGAAAAGAAAGTTAAAAGTACATGACATTAAAATTTTTTTCTCGTAGTCGGATTATAGGATTATTCCTCTCTCTCTTTGCTCTTTTTTTATCTACGGTCTTTGTCATGGCTACAGACAAATCAAAAATCAAACTTGGTATTATGGAAGGGCGGGATGCGATTATTTGGAAAACTGCTGCCGAACAGGCTAAAAAAGACGGTTTAGATATTGAACTCGTTTATTTTTCTGATTACGCTTTGCCTAATGACGCTGTTAACGCAGGAGAGATCGATGCGAATGCTTTTCAGCACGCCCCTTATCTTAATGAACAAATGAAACAACGTGGCTATAAACTTTCAATTGTCGGCTATACATTTATTGCTCCAATCGGTGTTTATTCACACAAAATAAAAGACTTAAAAGATCTTCGTGATGGTGCACATGTTGGTATTCCGAACGACCCATCTAATGGTGGAAGAGCCTTACTTCTTCTCAATTCTTTAGGTCTCATTAAATTAAAAGATCCTCATAATATTCTTGCATCTCCGCTTGATATTATCGAAAATCCTAAAAACCTGCAAATTCGTGAGCTCGATGCCGGTATGTTAGGGCGAGCTATTGACGATTTTGATCTTGCAATTATAAACACAAACTGGGCTATTGTTTCCGGATTAAACTTCGAAAAAGATGTAGTCGCATGGGAGAGCGCAAAAAATAATCCTTATGATAATATCATCGTTGTACGCACGAGCGAAAAAGATGAGCCATGGGTTAAAAAATTAGTTGCCGCTTACAATAACGATCTTATCCGTGCAAAAATCAAAGAGATTTTTGGCAAAACCGCCCAAACATCTTGGTAATTGTGCCAAGTATCCGAGTAATTGTGCCAAATGTCCGAGTAATTGTGAATGGAAAAACCTACTCTTATCTCCTTAAAAAACATCAGCCGTTGTTTTAACAAAACGGCTGGTATTCCGGTAATTAATAATCTCTCTTTAAATATCCATGCTGGTGAAATCCTTGGCATTATTGGGCGCAGTGGAGCAGGAAAATCAACACTTATCCGCTGTTTAAATGGGTTAGAGAAGATTGATGCAGGGTCCATTTTTTTTGAAGGTGTTGATATTTCCAATCTATCAGAGATAGAATGGGCGCCTTACCGTCAACGAATTGGGATGATTTTTCAACATTTCAATCTTCTCTCATCGCAAAATATTCTTGATAACATTGCATTGCCGCTTAAATTAAGTGGTGTAAGTAAAAAACAACGCCACAAACGTGCCCTTGAACTGATTGAATTGGTTGGGTTATCTGGGAAAGAATATTGCTATCCGGCACAATTGTCAGGGGGGCAAAAACAACGCGTTGGCATTGCTCGTGCGCTCGCTGCTAATCCTAAAATATTGTTATCAGATGAAGCTACCTCTGCTCTTGACCCTGAAACAACACAATCTATTCTAGAGCTCCTTGCTGATATTAATAAACACCTCAATCTCACGATTGTGCTCATCACCCATGAAATGGAAGTTGTGCGCACCATAGCGCATCGCGTTGTTGTTCTTAATCAGGGGAACATTGTAGAAGAAGGACGTGTGAAAGACATCTTTACATCACCGCAAGACGATACAACCATAGCCATGCTCAAGCTTGTCACCCCGCAACTTCCTGAAAAATTTGCGAAAAATCTCAAACCAATCGGGCGAGAAGCTGTCATTGAAATTAATATTGCCGGTGAAATTGCCCAGCAGCCTTTTCTTCATCTTCTAGAAAATGAGAGTGGTTTAAAAGCACGTATTTTGCATGGTGGCATTGATACAGTTCAAGATGAAACCATCGGGAGACTCTTCTTGGCTCTTCCTGGAGAAGATAAAGAAGCTTTAGAAAAAGCTGTTCAATGGTTAACGAAAAAAGGACGATATTGTGAGGTCTTAGGCTATGTTTAATGTTCTGTCTCATGAACTTCCCCAAGCTGTTATTGATACAATATTGATGACACTTAGTGCTTCTTTTATGGCATTTATTATAGGGCTTCCCCTTGGTCTTCTTCTTCACACAACAGCACGCGGGGGGATTTTTTCCTCATCTCTCATCAATCGCCCTTTAAGCATGATCATTGACAGTATTCGTGCCATTCCCTTTATTATTCTTGCATTTTATCTTCTTCCCGTTACGCGTATCGTTGTAGGAAGAGGGATAGGAATGCCTGCTGTAATTTTTATACTGACCATTTCAGCTATCCCTTTTTATGCACGCATGGCGGAACTCTCTTTTAAAACCGTTGAAAACGGTCTTATTGAAGCGATCCGCTCTATGGGGGCAAGCCGTCTTCAAATTATCAGACATGTTCTTATTCCTGAAGCTCTCCCTAGCCTGATTACAGGTTTTACAGTCATGGTCATTTCTCTCATAGGAGCCACCTCACTTGCTGGATATCTTGGTGGAGGCGGTTTAGGGGATATGGCAATCCGCTATGGCTATCAACGCTATAATACCTTCATCATGACCATCGTCATCATCCTTTTGATCATGCTCAATATTATAACCCAATGGACTTCTGATAAAATCGTACAAAAACTTGATAAAACAAAACATTAAAAGACTTAGAATTTCACATGCCAATACCATCATCCTCTTTGCCACTTCCAAAGTGCTTCCCCCTTGCCTATCGAAAACGCTCATAAGAGATTAGGAACTTTTTTCTTAAACAGTTTTTATCTCTCCCCATCCGTTTGTAAAATGAAAGAAAATAGTTTTAATTGATTGAATATAAAAGGGGATAAAATAAGAGATCTCACAGTATGTGAGACTCTCTCTTAACATAAAAATGATAAATTATCATGTCAAATTAAGACATTGGTCACGACCTTTCCCAACCTTAGAGAACATATTGAACTTATATAGAATCAACCAAAACCTCTCGCTTGCACGTTACAAGCGGGAAGAGCTGGGTGAGTAAAAACTATATAAGAAAGGAAGGAAGGCATGCCTCTTATGAATTATCTCAAGCGCCAAGACCTGTCTTAACATTGGCGGTTAGCATATAATATGATGGTGTCGGCTTTCTTCTTTACAAAGCATAAAGATAGGGGTGCTCAATGGCTTTATCATTATACCATTCACAGGCGCCATTGCGAAATGGATGTAACAAGCGTTGAGAGATGTTTCTTTAAAATAAGCCCGTGAATTGGCAACGCAAGTATATTCCATTTGAAGCGTTCTGTTTTACGTGATGGGTATGATCCCATTAAAGAACGCTATAAACAAAAGCGTGAAGCAATGCACTATCTACATTAAGAAACTCCTCTTCAAAACGATCTAGGAAAATAGCAACCTGCTATGGCCATCAACGCTATGATAGCTCCACTATATCTATCATCCTATAGATTATTCTCAATATTATCATTGAAGAAACTTCTAATAGAATTGTATAAAAATTTTATAAAATAAAGCACTCAAATAATCTAGATATTGGAAGGTTTTTCTTCCAAAATAGCAACAATAAGCCATTGAGCTGTAAGAGCTGGTTTTTTTAACTTTTCAATTTCCACCGTAACCCCATAATGGAAAACCACTCGACCAGAAGGGCGAATTTCTGCGTCGTCTAACACAAAACGCGCACGTATCCGTACCCCTGTTTTCACAGGACTCATGAAGCGTACTTTATCGAAACCATAATTAATCCCCATTGTGCTCCCTTCTAACTCTGGAAGCGCCTCATAAGCGAGCGTAGACAAAAGCGATAATGTTAAAAAACCATGAGCAATCGTGCCGCCAAAAGGTGTCTTTTTAGCCTTTTCCTCATCAACGTGTATCCATTGATGATCATCTGTAGCACATGCAAACTGATTAATCATATCCTGTGTAACAAGACGCCACTCCGATAATCCCATTTCTTTCCCAATAAAACTGGTGACATCTTGTACTGCTATTTTTTGCTGCATAACGCTATTCCTATTTTATTTGATAAAAGCAACCACCCCTCTTGCTTTTATAAAATCCATTGATTAGAGCATCAAGAATAAAAGATTAATTGTCTTAAAAACAAATGCACTTTATGAATGAGAAAAGTTCTTTAGCAGAATAGTTTTCAAATGGGAAAAAAGAATGGCAAGCAATGTGAACCTAACAGGTTTAGCGCATGATTTAACACAACGTGCAGAAAAGCATCCCCCCATCCGTATTGGACTGATTGGTTGTGGTGAAATGGGCACAGATTTATTATCAAGTATTGCACATATGGATGGTATAACAGTCGCAGCTGTAGCCACTAGAACGCCGTCACGTATTTTTGATGCCGCTACACTAGCCTATGGCGAGGGTGGACATGTCTGTGAAGTTGAAAATACTTATGCTCTCACGCAAAGCATTGAAAAAGGTTTGATTGCAGCAACAGATGATATTAACCTTGTTTTACGTCATGAACAAATTGATATTATCGTTGATGCAACAGGCTATCCCGAAGCAGGAGCAGAAATTGGTATTAAAGCGCTTGAGAATAACAAACATCTTGTCATGATGAATGTTGAAGCAGATGTTACAATTGGCGCTTATCTCAAACATGAAGCAGAAAAACGAGGGCTCATTTATACACTTGGTGCCGGCGATGAACCAACTGCTTGTATGGAACTCATAGAATTTGTTTCAGCCCTTGGACATAAGATTGTTGCAGCGGGTAAAGGAAAAAATAATCCTCTGCGCTTTGATGCTACACCTGACGCTTACGAAGAAGAAGCATACCGGCGTAATATGAATGTGCGCATGTTGGTCGAATTTATTGATGGTTCCAAAACGATGGTTGAAATGGCAGCCATTGCCAATGCCACCGGACTTCTCCCCGATTGCCCAGGAATGCATGGACCACGAGCAGCGCTACAAGATTTAAACAAAGTGCTTATTCCAAAACAAGATGGGGGCATTTTACAGCAATATGGTGTTGTAGATTATTCAATAGGTCCAGGTGTTTCACCTGGTGTCTTTGTCATTGCCGAAATAGCACACCCGCGTTTACGCGAACGTATGGAAGATTTAAAAATTGGTCAGGGGCCTTACTTCACCTTTCATCGCCCCTATCATTTAACAGCAATGGAAGTTCCCCTCACCTGCGCACGTATTATGCTTTATGGCAAAAAAGATATGGTTCCTCTTAGCCATCCCGTAGTAGAAGTCTGTGCGGTTGCTAAAAAAGATTTACATCCAGGTGATCAGCTAGACTTTATCGGTCTTTATACTTATCGTGCTTGGATAATGAACATTGCAGAAGCACGCGCTCACCACGCCATTCCTTGTGGTCTTTTGGAAAAAGCAACAGTAACAGCCGCAATTAAAAAAAACGAACTCATTACAGTACATAATACTGCTATTCGTGAAGATCAATGGATTGCACGTCTTCGTGCTAAACAAGACCTTTTACTTCATTGCCCTTCTTCCGCTAAGCTATAAACACTCCTAAATTACTTTACTTAACAGTATCCTTCCCTTACGCAACAGAACAACCCAGAATACACTTGTATCAAAAATTCAGGCTTCTGTTTTAATAAAAGCATTTTCCAACGACGCACATCCCCACTTCGCTCTCACAATATGTCCCGTAAATGCGACAGTATAAACCACCCCATGAGATGGCATAAGGTTCATTGTGTATCACTATCTTTGCTCTATAAAGCTACAAACTGGCATCATCATTTTATTTGCCAATATTACAACAGCGCATAGCACTTGAGATGATTAATGAGAAGAATTTTTACTCTTTTTTCTTTAACAATTTTGTCCATACACGAACACAACTTGTTATACGTAAAAAATACTTTTGATGGATTTAACATCAAACAAATTTGAAATGATAAATAATAATTTCTCATTTTTCTTATTGCATGAGAGCCATGAATACAGGGATATTTTTTATTTTATCCCCTTATGAAAGATAAAAAAATTTAAAAAGGATAAAATATACCTTTGATGAATAATCTTCATATGAGAGAAGGTAGACAATATTAAAAGGCTGTTAAAGAGAGTGAGTATACTAGCCTTATTACTAGGATAATAACCATAGACTATAAAAAATCAGGTTACACTACTTTGTAAAAAAAATATAAATGTAAAACATTGAACTTTAATAATGTTAATAAAAGCTACATTTATTATTAAGAATAGTAATTTTATTATAAAATACAGTATAAATGATTTCAAGTATGTATTTTTTTCAACATAATGAAATGAACAAAAAAGTCATCGACTTTATCGATGATCTTTCTATTAAAGTGTAACGAATATTCCCCAAAGAGATAAAACAGCACCTAATACATCCCCAATACATAAAGAAGCAAGAAGTGATAAAATACCTACCCCCCCCAAAAAGCTGAACCTGAAAAGGCAGCAGCTTTTTCAGCTTTCCCCAAAGCAATACCATCTTGTTCCTCAACGCCTTGAATAACTGCTCTATTCACAGTTTTAATAGCTACATTTTTTTCTAATGTAGAAATAGTAATTGCCATTCTCTCTTGAAATTGATTTTTTAAAAAACTTGCATTTCCCGCTATAGTTTGTACAAAAAAAAGAATAAATAGTGTAAAAGTGAATGAACATACACGATTTTTAAATATTTTAAACATAGCTTTCTTTGCTCCTCTTTTTCTTCACTGAAAAAATGAAGTAATCTTCACATATATAAAAAACAAAACTTATATTTAATCATTTATATAATCAGACATAATAAAATATTATATGTAATTTTGTTATTACAATATAACACATTATGTATTACATGTAAATACACAAAAAACAATAAATGATAAAAACGATTTATTCATTTTACATTATAATAACTTAAGATACTAACAGTAATATTTTGTCATTTTTTATTTCTATTCTTCAAAGTAATAATAATTTATAAAATTTCTCATTATAATAAATATTAAAAAACAAATTCATTTAAAAAGTTAAATAATAGAGATTTTATAAATAATTTAAAATGAAGTTTTAAAGAACTATATCATTTAAAACTGTCAATATAATGATAATACTTATATATTATTTAAATAAAAACAAAAATAGAATATTGTTAGTGAATCTTTTATTATATAACTCATCAGTAATATTGAAACATAAAATTGGTATCGAATAAAAACCTTGATCTAAAACAAGTTTATCCTAATAAATAAACCTTAAAATAGTGTACTCTTTTTCTATAAAACAGGTATAAATTATAAAAAGCAATTAAGATCTCTATTTTCAAATGGAAGAGACGTTAATAAAATGATTCTCAACTTTTACTGATATATAAAAAGAAAAAAATACTGCTAGCATCTTAAAAAAGGTAATTCAGCCCCCTTTATCCCATACAGCATAAAGAACACAAAATATTGACTTTCAAACCTAATAAAACAAACGCATGAAATAAGTAAATCTATCAGATTTACAAAAAAATTATAAGCAATACTAGAACACCAACAAACTACCTAAAACCAGATAAAAAGAGAGTCATGAAAAATGAGATGATCCCCAAAATACTGAAAAAACTTTCTTTCTTAATTTTCATAAAAGTTATTCCATATTTTTCGTCAATATTGTAGATCACAACCATATTTATATTTTAAGTAATTATATTTACTCTATATTAGTAACAAATAATTCTCTTTGAACGAAATTTTTAGCAATATTCACATAACTGTCTTCAATTTGTGCAAAATAAATAATAATAATAAAGAATTAATCAAATTCTTGAAAGAAAAGGAATAGAGAAACTTACTAAAAAATTGCATTTTTAAAATACCAACTTAAGTAAGCACATTGAAAAAATAACGCCATGAAAACTGATATTGAATGATAAATTCATCAACCGATCACTTTAATCGCAAAATATTAATCTATAATAATAATTTATTGTTTTGCATGTTGAATGAGAAAGCTGACGATTATAAAACTCTCTTAATTTTAACTCTGTTTATATTGAATCAATCAAATTTCTTCACTTGCAAATCACAAACGAGATCGGTGTGTGTGTGTAAACACACTTGAAGAAAGGAAAATATCACTTATGAGGTATTTTAACTAACAAGCGCTGTTAACACAGTATTGAAAACTAGCAAAGTGAATGATGATACCCATTTTTACTTTAAAAGTGTAAATATGGTGGAACACAATAGATTTTATATTATAAGGCTTTACCGTTATACTATTCACGGGCGCCGTTGCAAAATAGGCTTGGATACCTTGAGAAATGTTTCTTTAAAACAAAAGCGTCAATGTGCAACACAATGGCGTTCTGTTTATTATGTATCCAACGGTGTTTCTTACTGAATCATCTTATAAACTGCTCTATGAGATTACAAATTCATCTTACGTGAATTCTTCCCTTTATATTTATTTTTTCTCATGAACACTAAAATCTGTTAAGACACTATCCAAAGTAAAATCAATCAACAAATATTTCTATTCTTTTGTAATATACAGATAATTGAATAGAGTTCCTGATTGCAACAAAAGTCTGTACTATTGCAATAATAGAAATACTTTGATTATCCTCGCTCTATAATAAAAAAGAATATGTAATTTACAGAAAAATTACATTTTTAATAAATAATGAAAAATAATTTTTTCATTATTTATTGTGAATTATTTAATATGTATGAATATTTACTTATTAAAAATGAGAATATACATCATAAATACTTACAAAAGACAACTATCTTGAGAAAGATTGCCTAATATTACAGAAAAGTTGCGTTGGCATTGCTCAATAAAAGCTTCTCTATTTTTAACAAAGCTCTCATTTTTATGCATCCATATGTGATGTAAAAAGACGCCTATTTGCGTTTCTCTTATAGATAGATTAAATAGTGACAGCACCTTCGATCACTTTGTCTATGTTAACTTCTCTTTTAGGCAATAATTTATGGTATCTAACAGGCCTTTTCTCGCTCTTTTACCTTTGGGCGCACACGAATATCACGGAGAGCACCTTCCTTTCGAAACCGACTGGATTATTGCTGAAGCTTTTGCAAAAGCCCTCACTTTACAAACAAAAGAGCAGTTTCATATCGCACTTTTACCGGTTGAAAAGATTGGCTATTCTATAGAACATATGGATGTTACAGGTACACAAACTCTTACCTTTTCCGATGCGATTAAGCGATGGATAAAGATTGGTGAAAACTGTTATCACAAAGGGATCAACCGTCTTCTTCTTCTCAATGCTCACGGAGGCAATTCACCTTTAATGAGCATCGTTATCACCGAATTACGAAGACGCCTTTCCATGCTCGCTGTAGCAACAAGCTGGAGCCGTTTTGGTTTACCACAAGGTCTCATAGAGCCGTCTCAACAACATCTTGATATCCATGGAGGCTTTATCGAAACCTCTCTCATGCTCTATTTAGCACCAGAAAAAGTCCATATGGAAAAGGCAAAAAATTTTCATAATAAACAAGCGGATATGATTGCCAATTATCGATATTTACGTGCTTATGGTCCTCATGCCTTTGGTTGGACAATGCGAGATCTGAACACGCAAGGTGCGGCAGGAAACGCAAGCAAAGCAACACCACAAGCCGGTGAAGCAATCTTTTCTCATGTTCTGTCTCAGCTTCGTGATTTACTTGATGATATCAATCGATTTAACATAAACACATGGCAATAAAGAACAATAAAAGGTCTCTCCATGGAAACGACACACCCAAAAAAACTTCCCGTTACGGTTCTCACAGGCTATCTTGGTGCTGGAAAAACCACCCTTCTCAACCGCATTCTCAGTGAAAATCATGGCAAACGTTATGCCGTCATTGTCAATGAATTTGGTGAAATTGGTATTGATAATGACCTGATCATTGAATCAGACGAAGAAATTTATGAAATGAATAATGGCTGTGTTTGCTGCACCGTACGTGGTGATCTCATTCGCATTCTGGAAAGTCTGATGCAACGTTCTCATCGATTTGATGCGATCATTATAGAAACGACAGGGCTTGCTGATCCCGTTCCTGTAGCACAGACCTTTTTCATGGATGATACTATCCATGAAAAAACAGCTCTCGACAGTGTCATAGCGGTCGTTGATGCAAAGCATTTTCCCTCTCAACTGAAAACAAGTCGTGAAGCTGAAGATCAAATTGCCTTCGCGGATATTATTCTTTTAAATAAGATTGATCTTGTCACCCAACAAGAACGCAGCCATGCTGAATCCCTTATTCTCGCCATTAATCCCAGAGCCATAATTTACACAACAGAGCGCGTTAACATCCCTGTTGATAAACTCCTCGATCGTGGCTTCTTTGATCTCCAACGCACTTTAGATAATGATCCCCATTTTCTTGACCATCATCACGCAGATCATGTATGTGGTCCCGATTGTAATCATGATCATGACCATCATCACGCATCCCCCATTCATGATATTACCATCACTTCTGTAAGTTTAAAAACAGGTGTTCTGCAACCAGAAAAGTTTTTCCCTTGGATCCAGCAGGTTACACAGCAACAAGGACCTGATATATTGCGCCTTAAAGGCATTATCGCCTTTCAAGGAGACGATGATCGTTACGTCATTCAAGGAATACATATGCTTCTTGAGGGACAACATCAACGCCCATGGCGTGAAGATGAAAAACGAGAAAGTCGCCTTGTTTTTATAGGACGCTCTCTTGATGCTGAAAAATTAAAAACTGGTTTTGAAAATTGCGCATAAGTGAGTGATAATGCCAAACATTACCCATTATGATCTCAAAAGTTACTGCCTTTCCTGCGGTTTTATAGGCAATAAACCAGCCTTTGTTTCCGTAGAAGGTTTCATTGTTTTTTTTAATCCAGCCCCACAAATCGTTGAAGTTCACCAAGGAATAATTTCAAGCCATTTTTCCCATGACAATACCGCGATCATCACCGGTGGAGAAGATGGAAAAGTCTGTCAAACAACCGCAGCAGATCACACGGAAGTGTTAAGCCAAAAAGAACGCAAATGGATAAACAACGTTGCTTTTGGTCCACAAAAAGCTTTTGCTTTTTCCTCCTCACGTCTCGCATTTGCGCATGTTGGAAAAGAACAACAAGAGCTCACACATGAACGTAGTGTAGAAGGCCTCGCTTTTGCCCCAAAGGGTTTACGACTTGCCGTTGCCCATTACAATGGAGTCACTCTTCATTGGTTATCAACGCAAGTATCTCCCACCACATTGGTATGGAAAGGAGCTCATTGTGGCGTCACCTTTTCACCAGACAACCGCTATGTCATTTCCACGATGCAAGAAAACGCCTTACACGGTTGGCGTCTCACTGATAATCAACATTTACGGATGAGTGGCTACCCAAGCAAAGTCAAAAGCTGGTCTTGGAGCGCAAAAGGAAAATGGCTAGCAACATCAGGTGCCTCTGCCGCAATTGTTTGGCCCTTTCATACAAAAGACGGCCCCATGGGAAAAACACCTCTAGAACTAGGCACACGAGCAAATGCGCTTGTTAGCACCGTTTCATGCCACCCAAACAAAGAAATTGTAGCAATAGGCTTCAATGATGGAATGATTTTAGCGGCACATTTTCATGATGGAAAAGAAGTCCTTCTAAAAGGTTATGGGAAAAGCGCTATCTCAGCACTTAACTGGGATCAAGCAGGGCAAAACCTCTCCTTCGGTAGCGAAAATGGTGAATGTGGTATAATCAAGATCACTGATTAAATTAAGCACCCAAAAGCGCAATCATCGCCGATAAAGAATGCCCACACAATCCTCCAGAAATCTTATCCCCTTGCATCTCTAGAGCTCTCAGAAATCCTATCTCCCTAGCCCCCCCAAAAGTCTCCTAAAATCTTCGTAATCATTAAATCTTCTCTTTTCCTTTCCTCCCCCCCCCTTTAGACAAGAAAATACCTTAGACATGTTTTTTGACCTTTTAACATTGCTACCCCCATACAAGAATAAAAACATCACCCCTAAGACCGAAAACCCCACTCCCTATCAACATCTATATAGGCTACATACTTCCACAAAAGCATTTTTCTTAAAAATTCGGCAAAAAATAGCTGATATCATCATTAAAACAACGATTTATTCCTACGATCAGAAGAATGGAATTCAACACTATTTTCCTAAATAAAATTTTTTGATTTCCCTCTCTAAAGAGCAAGGTTGCCTACTAGCAGCCTTCTAAACTGCAGTTTTTTTCCTAGAAAATTCCATCTAATAATCATTTCATAGAGTTTCTATCACCGTCTTCTGTTCCGGTATCTCCTTCATCTCCAGATTTTGTCCCCACTCCTTCTGCCCCTGTTGAACCTGCACGTCCTTCTGTACCAATTGTTCCAGAGGACCATTCTTTTGTGCAACCTATG
>NZ_JBHION010000019.1:0-22573 GCF_042195515.1 Bartonella sp. CB10SXKL | reverse complement strand
AACGATTATAATGATAAAAAATAATCATCCACAATGGAGTAATGAATGCATATATACAAAACGTATCATATTGCAAGCGCTCTATGAGAGATATGAAAACTTATCAAAAGGAATGTAAATGATGCGTATGATCTTTAATCACTCATTTGAATGAGAGAACCTATAAAACGCTTGTTATGGCTATTAAACGTATCAAACAAATCAAAATGCTCGGTAGCTTTAACAAAACGGTTTTTACATTTACAAGCATTGGTTTTTAAAACAATCTCTCATAAAGACAACAAACAACCGCTTTTATCAAATGCAAGGCTTTAAAAACTGTTATAAACATCAGTTTCAAACGTTTAAACGTTCATTTAGAAAGGGTCTCATAAGCGTATTTTTAAACTATAACTTTTAAAACGTTTCTTAGTATCAAGTCTAAAGTAGATAGTAATTCTACTGCCATGGCATTGTTCGCTTCCATTTTTTTGTGGAAGCGAATACAGTTGCGTTCTTCAAAACTAGCTATGCACTATATTCATTAAAAAGCTTTTGATTTCATAAGATATAATGTTTTAAATTTCATGACCTTTATTTTCTACCTCGGTAAAAAATACCGTGGTTATAAAATCAATCTTGTCTTTAAATCCTTTGTGCAATCTTTATGAATTAAACCTATAAGCTTATGAATGCTTCAAACAGTTAATTGCTTTAATGCCATTTTAAGGTTTTTCCCAATTTTGGGGAAAACTATATGATCTCTATTTTCTATAAATACGTATCTTTTGATACAATTTACCTTATAACAGTTTCAAACGATTATCCTCAAATAGGTAATAAAATATTGCTATAAGGGATATAGATTTTTGCTTCCCAATTTTGGGAACCAATAATTTTGTTTTTATCATGCGATTAACAATCCAATTATTAAAACAAGATGTGATCTTTAAACGTATGTTATCGATATTCCAAACGACTAAATTTTTAACAATGTGATTTGTGCTGTGATAAAAACGTATCATAAAATTTATAAACTGTTATGAATGATATCGGCTTTTCATTTCATTTGAATACACACATGCGTTATAATATTTGCATCATGATTTGCTTTTTATGGTCTATTCATACATGGCAATCTTATATAAAAAATGGTCAAATGAATCACGTATAAAAGTGTGGATTCTTATAAAATAATTGCATATAACACACTGAATTTATTATGTTTTTATGGAATAAGTGTTTCCGGGGTCTGGAAGTGCTGACTCAAAACAGCCCCTTGCTTTTAGTGCTGAAAGCACTTGGACATAACAAGAGCCCCCGGAAATTCCGGGATATCCGCAAAAGCGGTTTTATTTCTAGTTTGAGTTTTTCGGGCTTCCAGACCCTATTTGATTGTCGCGTATACAACCAAAAACACAAGCCTCCTTCATAAGGCAATTACTTTCAATCGTCAATTGAAATTACAACAGTGTTTCTTGTTTGTTTTTTCAAGTTTTCACGTAATTAATGCGTATATTATACATAAAAATATTGCTTGAGATACTTTAGATACTTGTAAAAATTGTAAAGCGAAATTAAAGGGTGATGGCAAGGTAATGGGGTGATTTTCTCCTTTACGATTTTATGTTTTCTCCACAAAATTAGGCTGTTTCCCCGCTTTGAAAAGTAAACAAACAGATAAATATTCTTGTCCCGATATGGTATACATAAGATGATACAGCTTATCGTTTTTCTTCATCTTAAATCGAGGTATCTCAAACATGTTGCTCGTGAAGGGTATAACGTAAAGTTCATGAAATATAACAATTTTATATTTAATAAATAAATTTCATTTACCTGAGTTGGTTCAAAATGTTATTATAATTCTTGCTTTTAAGAAGTTCATAAGAGCCATTTTTATTCCCTTTTTTAATTGTTTTTGTTCAGATGCTTGTGTGGTGCAAGCGAATGGTTTTGATTGCTTCAGTATGAACAGGCTGGAATGAGATAAATCTGATGATATTTTTGGCTTTTGTTACAAGGTGTAAAGCGATATAAATATCTTTATTGTAAAACTCTTTTTTCAGAAATCGTAGATATTGAGATATCATATTGATAGAGGATTGATAGCAGTGGGCTTGTAGAGGAAAATTGCATGAGGGTTTTTTATTTTTTATGCGTTATTTCTTCATTGTTTTGCAAAGGGCGCGCTTCTGAAGCAAGCATAATGGGAACGCCATCACGAATAGGATAGGCAAGTTTGGCTTTGAGAGAAATGAGTTCTTGTGTTTTTCGGTTGAAAGAGAGAGTGCCTTTCGTTATTGGGCAGACGAGCAATTCGAGCATTTTGGGATCTGTGGTCATTTTTTTCATGTTGGGACATTCATTAGTTTAAGCGGTAATCTGTTCTTGTTTGTTTCATGAGTGAGCGCTCTGTTAATGCAAGAAGAGTTTGGGCACGGCTTTCGATATCTGGAGCTTCAAGGAGAGCTTGTTTTTCTGCTGGTGTAAAGGGGATAAGGGCTGAAAAAGCATTAACCAATATAGGTGTAGGGGCTTCTATGATACTGCTCCAATTATATTCCATTTCATGTATGGTTAGATATTTTTCTACAACGTCGAGTAAGTTCTCTCGGTTAATGTTTTCTTCAATATCAAATTCTTGCAAGTCTTTTATGTTTGATTGGATGAGAGCTGTTCGATAGGATTTTGTGTTTGTCAATTCTTGTTCTAAGGTGAAGCGGCAAACACCTTGTAAGATAATGAACAGTTGTCCATTTCCTGTTTCACTGTAGTTTGTAATGCGCCCTATACAGCCTGTTTTATAAAGTTGTGTAGAGAAGCGGTCTGTATCCGATGAAAGTGGTTGAATAATGCCCAATAGACGATCAGTTACCATAACGTTTTCAATCATTTCAAGTGATTCTGGTTCAAAAATGTTGAGTGATAAAAAACCACCGGGTAGTAAGAGTGCACCTTCTAAAGGAAAAAGAGCAATTTGCTTTGGAAGATCATTTTCGCAATTGTAAGAGATATTACCAGCTTTCATGAGTATTTTGTCACCTTTGTTCGGTAGTTTTAGTCTGTAGATAGTCGCAATTTATGACACTATGGAGTAAAGCAGAAAAACCACTTCTTGTGCATTAAAATCATACTTATAAAATACTTGAAGTCCTTAATTCTAAATAAAGAATATGAAACCCTATCTTTAAGGTTGAACTGCGCGCGAAAGAATATTGCTTTGCGATCTTTTTAGTGTGTGACGTTTTGCATGATTTTCAAGAGGTATTTTTGTTTATAGCTTTTGATTTTTGTCTTAAATTTCCTAAAATGTGTTCCTTGCAATTTTTGTAAGGTTCAAAAGGACACTATTATAAATCTTTTGAAGTAGCTTATGCAAGTTTTAAAATGAGAACATTTTCATCACTTTACTAATGACAGTGTGATAAAGATAGGCTATAGGTTTAAATATGCTGGAAAGAGCGTTATTGTTTCTTTCATTCTTTTGCGGGAGAGTGCAGATTGCAAATTTTCGCATTGCCGCCGAAGGGGAAATAGCCCATAATCTCTCAGGCTTTAAGGACCGTAAAAGGAAGAAGGCAGATCTGGAAAGTCGGGAGAACCCGCGCCGAAGGTGTAAGCGAAAAATCTTTTCGCGAGTCTCTCAGGTTGATGACAGAGGGGGCAGAGACGGCCATATTCTGTGGGCGTTAGCGCAGCTTTGGAGTTATTATGGGCACAACACAAGAAACATCTTTTTTAAAAACACTTCCTTTATATGATTTGCATGAAAAAGCAGGAGCAAAATTTGGTGCTTTTGCGGGCTGGAACATGCCTTTAACTTATCCTCTTGGCGTTTTGAAAGAACATCTTCATACGCGTGCACATGCAGGACTTTTTGATATTTCTCATATGAAATTGATTGCGGTTGAAGGGGCACAAGCCGTGGAATTTTTGTCCTATGCTTTTCCCATTGATGCAGCAGCTTTAAAGATTGGGCATTCACGGTATAATTATTTGCTTAATGAGCAGGCTGGTATTCTTGATGATCTTATCATTACCCGTTTGGAAGAGGGCCGTTTTATGTTGGTCGCCAATGCTGGGAATGCACAGGCTGATTTCGTAGAATTGGAAAAGCGTGCGGTTGATTTTGAATGTCAAGTGATTGCCCTTGAAAGGGTATTGCTTGCTCTTCAAGGTCCTGAAGCGGCAGCTGTTCTTGCTGATGCCGATTTACCAGGGAATGAATTGTTCTTTATGCAAGGATTCGAACCACAGCAGGATTGGTTTATAACGCGTTCTGGTTATACGGGAGAGGATGGTTTTGAAATTGCTTTGCCTATAGGGCATGCGCATATGTTGGCTGAAAAATTGCTGAGTGATTCTCGTGTTGAGTGGATTGGACTTGCAGCACGCGATAGCTTGCGGTTGGAAGCAGGGCTGTGTTTGCATGGAAATGATATTACCCCTGATACGACACCTATTGATGCGGCTCTAATATGGGCTGTTCCTAAAAGTGTTCGAGAAAAAGCACAATTTTATGGTGCAAAAGCTTTTCTTGAAGCACTGCAAAAAGGACCTGCTCGTTGTCGTGTTGGATTAAAACCGCAAACGCGTCAACCTATTCGTGCCGGTGCGGTACTTCTTGATGATCAAGGTAATGAGATTGGCGTTGTAACATCAGGTGGTTTTGGTCCTTCTTTTGATGGTCCTGTCGCGATGGGTTATGTTCCTGTTGATTTTAAAGTTGAAGGGACACAAGTCTTTACAGAACTGCGAGGCAAAAAGATTGTACTATCAGTTCATTCACTTCCCTTTGTTGAACAACGTTATTTTAAAGGATGATTTTTTATGTCTAAAACTTATTTTACACAAGACCATGAATGGCTTAGCGTTGAAGGGCAAGTGGTGACTGTTGGGGTTACGCATTATGCGCAAGAGCAATTAGGGGATTTGGTTTTTGTTGATTTACCACAAAGTGGAACAAAACTTTCCAAAGGAGAGGCGGCGGCTGTTGTGGAATCAGTGAAGGCGGCTTCAGATGTTTATGCTCCTCTTGATGGTGAAGTGGTCGAAATAAATGAAGCCTTGGCTGATAATCCTGAACTGGTGAATCAGAAATCCGAAACAGAAGGCTGGTTATGGAAAATGACATTGCAGGATGAGACACAACTGGAAGGGTTGTTAGATAAAGATGCTTATAAGGCTTTGATTGGATGAGTGGCATGATCGAGCGTTCTTTTTCTTCTCGACATATTGGGCTGCGTCCTGATGAAACACAAAAAATGCTTGATGTTTTAGAGCTTGATTGTGTTGATACACTCATTTCTCAAGCTGTTCCACACTCTATCCACTTGGGACGTTCATTGAATCTTCCAGAGGCTGCTAGTGAAGGACAAGCCTTGGAAGAACTCTCCAAGATGATGGAGCGTAACCATGTGCACAAAAGTTTTATTGGACAAGGATATCATGGAACTTATGTGCCTCCGGTTATTTTACGAAATCTGTTTGAAAATCCGGCTTGGTATACTGCTTATACGCCTTATCAAGCAGAAATTAGCCAGGGTCGTTTAGAACTTTTGTTTTATTTTCAGACATTGGTTAGTGAACTAACAGGTTTGCCTGTTGCTGCTGCTTCTCTTCTTGATGAAGCAACTGCTTTAGCTGAAGCCAATGCCCTTGCTTTTCGCTTTTTCCGTGAGAAAAAAACAAAAATTTCTCTTCAGAGTCTTTTACATCCTCAGACTTTGAGTGTTGCGCAAACGCGTGCTGAAACACAAGGGATTCAGATTAGCCAAAATGGCGAAATTGCTTCTGATACAGCAGCAATTGTTTTATCTTGGCCAGATACAAAAGGCTCTTTTCATGATTACAGTGAGATCATAAAAGAGGCAAAGGAAAAGGGAGCTTTAGTTATCGTTGTGGCTGATCCTTTAGCGCTTACCCTTATGGAGCCACCGGCTCAATGGGGGGCAGATATCGTTGTTGGCTCTATGCAGCGTTATGGCGTTCCAATGGGATTTGGTGGTCCACATGCTGGTTACCTTGCCGTGAGTGATGCATTAACGCGGCTTATTCCAGGGCGTATTGTTGGTCAATCCGTGGATACGAGAGGGCGTGTTGGTTTTCGTTTAGCTTTGCAAACACGCGAACAACATATTCGGCGCGATAAAGCGACGTCAAATATTTGTACAGCGCAGGCTTTATTGGCTAATATGGCAACCGCTTATGCTGTTTGGCATGGGCCAAAAGGTTTACAAGAAATTGCGCAGCGAATTCATCATTTAACATGTCGTTTTGTTGCTGGTTTAGAAGCAGCAGGGGTTCATGTTGAAGGGAAAAGCTTTTTTGATTGTGTGAGTATTTCTGTTAAGGGAAAAGCGCGAGAGATTGCGCATCAAGCCAAAATAGGTGGACGCCTTATTCGTGTTCTCGATGATGACACTATTGCAATCAATTTTGATGAATTATCGACAGAAGAAGATGCTGGTGCTTTAGCGCAGCTTTTTGGGGCACAATTAGGCGATCAGGTTTCTCCACGACTTTTTGGAAAAAAACGGGATGCTGCTTTTCTTTCTCAGCCTTTTTTTCATGCTGTTCATTCAGAGACAGATATGATGCGCTTTTTGCGTCGTTTGGCGGATAAGGATTTGGCGCTGGACCGTGCTATGATCCCTCTTGGTTCTTGTACAATGAAGCTTAATGCCGCGGCTGAACTAATGCCTGTAAGTTGGGCGAGCATGGCCAATATACACCCCTTTGTTTCACAAGAGGATGCAGCGGGATATTTGGAGATGATTAACCAGTTAAATGCGTGGTTGTGCGAAATTACAGGATTTGCGCAAGTTTCTTTTCAGCCAAATTCTGGTGCTCAAGGTGAATATGCTGGGCTTTTGGCTATCCGACGATATTACCAATCACGGGGAGAACATCAACGTACAGTTTGTCTTATTCCTGCATCTGCGCATGGTACCAATCCAGCTTCGGCCCATATGGCAGGGATGGAAGTCGTTGTGGTAAAATGTTTAAGCGATGGTGATGTTGATGTAGACGATCTCAAAATGAAAGCGCAATTGCATAAAGATAAATTGGCTGCTCTCATGATTACTTATCCTTCAACCCATGGTGTTTACGAGGAAAGCATTAAGGAAATTTGTTCTATTATTCATGAAAATGGCGGACAAGTTTATTTTGATGGTGCTAATCTCAATGCCCTTGTGGGTCTTGCTCGTCCTGCGGATATTGGCGCTGATGTTTGTCATATGAATCTTCATAAAACATTTGCCATTCCTCATGGTGGTGGTGGTCCTGGTATGGGACCAATTGGAGTTGCAGCGCATCTCAAACCATTCTTACCAGGTCATGAACAGGATGGGACAACACATGCGGTTTCTGCTGCTCCTTATGGAAGTGCATCTATTCTTGCAATTACATGGATGTATATTCGAATGATGGGGGCTGATGGCTTAAAATATGCAACACAAATAGCCATTTTAAATGCCAATTATATTGCGGCACGTCTTTCAGCCGCTTATTCCATTCTTTATCGGGGCAAGCATGGACGTGTTGCGCACGAATGTATTGTGGATACACGCGTGTTGAAAGAGCAGTATGGGGTGAGTGTTGATGATATTGCAAAACGTCTCATTGATTATGGATTTCATGCGCCCACGATGTCGTTCCCTGTTCCGGGAACTTTGATGATTGAGCCAACGGAATCAGAACCAAAAGCAGAGATTGATCGTTTTTGTGATGCTTTACTCTCTATTGCTGAAGAAGCTAAGAAAGTTGGTAGCGGGGTTTGGCCAAAAGACAATAATCCATTGGTGAATGCCCCTCATACAGTGGCAGATACTTTAGATGATGCTTGGGCACGACCCTATTCGCGACAAGAAGCTGTTTTTCCCAACATTTCTCTTGATCCAGCCAATAAATATTGGCCTCCTGTATCGCGTATTGATAATGTTGCGGGAGACAGAATGCTCATTTGTTCGTGCCCGCCATTGGGAAATACCTATTAAATAACAAATATGTATTTAATTTATTTATTTGCATAAACAAAAAAAGCCCACACATTTTGTGTGGGTTTTTTACTTGTTGATCATGATGGCGTTATTTGTCTATTTTCTAGAATTTTGCATTGTTTTTTTACAACATGAGCAAAATCGAAAAAGTCGACAAAAAAGCTGTGTTTTGTCGGCAATAGGCATGCTCTCCTTTGTCTTCTACCGTATGACATGGTTTTAGTGACTAGTCGGCATCGGTCTAGCCAGCTAATTCATGTAAACGAGAGTGAAACCTATGAGGATAGGGTCACGTCTGTTGCATGTGTTGTGACGTACTACTTCTCACTAAGGTGACGACGACCGGTTGTAGAAAGAATAAAATCAAATTTAATTTTTTTGATGATAAAGACACGCGAAACTCTGTTGTTGCATCTTTTCGAGTCAAGAATTGTCTAAATATTGCTCTTTAATCTGCTTTTTGTAAATATGATGAAAAAATATGTAAGAACACCTGTTAGAATGAGCAAACGCAAAGTCAAATGTATTATGTTTTTTTTTACAAGGGGTCTTATAAAAGCCGGCACATCTTTCCACTTCATTGCAGGTCAGTTTGTGACTTTACGGCGCTGTTTTTCTAAGAGCCCGTGTTCTTTCGCTGTTGCCTGTAAATCAACATCCAAACTTAACGCAGCGACATGTTTTAAGTCAGAGATTGAGAAAAAAAGAGCTTTATGAGTCGTTCCTGCTTTTGTCTGTCAGATGAGGGCGGGGGGATTGTGTATTTCTGTTGACGTAACCTTTGAAACTGGAAGACAATCTAATTTTGGGAAAATGTAAAGCCGTAAAGGTGAAAATCAATCCTCAGTTTGTCATCTCCTCTTAATTCAGCTTTGCGGCTTTCAAAAGCATTTAAAGTAATATTTTTTTAATAATGGGGATTACACATTGCTCCATACTTTATATTTATTGTGTTCTTTAGTGGGGGAATGATCCTCATGTAAAACAGAACGCTCCAAAAAGAATATACTTGAGTTGTTAATTCACGTGTTTGTTTTAAAGAGACACTTCGCTCCCAATCCCATTTCGCGACGGCGCTCGTGAATGGTGTAAGGGTAAATCCATTGATCCCCCCCCCAATCTTTACGCTTCATAACGGAGTAAGCTGGGCACTATCATACACTTTTCCAGCGCCTAATGTTTATAGCCCTTGGCACTATGGTTCATAAGAGGTATTATTCCTTTCTTAAATCATTTTTATCTACACATAATCCAGCTTGTGGTATGCAAGCGAATGATTTTAATTGGGAAATTAATTTTAAAAACTTTGTAGTAGATGCTTTTTTGTCAATTTATGGGGAAAGGCTAAGTTTTTGTATTTTGGGTGAAAGCTACTTCCATAAAACAGTCCATCAACTTGTCTGTTTTGAGATTTCTGTGAATGCACGGTGTCTATGACCATTCTATGTGGTTGATTGTTGTAAAATCTTTTGTAAAAGCCCCTCAATTTTCTAAAAGGATGATTTTTATCAATTTATTTTTTTTTAAGAGTTTTTATGTGTAAATGTATTTATAGCGGGAGCCAAGAGATGTTAGAATTTCATTGGGAAGGGTATCGGCATCTATAGATACTTTTTCAAGTGTTTGATGGGGCCCAATGAGTTCTACCCAGTCACCTGTTTGAGGTTTTTGTTCAAGATCGGTCGTATCTACAATAATGGAATCCATAGAAACCCGCCCAACCATGGGAAGTTTGTGCCCGTTGAAATAAACTGTTCCTTTATTCGAAAGAGCACGGAGCCAGCCGTCTGCGTAGCCTATAGAAATGGTTGCAAGAGTGCTTGGTCTGTTGGTTATAAAGCTTTCTCCATAACCAATAGGTGCTCCTATATCAACAACGCGGCTTTGAATGACTTGGGCTTCAAGTCTTAAAACAGGTTTTAGAAGGGATGTGTGTTTTTCTTGGGGGGCGATTCCGTAAAGTGCAATACCGGGACGAACAAGATCAAAATAAAAATCTGATCCTAGAAAGATACCTCCAGAATTGGCAAAGGAAACTTTGCAAGCAGGCAATTGCGCAAGGATCGTTTTGAAAGCAGTCAATTGGGCATAATTTGATGGATGGGTATCATCTTCTCCGTTAGAAAGGTGACTAAGAATATATTTTATTTCTGCTTTTTCGAAAATTGTAGGGTGTTTGATGAGTTTTTGTAATTCTTTTTGATTAAGTCCTAATCGGTTCATATGGGTATCGATTTGAACAATTGCTGGAAATTTTTTATCTTTTTTTTGACAAATTTTTTGCCAATTTTCAATGGCATTCCAAGAGTTTAGAACAGGAACAATACCAGATTGTGCGACAAACTCTTCTGCTAAGTGTGGAAGTCCATTCAGAAGGGAAATCGTGACATTTGATGGTAAAATGCTTTTTAATTGGAGTGCTTCTATGATTTGGGCGACAAAAAAAGTGCGACAACCAGCTTGATAAAGGGCAGGAGCAATTTTGTGAGCTCCTAATCCATAGGCGTTTGCCTTTACAACTGCTGAACATTGCGTTGGAGCTACACGTTTGGCTAAAGTGATATAATTGGCAACAATGGCACTGACATCGACGGTTGCTACAGCTGCATAGAGTGATGTATCTATTTCATCATTAACGGATTTTTTCATTTTAAAAGCTTATCTGTGTTCGTGAAATACGGGGTTTTTTGGTTATTTCATTGAGGTTCTTTACGATATAGGGAAAGGCACTATTTTCTATGGTCAAAATCATAAGAATCCTATACTGCCATTAAAGTCGTTTTTTATGTAAAATGCTACTTTGGATATAAGAGATACTTTAGTTTTATTTGTGTTGTTATCAACATGGTATCTTCTAATAATTTGTAAAACATAAACTTTTTACTTATTTTCCCTAGTTTAGGCATATAAAAAATAAACATAGTTTATTGTATTGTATCATTTTGAAGAGTGCAATATTAGGCTGTTGTTGCTGGTGCGATTGTTTTGATTAAATATTGCACTGGCTGCTTATTCAGAGAAGATAAAATGATTAAATTAACCACGTTAAATCAATGCATTACAAGTTTTTTACCATGAGGGGAAAGATCACTTATCTGTGCAATTTTGGATGTCGTCTTATGCACTTAAAATTATTTTTGTTAAATGGAAAACAGTGTGTAAACATTTTCTGATACATTAAAAACTGTTGACTTAGGAAACCCGTTGATTTGGATATTATTTATTTTCAAGATGGATTGGGTATCCAATATTTACTTTCTAGTCTTTGATTGGTTTTAAGTGAAATCAATTTTATCGCTGATAGAGCGCGCTAGATTCATTTATTTAATTTTGACATAAAAGTGTTAACCTTGAGGCTTTTGTTTTAAGAAAATTGTTGGCAGATGGTTGTGCAAGTACTATATCACGTCAAGGATTCGAAATTTAACGTTCAATAAAATATAGGGAAGAGTATGAATACGTCTGCTACCAATGTTCCGTCAAGCATCAGCAGCGTTGCAAATTTTCCGATTCCTGAGAATGTGTTCGCCCTTACTGTCCAAGAGGTTTGTCACTACACAGATCGGTTATTTAAATTCCGTCTGAATCGTCCGGAAAGTTTTCGTTTTCGTTCGGGTGAGTTTGTTATGATCGGTTTGCCAAATGCAGAAAAGCCGATTTATCGCGCTTATTCGATTGCAAGCCCCTTTTGGGATGAACAGCTTGAGTTTTTTTCGATAAAAGTTCCAGGGGGACCTTTAACCGAGCATCTCCAAAAAATTAAAATTGGTGATACAGTTCTCATGCGTAAAAAATCTACAGGAACGCTGGTTCTTGATGCTCTTATTCCTGGAAAACGTCTTTATCTTCTTTCAACTGGGACGGGAATTGCTCCTTTTGCAAGCCTTATTCGTGATCCTGAAACTTATGAAAAGTTTGCAGAAGTTGTCCTTATTCAAACAACGCGCGAAAAGAATGAGTTAATTTATGCAAAAGATCTTGTTTCCTCTTTGCAACAAGATCCACTCATTGGAGAGTATGCACAACAGTTGAGATTTTATCCTATGACTACTCGTGAATCTTCTGAGCATATGGGGCGTATTACGACTGTTATGGAAAGTGGGGACTTTTTTGAAACAACTGGCCTTCCTAAAATTCATCCTGATGAAGATCGGGTGATGATTTGTGGTTCCATGGCAATGTTAAAAGATTGCGCAAGGATGTGTGAAAGCTTTGGTCTTGTTGAAGGGGCCAATAATGCTCCTGCTACTTATGTTGTAGAGCGCGCTTTTGTGGAGTAATTAGGTGGGAAAATTGGTGCTTTATCTTCTTTCAAACCGGTACGGGGTTTTTCCTTTTGCAAGCTTTATTCGTGATTCTGACACTTATGAAAAATTTTCAGAAGTTGTTCTTATTTAAATAACGCGCGAAAAGAATGAGTTAATTTGTGCAAAAGATCTTGTTTTCTCTTTGCAACAAGATTCATTCATTGGGGCATATGCACAACAGTTGAAATTTTATCCTATGACTACTTGTGAGCTTTCTGAGCATATGGGGCGTATTACGACTGTTATGGAGAGTGGGAGCTTTTTTGAAACAATAGCACTCCCCAAAATTCATCTCGATGAAGATCGGGTGATGATTTGTGGTTCCATGGCAATGTTAAAAGATTGCGTAAGGATGTGTGAAAGCTTTGGTCTTGTTGAAGGGGCTGATATTCTTGCACTTTATATTATATTGTAGAAAGAGCTTTTTTTGAGGGAGAGGGAAGTTGTGATGCGGTATATGCTAATGCAGTAATCGAATCCCAATCACTTATTGCAATGAGTTGTTGGGGCGCTATCCAAGAACCACCAACGCAGAAGACATTGGGCAGTTGGAGCCATTGTGTTGCACTTTTTTGTGTAATACCGCCTGTTGGGCAAAACCGGATATCAGAGAAGGGAGATGCTAAAGCTTCAATGAAGGAAATACCTCCAGCAGCTTCAGCAGGGAAAAATTTAAGATATGAATAGCCTTTGTTTAATGCTTGCATGAGTTCACTTGGGGTCATTGCAGCGGGAAGAAGGGGAATTTCACTATTTTTTGCACAATTGATTAGTTCATTGGATAATCCGGGGCTTACAATAAACTTGGCTCCAGCTTGTTCGGCTTTTTCGTAATGTGTTGTGTTGAGAATTGTGCCGGCTCCAACAATTGCTTCAGGGACTTCTTGTGTAATTTTCTGAATTGCTTTGAGGGCATTTGGTGTTCGCAAGGTGATCTCAATTGTTTTTAATCCACCTTTGACAAGAGCGCGTGTTAAGGGTACAGCACTTTGTAGATTGTCAATGAGCAAAACAGGTATAACAGTTTGTCCTTGGAGATATAATAAAAGCTTTTCTCTTTTTTGGCACATGATATTTTTTCTTCTTGGAGATGATATTGTTTGTATCGTTTGATTAAGCACAATATGTTAAAGAGTACATGAATAAATCTTGAAATTGAATGAAACGCGCGTTATGGCAAAACACATGGAAAAGAATTTTAAAGTTGCTGCACTTTATTGCTTTGCAGATTTGAAACATTATCATCAATTACAAAAACCTTTGCAGGAATTATGTCAAGCAAAGGATATCAAAGGCACTCTGCTTTTAGCACAAGAGGGAATTAATGGAACAGTTGCTGGTTCTTGTGCGGCAATTGAGGCATTGGTGGACTTTATTATGGCTGAACCAGCGTTTCAAACGCCGGAGATTAAATATTCATGGGCATCAAAAATGCCTTTTCATCGCATGAAAGTGCGGTTGAAAAAAGAGATTGTAACAATGGGGGTTGAAGGGGTTGATCCGCTAAAAATTGTTGGTACTTATGTGGATCCTGAAGATTGGAATGCTCTTATTCAAGATGAAGAGACAATTTTGATCGATACGCGTAATGATTATGAATATGCAATAGGGAGTTTTCAAGGAGCGATTGATCCGCAGATTAAAACATTTCGCGAATTTCCTGAATGGGTGCGTAAACATGAGGCTGAGTTAAAGAAAAAAAAGAAAATTGCCATGTTTTGTACAGGTGGTATTCGGTGTGAAAAATCAACAGCTTATGTTCGTGATCTTGGTTATGAGCAAGTCTACCATCTAAAAGGAGGTATTCTCAAATATTTAGAAAAAATTCCAAAAGAGAAAAGTTTATGGTGGGGTGAGTGTTTTGTTTTTGATGAGCGTGTTTCTGTTCATCATGGTCTTGAAGAATGTGGACGCGAATTATGTCGCGCGTGTCGTTCTCCTCTTAATGCTGAAAGCAAACTATCGCCTCATTATGAGGAAGGTGTTTCCTGTGATGCTTGTTATAACACGCGTAGTGAAGCCGATAGAGAGCGCTTTCGTGAGCGCCATAGGCAGTTTCAATTGTTGAAGTTGCGTGCAATTGATTCTCATCAAGGGACATAAGGATATCGCAGTGTAGGGCTTTAAATTGTAGCGTTTTTCTCTTAAATTTAAGAGAGAAGAGTTTTTTAATATTAGTAGAAAAATATTTTATAAGACCGGATATTATTCGGTCTTTTTGTTTATGTTAAATTATTTGACTTATAAGTAATCATTATAGATTGTTTACTTTCTTTGACTTTATAGGATTGAGTATTTCAAATACTTTTCATTTTAAAATAGAAAAGTCATTTACGAACAATTTAGCACATTGATTTATAATAATTGGCTATTTACATCTTGAATAAGAGATCTAAATATCGTCAGGATTCTCTCATTCCAAGCCTGTTTCTATGGTTGAATCAATAAAAACCATATCTCTTCCACGTTACAAGCGGGGAAAGTCACGTGGAGTAAAACAATACAAGAAGGACGTGCCTCTTATTAATCGTCTCAAATGTCAAGGGCTGTCACAACATTGGGGGCTTAGTGTGTGATGATGATCAGCTTGCTCTTTTATGAAGCCTAAAAATAGTGGGTTCAATAGATTTTATATTATTTTATTGGGGGTACTATTCTATCATTTATGGGCGCTGGTGTGAAGTTGGCTCGAGCACTTTAAGAAATGTTTCTTTAAAGAAAGTACGTGAAGATACAACCCAACTATATTCCGTTTGGGGTATTCTGTTTTACATGAGGGGAGTGATCCCATGAAAGTGGATGAATGACCTTGTTTGGTGGGGGAGAGTGTTGTTTTTTCGCATCATTTTATCTTTAAGAATTAAAAAATGTTTAAAATTAAAAAAATGATTGAAATGAGAAAGAATTCGTTTTATAGGATGCCTTGCCCAAAGTCGCACGTGCCTGTGGGTGTCCGCTGGTTCTCAAATGGTGAGATTAACCGGTACGGTACCTGGAACTAACCGCTCCAGTCATTCTTACAGCCAATTGCAAGAATGAGGACATCTTGAAGCAACGACGGTGCGGGCCTTTCTGGTGTCTTCCAGCTTTTAAATGCTGGGATAACTATAGAGGCACACCTCATTGCCTTCAGTGCGGAAGTGGTTTTCTCAACTCCAATCAAAAAGGCATATAAAATAGAATAACGCGGTTTCGCGCTGTTCTTTCGCAGCATGCAATGCTAATTTCTGGTTTTTTGTAATCAGAATGGGGATGGTTGTTGTGTGTTTTTTGTCCTTTAGCTTTTGGCAGCTTTGGCTGTCTAAGCATAGAGTGGGGGAGCGTTCCCTCAAGGAGAATTGCAGATGGCAACGCAACGTATTCGCGATTTTCTTGCAACACATCGTTCTGAAGGTCCATGCTTAATTGTTGACCTTGATGTTGTTCGTGATAACTATTTAAATTTTGAAAAAGCTCTGCCGCAGTCTCGTATTTTTTACGCAATAAAGGCAAATCCAGCTCCTGAAATCTTGCGTTTGCTAAGTTCTTTAGGATCTTCTTTTGATGCGGCTTCTGTTGCAGAAATTGAAATGGCTTTAAAAGCAGGAGCAACGTCAGAGCGTATTTCTTTTGGAAATACGATTAAAAAAGAGCGTGATATTGCACGAGCATATGCATTGGGAGTTTCACTTTATGCTGTTGATTGTGTTGAAGAAGTGGAAAAAATTGCGCGTGTTGCTCCAGGAGCACGTGTTTTTTGCCGTGTTCTTACCGATGGCAAAGGTGCAGAGTGGCCATTGTCACGCAAATTTGGTTGTGTTCCAGATATGGCGGTTGATGTTCTAAGACGGGCACACCAATTGGGTTTGCAAGCCTATGGTGTTTCTTTTCATGTTGGATCTCAGCAGGTTGATTTGAGTGCGTGGGATCGTGCTTTATCGGATGCTTCTACAGTTTTTAAGCGTTTGGAACAAGAAGGCATTTCACTAAGGTTGGTGAATATGGGGGGCGGTTTTCCAACGCGTTATTTGAAAGATGTCCCTACAGAACAAGCTTATGGTACAGCAGTTTTTGATTCATTGAAAAAGCATTTTGGTAATCGTATCCCTGAGACGATTATTGAGCCAGGACGTGCGATGGTTGGCAATGCTGGTGTTATTCGTACAGAAGTTGTTCTAATATCTAAAAAAGCTGATAACGATAATGTACGATGGGTTTATCTTGATATTGGGAAATTTAATGGTCTTGCTGAGACTATGGATGAAGCCATTCGTTATCCTATTGAGACACCTCATGATGATAAGGTGATGGAGCCTTGTATTTTGGCTGGACCGACATGCGATTCGGCAGATGTTCTCTATGAAAAAACACCTTATCCGCTTCCTCTATCCCTAACGATAGGAGATGAAATATTGATTCATGGAACGGGTGCTTACACAACAACTTACGCATCGGTTGCTTTTAATGGTTTTGAGCCTTTACGATCATATGTGATCTGACATTTCCTTTTAACTATAGTTTTTTAGATTTTTTGCTATGCTCGTCATGGCGCTGTAAGAGGGCGGTTATAGAGATGAACATGATTAATTTTCAAACAAAAGATGGGGCATGTTTTACACTTTTATTGGAGCAAGAAGCCGATAAGCCTTATCGAGAAAATTTGCTTGATTCAATGATGGGGTATGGACGTAAACGTAAATCATCAGAGGTTTTACGTCGTGGTCGTTTGGCTGCTCAAGGGCTCTCTTTTGTGGTTAAAAATGTGCTTGGAGAGCTTGTGGGAAGTGTCCGTCTTTGGCATGTTTCTTTTTCTAAAGAAAAAAATGAAACACAACATGCTTTACTTTTAGGCCCCTTGGCTGTTGCGTCTGAATGTGCTGGTATGGGAATAGGATCAATTTTAGTCCGCCATGCAATTGAAACAGCAAAAAAATTGGGATATGGCGCCATTTTGCTGGTAGGGGATTTTGAATTTTATCAACGTTTTGGCTTTTCAAATAGTTTAACAGAAAATTTGGCAATGCCTGGTCCTTACGAAAAACATCGCTTTCAAGCGTTGGAACTGATACCACATTATCTTTCTGGGTGTTATGGCACTTTGGTTCCTAGTGGAGAACGAGAAGTTTCAAATCGTTTTCAGCATCATAAAGTCGCTTGAAGATAGTGTTTATTTCGTTTTTCAGCAGCTGCCATTGAGAAGAGCATACCGTTTTGACAGTGCCAAGGTATTTAGCGGTACAAAGTTTTGGGGAGTTGTATTGCGATTTTATTATATGGCTTTTTCTTTATGGGGCTGGTTTCTTATTTTTGATAATTTCAGTTAAGTGAGTAAGAATATATTTTAAGCTCATTTTTTGAAATAGTGTCTTATTTTATAATACTGAAGGAACCGGATTTTTGAGTTGTCTTGTGTTCTTTTAAAGTCGCTATCATCATACAGTTTTCCAGTTTTCAATATCGTTGATAAATCTTGCATAAAAACGGTTGGATATTTTACTTTTTTCTTAAACAGTTTTTATTTCTTTGCTTTTTATGTGCAAGGGAATGGTTTTGATTGATTCAATAGAGAGATATTTTGAGAAATTTTATACCATTTCAGCTCTTGTTGAAAGAGAAGGGGCTTAAGAAAGAAAAATATGTAGCAGTAGAATCAAAATTGTAAGTATCAGCTTTTTTTAAAGAGTGTAAAAAAATAAAATTACATGTTTAAAAGCAGCTTTTTTGAAAAAAATATATCATTACTTTTTTGCTATAAAGGTAAATCGTTTTGCAATTGGCATGAGAGGATCAAATACAAAATGATTTTCTCATGTAAAATTTTGCATTCAGAATCAAAAAAACGTTATCCTACACATTATAAGAGAAATATGTGCGTGAATAAAAATCACAAGAATCATAAATCTTTTATGAATATTCTTGTAAGAATCAAAAGAGTGAAGGCACAGAATCTTAACAAAATAGTTTTTATGAGGATAGTAGCGTAAAAAGGGGGTAGATAGATGAGAGATTTAATGTTTTTACCCTATGGTGATAAATCAAAAATCTTATAGAAATGGCTGCTTTATCTTTATGGTGTGGAGCACTTTAGATAAGCTCTTTGTTTATTATCATCTAGAACAATTTTTGTATGCGAGAAGTTGTTTTTAAGTGCGGAAAGAGCCCGCATTAAAAGAATTTTTATCAGAAGAATCATTTAGAATCATATGTTTATTTATACTGTCTCTTGAGACAAGATAAAGTGCATAGGAAACGAGCAAAGTGATAAGGATAAAAAATATTTCTCAATTTTAATTAAGCTTAGTGATTTGGTGGTGAATCCATGAGAGGTGGTATTTTTTTGAGAAACATGGTCATAAATGTCAAAACACCAAAAATGATGGTTATGATAAAGAAAATATCACTAATAGCCATAATGGTTGCTTGTATGCGTACCATACCAAACAATTGAGAAAGAGCCAGAGTATAGGAATCAAAGGTTTCTGTTTTGAATAATACAGTAAGATTTGAAAGCATTTCAGTTGCTTGTCTGTTTGCGTAGTTAAGAGTTTCGGCTATTCGTTCATGATGGAAGTCTGTGCGTTTTGTTATGAGAGTGTTGATAATGGCAAGCCCTACAGCCCCACCTAGATTCCGGGTGAGATTAAAGAGTCCAGAAGCATTTTGCATCCGTTCTGGTGGGAGTGTTCCCAAGGCAATATTATTAATAGGAACCATACATAACATTACAGAAGCACCACGGAAAACTTGCGGCCAAAAAAGCTGCCAAAAATCCCAGTTATCTGTGATAGAGCTCGCCATCCAAATACCTATTGCAAAACCAAAAAGTCCTATTGCCATCATTAAACGTGCATCCATTCGTGCTGAAAGAAATCCAGCAAGCGGGGCAGTTAATAACATGACGAATCCTGAAAGAAACAATGTTTCTCCAATCATGAGGGCATCAAAGTGGCGGATTTGGCTTAAATAGACAGGATAAAGGTACGTGAGTCCATAAAGGCCTATTCCCAATGAAAAGGAAAAAATGGATGCAGCTGAAAAATTAAAATTAGAAAAAGTAGAGAGATCTACAATGGGTTCTTTTACTGTAAAAGCACGCCAGAAGAATAAGGCTGCAGCAAGAATCATGGTAATGAACAAATCCCGAATCAGCGTATCACTCAGCCAATCATGACGTGCTCCTTCTTCTAGAATATACTCTAAAGTTCCCAAGAAAGTAGCCATAGAAATGAATCCTAACCAATCAAACTTCTTCATTAAAGAGGGATCAGCTTTATCAAAATCAATTAATTTCCAAGCGAGAATTGAGATGATAATCCCGCAGGGTACATTGATGAGAAAGAGCCAATGCCATGATGAGAGATGACAAATATAGCCTCCCACGGTTGGACCAATGGTGGGGGCCAATGTTGCTACTAGTCCAACAATAGGGGTAACAATTGGGCGTTTGGAAGGAGGAAAAAGAACATAAGAGGCGACAAAAACGCTTGGGATAATTCCTCCACCAATAAAACCTTGTAGTGCGCGATACAAAATCATCTCTCCAATAGATGTTGCTGTTGCACAAAGAACAGAAGTAATCGTAAACCCGATCGCTGATATGGTGAAGAAAACACGTGTTGAAAGCAATCTTCCTAAAAATCCAGAAAGCGGCAACATGATGACTTCAGCGATGAGATAGGAGGTTTGAACCCATGAAATTTCTTCAGAGCTTGCTGTAAGACCCGCTTGAATTTCAGCTAAAGAAGAGGAAACGATTTGGATATCTAAGATTGCCATAAACATGCCAAAAGACATAGCAATAAAAACTACAATTTTGCGCATTCCTATGCGTTCTTGAGACTGTATGAGCTCTGGTATGGAAGATGTCATAGTAAGATCTTCTACTTTTTTTATAAGAGACTTTTATCTTGTGGCTTTGTACGTGTATCAATTTTCACTGAAACACTCATTCCTGCTCGGATATGTCCGGTTTTT
Organism: Bartonella sp. CB10SXKL; assembly: GCF_042195515.1. Classification (NCBI taxonomy): domain Bacteria; kingdom Pseudomonadati; phylum Pseudomonadota; class Alphaproteobacteria; order Hyphomicrobiales; family Bartonellaceae; genus Bartonella; species Bartonella sp. CB10SXKL. The sequence goes on along the minus strand of NZ_JBHION010000019.1, from coordinate 2,328 downwards.
AAGACTTCTTCTGGAATAGAAATACGTACGGGAATGCGCTGGACAATCTTTGTAAAGTTACCGGTAGCATTTTGTGGAGGCAGAAGAGAAAAAACAGCGCCTGTTGCGGGCGAAATAGAAAGCACTGTTCCTGTAAAAACATCATCTTCGAAGGCATCAACAGAAATATAAGCTTTTTGTCCGGTATGAATGTCTTGTAGCTGTGTTTCTTTATAGTTTGCTTCAATATAAAGTGCATGTATGGGGACTAACGCCGCAAGACGTTGGCCATTTACAACAAAATCTCCCGTTTTTGCTGTTAAATTTCCTATAACTCCATCAAATGGCGCTCGTATAATGGTCGAATCAAGATCACGTTGTGCTTTTTTACGCGAGAGCTCTAAACTCTTTGTTTCGCTTTCTGTTTCACTTCGTTGTGCTTCTAGCACTCGGATATTTGCACGTGCTGAAGCCATTTTTGCATCCGCTCTGTTAACATTCGCAATGGCTTGTTCATAAGCGGATTTGGCATCATCAACATTGGATTGAGGAGCATAACGATTGGCTTTCAGTTCTGTTACACGTTTTAAGGTGAGTTGTGCATTGGTTGCTATGGCTGAAGCGGCTGCTTTTTGTGCTTTTGCATCATCTAAAGAACTACGAGCGGCTGTGATTTGCGCATCAATGCGTAGAAGTGTTTTTTTCTGTGTGTTAAGATGCGCTTCTGTTTGATCCAAGGCTATTTTATAATCACCATTGTCTAGGTAAAATAAAACATCGTCCTTTTTTACAACTTGGTTGGCTTTAATGGCAATTTTTTCAATATACCCATTTAATTTAGTCGCAATAGCGGCTATATCTCCTTGCACATAGGCATCTTCAGTGGACAGCATATAACGCCATTGCGTCGTCCACTTATAGCTAAACCAAAGTACAAAAAGCGCAAAGACGATAAGAAGAGCCTTGATTACTTTTTTTCGTTTCGTTTTATCGAGATTTTTTGTTGAAAAAATGGTCTCAGATACGGACATGATTTTATACTTTCAATATTTATGTTCTAACGAGTATAATAAGCCTCTCACTCTAGGGTAGGGTGATATATGCACGGACGATAAGAGCTTTTCCAACAATAAGGCGATCCCTGCTACATAATACTAAATATATAAACTTGCAAGTTAGAGATCTTATTTTCAAGTTAGATGTCTTATTTTATTGCGCATTTTTTACAAAGACCTCGTACTTCTAGGGTGCTTTTGTGTGCTTGGAAGCCAACCGCTTGAACCATCTGTTTTAAACTTGATACAATCGTTTGATTTTGTATTTCGTTGACTGTGCCACAGTTTAGGCATCTTCAGTGGACAGCATATAACACCATTGCGTCGTCCACTTATAGCTAAACCAAAGTACAAAAAGCGCAAAGACTATAAGAGGAGCCTTGATTACTTTTTTTCGTTTCATTTTATCGAGATTTTTTGTTGAAAAAATGATCTCAGATACGGACATGATTTTATACTTTCAATATTTATGTTCTAACGAGTATAATAAGCCTCTCACTCTAGGGTAGGGTGATATATGCACGGACGATAAGAGCTTTTCCAACAATAAGGCGATCCCTGCTACATAATACTAAATATATAAACTTGCAAGTTAGAGATCTTATTTTCAAGTTAGATGTCTTATTTTATTGCGCATTTTTTACAAAGACCTCGTACTTCTAGGGTGCTTTTGTGTGCTTGGAAGTCAACCGCTTGAACCATCTGTTTTAAACTTGATACAATCGTTTGATTTTGTATTTCGTTGACTGTGCCACAGTTTTCGCAAATTATAAACGTTGTAAGTTCATGTTGACAGTTTTCAGGGTGTAAACAGACCATAAAGGCGTTTACACTTTCAAGACGATGAATACACTTTAACTGTACGAGTTTTTCTAACGCACGATAAACTTGGAGAGGTGCGCGAAAACCTTCTTCGCGTAAGTTATTGAGAATCGCATAAGCACTTAAAGGCCCTTTTGCATTTTTTAAAGTATTTAAAACCAATGTTTGGTTACGCGTCAGTTTAGATGACATGGACATCTTCCTTTTGCTCCCATGGAAAAGCATAAAGCGTGTAAGATATTTATGCAATGGTGATTATAGAATATGTACTCTAATCTTTAGCCTTTTACATGACATCATTGCGATATGTAAGAAAAGTTGCAACCGTTGTGAGGGGAGGGGTATTATAATCTGAAAGCCGCTGCTATCCAGCAAGAAACTTTTATACGCTTCTTATTTTACCAATAATGTCTTGAAATAGGATTTTTTGTTACAATATTTTATTGGAAATGTTTGGGTTATTTTATTTAAA